>JAZRGR010000133.1:0-2561 GCA_045644345.1 Faecousia sp. | reverse complement strand
CAGGAGATTTAGAAGTCATAATCTGACCGATAAACTTCTGCTTGGATTCCACCAACTGATACAGATAACTGTCAAAAGTATTCTCTGTAACATAGGTGTAGATCTCTACTTGGTCGTGCATATTGCCTTGTCGGACAATTCGTCCTTCTCGCTGTTGGAGATCGGAAGGTCGCCAGGGACAATCGAGATGATGCAATGCTACAAGTCTTTCTTGCACATTGGTGCCTGCACCCATTTTCTGCGTAGAACCAAGCAAAACTCGCACCTGACCGGATCGGACTTTAGAGAACAACTCCTTCTTCTTTGCCTCTGTGGAAGCATCGTGAATGTAGGCGATTTCTTCTTCCGGAACACCTCGTTCTATAAGGGAATCTCTCAGAGAATCGTAGACATTGAAGTTGCCGTCATTATGGGGAGTTGACAGGTCGCAGAACACAAGCTGTGTGGACTTTGTTCCTTCGTGTGCCTGCCAGATTGCGAATACACGATCTGCACAAGCAGTTACTTTTCCTGTTTCACTTTCGGGCAAAAGAGGATTCATAAGCCGCTGATCCAATGCCAACTTTCTGCCGTCGTTGGTAATGAGAAGCATATTGTCCTTGGAGGAATCCACCATCTTGTTTCGTACCTTCTCGGCTCGTTGAGAAAGAGACTCTACCATCTGTTTCTGCTGTTCTGAGGGCTTCAAAACGACATTCTGAGAGATAGCTTCCGGCACAGGGAGTTTAAGCATATCCGCAGTTTGAATGTCCGCAACTTCCTTGAACATGGACATCAGTTCGGGAAGATTGTAGAATTTGGCGAAGCGTGTCTTTGCTCGGTAGCCGGATCCTTCTGGAGCGAGTTCGATTGCTGTGACAGTCTCACCGAATGTGGATGCCCAAGCATCAAAGTGAAGAAGTCCCTTTTCTTCCAATGCTCGGTACTGCAAATACTTCTGCATGGTGTACATCTCAACCATGGAGTTGGAAATGGGTGTGCCTGTTGCAAAAATGACACCTCTGCCGCCTGTCAGTTCATCCAAATAGCGACACTTCATATAAAGGTCACTGGACTTCTGAGCCTCGGTCTGAGAGATACCGCCTACATTTCGCATCTTAGAAAACGCAGCCAGGTTCTTGTAATAATGGGCCTCGTCCACAAAAATACGGTCTACCCCCAATTCCTCAAATGTAACCAAATCGTCCTTGCGGGTTTGATCGTTGAGCTTGTCCATCTTCGCCTGAAGCTGTTTCTTGGTGCGTTCCATCTGCTTAATGGTAAAACGCTCCCCACGCTCATGCTTCGCTATGGCGATTCCGTCCATGATCTCGTCGATCTGCTGTTGGAGGATAGCTTTCTGCCGTTCCACGGACATGGGGATCTTTTCAAACTGAGAGTGACCGATGATAATGGCATCATAGTCACCGGTTGCAATTCTTCCGCAGAATTTCTTGCGGTTTCGGGCTTCAAAATCCTTCTTGGTGGCAACCAAAATATTTGCCGCAGGATATAGTTGCAGGAACTCGGATGCCCACTGCTCTGTCAGGTGGTTGGGAACCACAAAGAGAGACTTTTGACACAAACCAAGTCGTTTGCTTTCCATAGCTGCAGCGACCATCTCGAAGGTCTTCCCTGCGCCCACGACATGTGCAAGAAGTGTATTTCCACCATAAAGGATATGGGCAATGGCGTTGACTTGGTGAGGACGGAGGCGGATTTCGGGATTCATTCCGGGGAATTGGAGGTGGCTTCCGTCATACTCACGGGGACGGTTGGAGTTAAATTTTTCATTGTAAAGCGTACAGAGCCGTTCTCTCCGTTGGGGATCCTTCCAGATCCACTCTCGGAAGGCTTCCTTGATCAATTCCTGTTTACCTTGTGCAATGGCAGTTTCCTTTTTGTTGAGAACAGGAATCTTCTTTCCGTTATTGTCCTCCACGTAGTCAAAGATTCGCACATCTCGGAGATTCAGAGTTTCTTCCAGGATCTTATAGCCGTTGATACGAGTAGTGCCATATGTGTTGTTTGCTTTGACATTTGCTCTGTCCTGAGTCTTCTCAGAAACACTCCATTCCCCTGTAATGGGAGAATAATGAACCTTGGTACGAAACCGCATATAATACGGTGTATTGAACAGTTCATACATAAAATCCTGCACAACATCTGTGGGAAGCCAAGTTGCACCCAAGCGGACAGAGATTTCACTTGCGGTTAGATCCTTGGGCTGAACCGCCTCCAACGCTTTCACATTGGGTGTGTAGTCTTGGGGATAGAGCTCCGCACTGCGTTTTGCAAGGGCTAACTTCTCACGGACATTGCCGGAAAGATACTCGTCTGCAGGAAGATACTTGGGATTATGATCCTGTTCTCCACGGTATTGAGGATTCAGGAAGATGACTCCTCTTAGATCCTCATACAATTCTTCCTCTGTCGCGTCGGTCAGGTCAGACATATAGGCCATATCCACACCGGCTTTTTCTCCGAGGGATAACGCCAAGGCTTCCGAAGCTGTATCTACATGAGTCACAGTCTGTCGGCGGCGAATGGTTCTCTTGCTGAACATATCTGCCTTACGGACA
>JAZRGR010000132.1:0-8526 GCA_045644345.1 Faecousia sp. | reverse complement strand
CCTTTCTGCTCTTTCTGCTCTTTCTGCTCTTTCTGCTCTTTTACAGACCTCACCCGCCCGTTGGGCACTGCTCGGCAAGGCCGCCGAGCACAATTACGACCACCCCTCCCATCCTCCCCTTTCGTAGGGGAGGAGAAATTTAGGGGAGGAGAAATTATTCTCCCCTAAGTTAGGGGAGATGGCACGTAGTGCCAGAGAGGTCTGTTAATTTTTCATTTTCCATTGACCAAGCTTTGCTTGCTCTAAAATGCTCCCGCTCTGCACAGGCGTTGCCTGTTTTGTGTAGATGTTAGGTCTACACACCTTTGAGCCTTTGGATGCAGTCAAGCAATCTCTGCACTCGCTTACTCGCATTTGCTTCCATTTTCCATTTTCAATTTTCCATTTGGGACAGCATAACGGCTCGATAAATCGGAATTTTGCGGTTCTCCTTACGCTGTGGGGAGTCGAATCTCAACTTAGCCCTTGGGGAAAATCCGGTCCGTGTCCAGTACAAGGGTGACGGGACCGTTGTTCTGGCTGCGAACCTGCATATCCGCACCGAATTCACCGTGTTGAGTCATAAATCCCCGCTGTCTGCATTCCTGCAGGAACTGCTCGTACAGAGGGATCGCTGTTTCCGGACGGGCCGCCTCGATAAAGCTGGGTCTGCGACCGTGGGAGCAATCCCCGTAAAGGGTAAACTGGCTGACCACAAGGACCTGACCGTTTACATCGGATAAGGAGCGATTCATCTTCCCATTCTCGTCCTCGAATACCCGAAGACCCAGAATCTTGTCTGCCAGCTTGGTACACAGGGCAGGAGTATCCATGGGTGCAATGCCCAAGAGTATCAGGAAGCCCTCCCCGATCCGGCCGACAATCTCGCCGCCGATCTCAACGGAAGCGTTTAAGACTCGGGTAACCACTGCTCGCATCAGTTCTGCCCCCTTCGTACTTCTACTACGCCGGCAATCTGACGGATCCGCCCACGGATGGATTCCAGTTCTTCTACATTCTTGACCTCAAAGGTAGCGAGGATCCTTGCCTTGCCTGCCGGCATCTCACGGCCTGCCAGTTCTGTCACCTTAACCTTGGCAGCATTCAGCACCGAGGCTACATCCAGCCACAGCCCGCTGCGATCATTGGAGTCGATCTCCAACGTTGTGGAGAAGGGACTGCTGTCATGATCGGACCATGTTACAGGAACCCAACGGTCCCGTTGGGAGGCAGAGGTGGCTGCCTGTGCATTGACGCAATCCTTGCGGTGAATGCTGACACCGTAGCCACGGGTGATAAAGCCAATAATATCATCGCCGGGTACAGGAGTGCAACACCGAGAGAACTTGATCATGCAGGAATCGATGTCCTCAACAATAACACCGGACGCCTTGTGGCGATTGGTCTTCTGCGTCTGTTCCACAGGAGCCTTGGCAGGCTCCTTGACAGCAGGCTGCTGCTTGGTGGCTCGGTTCAGATCATCACGGACTCTGCCGAATGCCTTGGCAGCGGTCAGACCGCCGTAACCTATAGCGGCATACATATCCTCCAGAGTGTCAAAAGCCAGCTTCTTAAGCAGGATAGGCAGTAGCTCTCCATCACCCAGAAGGGCAGGCTGGAAGCCGTTGCGACGGAGCTCGCCCTCGAAGCTCGCCTTGCCGTGGGCGACGTTCTCCTCCCGTTTCTCCTTCTTAAACCACTGGCGGATCTTAGTCCGTGCCTGGTTGCTGTTGCAGATCTTTAACCAATCACGGCTGGGTCCCTTGGCAGTCTTGGAGGTAAGGATCTCAACGATATCACCGTTATGAAGAGGATGGTCAAAGGAGGCTATGCGGTTGTTCACCTTAGCTCCTACCATAGCGTTGCCCACTCCGGAATGGATGGCATAGGCAAAGT
This sequence comes from Faecousia sp., assembly GCA_045644345.1. Classification (GTDB taxonomy): domain Bacteria; phylum Bacillota; class Clostridia; order Oscillospirales; family Oscillospiraceae; genus JAZOXB01. Next base: position 6,651 of record JAZRGR010000132.1, on the reverse strand, counting down.
CAATGGGCGTGGAGCCTGCCGGCAGGGACATAACCTTGCCCTTAGGTGTAAAGACGAATACCTCGTCATCGAACATATCCACCTTAAGGGAGGTGATATAGTCCTCGGCATCATTCTCCTCCTGCTGGCTCTCCAACAGACGGCGGACCCATTCAAACTGCTTCTCATCTCCCCCTGCCACACCCTGCTTATACTTCCAGTGGGCAGCAACGCCGTATTCAGCTGTCTGGTGCATCTCCCAGGTGCGGATCTGGACCTCGAAGGGAACACCCTGTTGTCCGATGACCGTGGTATGCAAGCTCTGATAATCATTGGGCTTAGGGGTGGAAATATAGTCCTTAAATCGCCCGGGTACCAGATTGAACAGGTCATGAATATGACCCAGCACATTGTAGCAATCCGCAATGGAATCCACGATCACGCGGAAAGCATAGAGATCGTAAAGCTCGTCAATGTTCTTGCCCTGACTCTGCATCTTGCGATAGATGGAATAGGTATGCTTGACCCGTCCGTAAATGGCACCGTGGATGCCCACAGAGGACAGTCGGGTCATGATCTTGGACTGAATGCCCTTCATGAATTCGTCGGCTTCCATTTGGTGGGCTTCCAAATAAGCCATAATCTCCTCGTACCCCTCAGGATCCAGATATCTGAGACTGGTATCCTCCAGCTCCCATTTGATCTTCTGCATACCCAGGCGGTGAGCCAGGGGTGCGTAGATATCCATGGTCTCCCGAGACTTGGAAATCTGCTTGGGAGGAGTCTGGAACTGCATGGTACGGGTGTTGTGGAGTCGGTCACAGATCTTGATCAGCACCACACGGATGTCCTTACTCATAGCCATGAACATCTTACGCAGATTCTCCATCTGCTGCTGCTCGTGAGTAGAATACTCTACACGTGTCAGCTTGGTAACACCCTCTACCAGCTCCGCAACGGTGGAACCGAAATGGCTGGCAATGTCACTGTGGCTGGCATCTGTATCCTCGATGCAGTCATGAAGGATCGCCGCCAGAATCGCATCTGTATCCAGACCGGTCTCTGCAACGATCTCCGCTACTGCAAGGGGATGGATGATGTAGGGTGAGCCGTCCTTGCGCTTCTGCCCGGCATGCTTCTTGTCTGCGTAGACAACCGCTCTGTTGATCTGCTCCGGATCCACCTGGGGACAATACCGTGAGATCGCTCGCATCAAGCTACTGTAATGCTCATCAAAAGTTTCCATTTACTCCCCTCCTAAACTGCAATATAGTCTACTGTTATGCAGAGCATTGAACCGGGTCTCCGGCATGAGCTGTACCTCCAATGTCATATACTCACGGCGAAGGCGGATCAAGCCCAGCTCCTTCAAAATATCCAAACAGACACCTGTACGGCGGATGCTGTGTCCCTCCCCTGTGCCGGAGGCCGCTCCGTAGCAGAACTCCTCCAGACTGCAACGCAGGAGTCTGCCTCCTGTACAGCTTGCCTGTATGTAATGCCAAACTGCCGCAACATCAGCCCTTGCAGGTCGCAGGAGCCACTGATCATGACTGCTCAGTGTCTGTTGCCCTAAATAGCGATCATAAAGCTCGTAGGTACTAACGGGGCGAATATCCGTCAAATTCAATTGCACATTCCGCATGCCCCGATATTCGTTGATCGTTGGCTGGAATGCAAGGTCCACTCTGTCTCCGGGACGAATCTTATGCAACAGGTTGCCGCCGGAGAAATAGATCGCCTGTAAATGGCAGCCCTCACGTGTATGGATGCGCAGCCGCAGGTGCTTGCCATTGCCCACGGTCCCCACATGATCCACAATAACCTCGCTGATGCAGAAAATAGGGCGAGCACAACCGGTACCGCAGGGCTCCATCTCTACCAAGGCATCTATGTTCCTCTCGGTCAATAGCTCACCGGGAATCTCACAATCGATATGGAGAGCACCGCCTCCCGGCTCTGCCATAGCATGCTGCTCTGCCAGCTTGCTGACTCTGCGGCGGAATTCATCAATATTCTCTCTAAGGATCGTAAAACCGGCAGCCAGCTCATGGCCGCCATAGCCCACCAACAGGTGAGACAGTTCCTGCAAGGAGGCAAAGAGGTTAAAGCCCCCATAGGAACGGGAGGATGCCTTGCCATTGTCTCCATTGAGGCAGATCAGGAATGTGGGACGGCGGTACTCCTCACAGAGACGGGAGGCAACAATGCCTACTACCCCTTGATGCCAATCCTCTCCCGCAAGGACGATGGCACCGTCCTTGTGCTTCTGTCCACGGAGGAGGGCTGCAGCCTCCTTATGGATCTGAGCTTCAATGGTCTGCCGTTCCTTGTTGAGTCTGCACAGAGTCTGCGCAAGCTCTGTGGCTCGAGCAGGATCCTGTGTCAAGAACAGCTCTACTGCCAGCTCTGCATGCTCCATCCGTCCTGCCGCATTGATCCGAGGTGCTACCACGTAACCGATGGTGGATGCGGTGATAACCTTGTTATCACATTCACAAGCCTGTATCAGTGCACGAATCCCCAATCGGCACGGCCGGTTCAGCTCCTGCAAGCCACGAATCACAAGATGTCGGTTCTCCCCTCGCAGTGGCATGACATCTGCCACTGTACCTAAACAGAAAAGATCGCAATACCGACGGGCCACTGCCTCCTGATCCCCCTCTAAGGCGGCTACCAGCTTAAAGGCGATGCCTACACCGCACAAATCTGTATGGGGATATGTGCGGTCCGGTCTGTGAGGATCCACTACCGCCTGTGCATCCGGGAGCTGTTCCTTGCATTCGTGGTGGTCGGTGATCACAAGTGTGATCCCCAACTGCCGACAGAGCTCTGCTTCCCGGATTGCGGTAATACCACAGTCCACAGTAATGATCAGACGTGCGCCCCGGTCATAGAGCTGTCGGATCGCCCCCTCATTGAGACCGTAGCCTTCCTCCAACCTGCCGGGGATATGGGTCAGACAGGTGGCTCCCCGGAAGCGGAGGTAATCTGTCAAGAGGCAGGTTGCCGTAATGCCATCTACATCATAGTCACCGAAAACTGCAATCGTGACATGTTCTGCAAGAGCGCGGCGGATGGCAGCCACTGCCCTATCCATCTCCTTCAAACGGAAGGGGTCTATCAGTGTCGCATTTCTCTGCAATAAATCGTCGGCTTCCTCAACGGTGCGAATCCCTCTGCCACTGAGTGCATATGCTGTCAAGGGTGAATATCCTCGACGGGTCAATTTCTCTACGATCTCCTTGTCTACAGGTGCAACATTCCAGGTTCCATACTTCAAAACTTACACTTCCCCAATTTAATTTTCTTATTATTATAACAAATATCGTTTCCGTATACAATATAGAATCCTGAAAAAGAAAAACTTTGTCGGAATGACCAATAGACCTCTTGATTCTATGGCAAAAGGTAAATAAATCGTGAATGTTTTCGTAAAAGACTTGTATCTTCCCTACTTTCTGATATAATGTTATATCATAACTTGCAAACAAATGGTGATATGCTATGCTTCGACGCTTCATGTATGGCCGTTACGGCTCCGATCAACTGAATATTGCTCTGATCCTCCTGGTACTGGCTCTGAGTCTGGTCAACAATCTGGTGTATGTGCTCTTAGAGAGCAAGCTCCTGTACAGTCTGCTCAGCTTCCTGTATACCTGCGTGGCATGCTTCGCCGTCTATCGGATGTTCTCCAAGAACATCTCCCTGAGACAGCGTGAGAATCAGAAGTGGCTGAGCCTGTGGGCAAGACTCAAGGATCGGACCCACCGCTATTTCCGCTGTCCCCATTGCAGACAGTGTGTCCGTGTCCCCCGTGGCAAGGGCAAGATCAGCATCCGCTGTCCCCGCTGCGGTGAGAAGTTCATCCGCAAGACCTAAATCAACTGAGCACTGCCCGATTAGGGCAGTGCTTTTTCTTTCCCCAAAAGGAAACCAAATTCCCGGTTTATCGAGCTGTTCGATTTCCGAATTTGTTCGTAGGGGCGACCTGTGGTCGCCCGAAAAATGTTTCGATTTTGTCGGAAATCTCGTGATAATCCCGTAATTTCGTCATTGTCGTTTAACGACAATGACCGGGCGACCACAGGTCGCCCCTACGGTGTTATACGATAAACAGCTCGATAAATCGGAATTGCTCAAAAAGAGGAACGCACCTCCGTTTTGGAGGGTGTGTTCCTCTTATGTTGATATTCGTTGTATGAGTCACTTTTGAAATGTGCCCTCACAGCATAGCTGAGAGGGCACATTTCAAAACAGCTTTCAGCGGTTTTTGCTGTCTGTAAGGATACGTTTGATACCCGGGGTAGGGTTAGATCCATCTCAGGCTTCCTCCCTCTGATCCACACGGTCTGTAGCCTCCTTGTCGAAGAAGATCACATAGATCATAAGGAAAAAACAACCCAGAGTAATAAAGATATCCGCCACATTGAAGGTGGGAAATTCCATCCAGAAGTTGAACTTGATCATATCCACCACTTCTCCCCCACGGAAGATACGGTCAATGGCATTGCCAATGGCTCCACCCAAGATCGACGCCAGGGCAAGGAGCTCCGCCTTCTTGTTGAACCACTTCTTACGGATCATAAAGAACAGTGCGACCATAAAAAGTCCCAGAACCAGGAGGAAGAACCAGGTCTGTCCCTCCAGCATGGACCAAGCGGCACCGGTGTTCCTGTGGTGGGCAAGACGGAACAATCCCAGGACAGGCTCCTCCAGGACCGTATTCTCGGGAATATGTTGGATAGTGAGCCATTTGACCCACTGATCCAACCCTACAGAGGCGGCGATCACCGCCCCCATGATTGCATAGATCATAGGAAATCTCCTTTGTACAGCTATACGGCGTGCTTCTTGGACTCTGCCACAGCCAGGGCATCACAGCGGTTGTTCTTCTCGTTGGAGGCATGACCCTTGACCCAATTCCAGCTCACCTTATGGGTCTGTAAAAGGGGCAGAAGCTGTTCCCACAGGTCTACATTGAGCGCAGGCTTCTTGTCTGCCTTGATCCAGCCCTTTGCCCTCCAGCCGTAGACCCATCCCTTGACCACTGCATCACAGACATACTTGGAGTCGGTGTACAGAGCCACCTCGCAGGGCTCCTTTAGTGCTCTAAGGGCAAAGATACAGGCACTGAGCTCCATACGGTTATTGGTGGTGTGAGCTTCACCACCGGATAATTCCTTCTCTCTCCCTTGAAATTCCAGAATCGCACCCCAGCCTCCGGGGCCGGGATTGCCGGAACATGCTCCATCGGTATAAATGGTAACCTGCTTCATTCGTCTAACTTAAGCACAGCCATGAATGCCTCGGAGGGAACACTGACGGTACCGAAGGTACGCATACGCTTCTTGCCCTCCTTCTGCTTCTCCAACAGTTTCTTCTTACGGGTAATATCACCGCCGTAGCACTTGGCAAGGACGTCCTTACGCAGAGCCTTGATGGTCTCACGGGCAATGATCTTGCCACCGATAGCCGCCTGTACGGGGATCTCGAACATCTGACGAGGGATATTCTCCTTCAGCCGTTCACAGATCCGGCGGGCGCGGGCATAGGCATTGTCTGCAAAGAGGATGAAGGACAGCGCATCCACCACATCCCCGTTTAGGAGGATATCCAGCTTGACCAGCTTAGACTGGCGGTATCCGTCCAGCTCATAGTCCAGGGAGGCATAGCCACGGGTACGGGACTTGAGGGCATCGAAGAAGTCATAGATGATCTCATTCAGGGGCATGAAATACCGCAGTTCTACTCGACCCTCGTCTAAATAGGTCATGTCCCGGTATTCGCCACGGCGCTGCTGGCACAGCTCCATAATATTGCCTACATACTCCGGCGGAGTGAGGATGCTCGCCTTAACGAAGGGCTCCTCACTCATCTCGATCTCCATGGGATCGGGATAGTTCAGGGGGGTGTAGACCTCCAAGACCTCTCCGTTGGTCTTGGTAATGCGGTAAACAACATTGGGAGCGGTGGTGATCAGATCCAGGTTGTACTCTCGCTCCAGACGCTCCATAATGATCTCCATATGGAGCAAGCCTAAGAAACCGCAACGGAAGCCAAAGCCCAGGGCAATGGAGCTCTCCTGTGCATAGTCCATGGAAGCGTCGTTGAGCTTCAGCTTCTCCAATGCATCACGGAGATCACCGTACTTACTGCCGTCTGCAGGGTACACACCGGAGTAGACCATAGGCTGTACGGTCTTGTAGCCGGGAAGAGCCTCGGTACAGGGACGGGCGATCTCGGTAATGGTATCGCCTACACGAGTGTCTGCTACATTCTTAATAGAAGCAGTGAGATAACCAACCTCACCTGCTCCCAGTGCATCGCAGGGGATCATGCCGGAGGGGTGGAGGGTACCCACCTCCACGACCTTATACTCTGCGCCGGTAGCCATCATCCGCACATCCATGCCGGGACGGATCACGCCGTTCTTTACACGGAGATAAACGATAACGCCACGGTAGGAATCGTACTGGCTGTCAAAGATCAGTGCCTGCAAGGGAGCCTCACGGTCTCCGGTAGGTGCAGGGACATTCTGTACGATATCCTCTAAAACAGCACGGATGTTGATGCCGTTCTTAGCGGAGATCTCGGGAGCATCCAGAGCAGGGATGCCGATGACATCCTCTACCTCGTGCTTGACCTCCTGGGGACGGGCGGAGGGCAGGT
>JAZRGR010000131.1:0-2190 GCA_045644345.1 Faecousia sp. | reverse complement strand
ACGAACAAATTCGGAAATCGACCTGCTCCACAAATCGGAATTTCATGATTTTCATGATATATCGGAATCATACATCAAAACATCAAAAAATCACTCTCTGTCATAATATCATTATCTTTATCATTTGATCATTATAATTATATTATACTATAATGATATGATGCCAGAGAGTATATTTATATTTTATTTTATTATTTATTATATTATATTATAATATATTATAATTATAATAAGGAACCGTGTATTTTTGATCGGAGCACTTGATTCCCATGACAAAATGCGATATAATAACTCTGTATATCATGGGAAAGGCGGTGTTTCGCTGTGAGTGGAACTGAGATATTCTTCCTGATTGTCGGTATCCTTGCTCTCATTGGACTCTTTGTCAAAGCTTCCCAGGACAATACCCCCAAGGAGACTCTGCGCCACCCCAAGCTCCGAGACGGCGTGGTGGTCTTTACCCACAATTGCGGCAACATCAGTTGGATGGAGAAGAACAGGGAGCACTCCATTAATCTGCAACCCAATGCTGCCGTCACCCATAACGGTCTGCAGCGCAAGGTCAAGGAGTACATCACCCACACCCCCATCAACACGGAGCTGCGGATCACCAACTATGCCTGGGATCTGACGGATGCCCTGGAGCTGGTCCGCTTCTTGGATGACTACTGGGATCCTGTCGCCGCCTTCTATTATGCCAACGGGGTGGTCATGGTCCGCTACATGGAACGCCCCCGTGAGGGTGTCAAGGTCAGCGACGAGAAACGGGACCTGTACTTTGCCGCCTCTGACGGTCACATCATTTACTACAAATCTTAAGGACAGCACTATGATCTATCTGGATAATGCCGCTACCTCCTTCCCCAAGGCACCGGGGGTGGGAGAGGCAATGCAATATTATGTAAACCACATCGGTGTCAATATCAACCGCAGTGTTTACGGCCCTGCCCGTGAGGCAGGACTGACTACACTGATCCTACGGGAGCGACTGTCGGAGTTCTTCCATCACGGTGACGAGGATCGGGTGATCCTGACTCCGGGAGCAACCGCCGCTCTCAATTTCGCCATAAAAGGTTCCGTAAAGTCGGGAGATCACGTGATTGTCAGCTCTATGGAGCACAATGCAGTTATGCGTCCCCTGGTGCAGATGGGCATCGAATTTGACCGTATCCCCTGTGATGAAGAGGGCTTCTTAGAGTTAGATAAGCTGCCATCCCTCATCCGACCCAACACCCGTCTGCTGATCCTGTGCCACGGCTCCAACGTCTGCGGCAGTGTCCAGGATGCCAAGGCAGTCGGAGAATTATGTAAACTGCACAACATCCCCTTTGTCTTAGATGCCGCGCAGACTGCGGGTCACATTCCCATTGACTTCCGGGAGTTACAGCTCAGTGCTTTAGCCGTTCCCGGTCACAAGGGGCTCCTGGGACCCCAGGGCATCGGTGCCCTGCTGGTCAGCAAGGAATTCGCCCGTGACTTGTCGCCTCTCATTGCAGGTGGGACAGGCAGTATGTCCGATTCCGAGGAGCTGCCCCCCTGGCTTCCCGACCGTTTCGAGTCCGGGACTGCCAACCTGCCGGGGATCTACGGTTGGGCGGAGGCTATGGATTATGTAAACCGAACTATGACACAGCGGCGCCGGCATGAGGAGGAGCTCACCGCCCTGTTTCTTGCAGGCTTGGAGGGGCTTGCCCATGTCCGTCTTGTAGGGACCAAGGATCTGCACCGCCGTGTGGGAGTCATCGCCATTGACTTCCTCCGCAGAGACAATGCAGAGGTTGCAGACGACCTGGAGCAGAAATACGAGATCCTCACCCGCTGCGGCCTACACTGTGCCCCTTCGGCACACAAGACCCTGGGCACCTTCCCCCAAGGGGTGGTCCGCTTCTCCGTAGGCTACCGCACCACCAAAGATGACATTCTCACCGCCCTCACCGCCATAGAAGCTGTAAGCTAAGGAAGCTCTGATGAAATCGCCGAGAGCAATCGGCGAGAGATTTTGTTCCAAATTGAGGTTTGGAAAACGCAGGAATACTTTGTGTATTTCAAGGGAAGCTCTGATTAAATCGCCGAGAGCAATCGGCGAGAGATTTTGTTCCAAATTGAGGTTTGGAAAACGCAGGAATACTTTGTGTATTTCAAGTTTTTCAAACCGAAAAGTTGGGACAAAAGATTCGCTGAGTGCCGATG
>JAZRGR010000130.1:0-3687 GCA_045644345.1 Faecousia sp. | reverse complement strand
AGCTGGGTCATGCCGTGCTGCTTTCTCAGTTCTGCGATCATTGCGCCAAGTGTCTTTTTCATAATATATGTTCCTTTCGTCGGTTGGATTTGACGGATTTACTGTATCACCGACCGTTAAAATACTCAACCGACCCGAAGTTTACCTCTCTCTACCGTTAGTTCCGTGCAAGTTGAGTTGGTTTTTTATAGTTTAACACAGGAAAAACAAAAATGAGAGGGGCTTTTCTGCCCCTGTCATTACGTTTATCCCGCTGCGTCCAGTACATAGGTATTATAACCCTTCTGATCCTATCATACTTCTTATCGGACTCTATACATTCAACATAACAAGTGCGGCAAGAATCACGGTCATGGCCATCCATTGTGCTCTGCGCAGGCGCTCTTTGAACAGGCAGACACCGGCCAGGGTTACCACCAGAATGGTCGCCACGCTGAAGGTAGGATAGACGATCACCGCAGGTAACCCCTCCAGCGCCATCAGCAAAAATTTGGCCGAGAAGAAATTGGGTATGCCCACTACCAGGCCAAACACCAATCCATATTTATCAGGACGCTCTTTTTTCCAAAGGATCAGCGCAACACACAGCAAAAATGCACTGACAAAGGTATAAAACAAAAACAGATCTGAATTTGCCCCGCGGCCATATACCGCAAACACCTTGGACATGGCATCACCGCCACCGCCCGCCAGTAGCATCAATACCAGTGGTAGTCTGGCACCGGAAAAAGATGTACCTTTTTCATAGTTGATCAGAATGATTGCACCCACTGCCAGGACGAAGCCGATACACTGCATACCGGTGGGAATTTCTCTGAAGAGAAACACAGACAGGACCAAGGGCACAAGAAGTCCCAACTTCATAAACACAGAGGAAAGTACCACACCGTTTTTGCGGGTGTTATACTGCAGCAGTACAAATCCCGCAAGATACAAGATACCGTTGACTGCACCCATTTCCACCGTCACAGGGAAACCGGGTGAGCGGGCAGGGAACAACTGAAATCCTGCGTACCAAGCCCCCAGCAGCAAACAGGTTAGGTAATTCATTGCAAGCATACTGATATTACCCTTCACCCTACGAGAGCTGATGCGCATGATTACGGCAATCATTGCGCTGCTTGCGATCGCCAGAACTAAATAGACCATATAAGGCCTCACCACCTTTCTTGTATCATATCACAAAGCGGCTAAATTGCAATAAAAAAGCGGGCGGTTGATAGCCGCCCTACGCTATTATATTGTGGGATGGGCCAGGGAGTTCACAAGGTCGTGCATTTCTTTTTCACTGCGGACATTGTGCGCTTTGTTCAGAATATCTTGCTTTTGGGATTCGGTCAAATGGGCATAGCGGTTCATGGCGGCGGTGTTCTGGGCCAAGGCCATACCAAAGCCGATTGGTACTTTATAAAAATCCATAATGCATACTCCTTTGTTATTTTGAGAGGACGGATCCTTTGACCAATGTCATTCAGATAAGAATGTCATCCTGAGCCGGAAACGCCGGCGAGGGATCTCTGGTGCTTGATGGGCCGGGGATTCTTCGACTCGCTGCGCTCGCTCAGAATGACATATATACTAACTGAAGAACATGGATCCTTTGACGCACCTGCGGCCTGCTATTTTGGATGATGGAGAGCGGATAGGCGGATGTCAAGCAGGGGTAAATGAATTTTGTGTTGCTCTGCGTTTTTTATGCGCATCTTCGGGCAAAAGGCAGGCTCTGCACAATTTCCTTACATTTAAAATATTATAATCAAATGCATATTCGGTCAGGAGGTGGTTCTGACAATACATCCGGAAGTACAATAAGCATTTGAAAAGTAAGTGTTCTTTTCATGCCGATCAAACATTATAAGCGCAGCGTTGAGAAACAAGGGGGGTGATATACGCAATCCGGAAGGGTGGGACTTTCATCTTGCTTTTCCGGCCCTGCCGGTACAACGGAGAGCTGCCGTGCCACAAATGAGAAACGGTTTTAACAATCATATCCCAATTTTCGCGGTTGACAAGTTCATATAACCAATATAATGTTGTTAACTTTTTGTTGAAAAATAGTTGACGCACGGAAAAAGCCGTGCTATAATCAGCATATCTTTGCATTCGCATGGCTATTTTGCATAATAATGCAGGTTTCTGTATTAGAAATTGCAAAACTGTCTTGCGAATAGTGAGACAAATTTTTATAAAAAGTGGAGGAAACATCATGAACAGAAACCTCAAGTCCGTGCTCGCGATGGTTTTGTGCCTGGTGCTTGTCGCTGCTATGTTTGCCGGTTGCGGCAAAGAGAAGCCTATCCCTCAGGCTAACCTCAAGCAGGCAGAGTACAACACTACCACATCCGTCATGCCCAGTAACTGGAACGAGTTTACTTACGCGGACAACAACGACACCCAGATCATGAGCTACATTGGTTCTTCTTTCTTCGACTATGACTACAAGTTCGAAGACGATCAGAAGTTCAATGCAGACGGATCCGTCAACAAGGACGCTATCGTCCCCGGTGCTTACACCACCAACTACTCTGCAGCAACCAAGCTGGAAGACGTTACTGCAACTGTAGAAGCTAAGTGGGGCTACACCGACGCTCAGAAGGCCGAAGGCGGCTACGCATGGAAGATCACCCTGCGTGACGACCTGAAGTGGGATGACGGCACTGCCATCACCGCAGAAGACTTCGTATACTCCATGAAGGAACTGCTGGATCCCGCTTTCATGAACTTCCGCGCTAACACCTACTACGACACCCTGATGATCAAGAACTCCAAGCCTTACTTCTTCAAGAACACTGAAGGCACCTACGAGACCATTGGCAGCCAGGGTTACGCATCCGTACAGGACGCTATCGACGCAGGCGAGACCCTGTACGCCAACGCATGGAACATGTGGGGCGCAGCTGGCTACCTGGATGAGGCCGGCAACGAGTGCCCTGAGTGGGTTGCTATCGACGACGAGACCGTTTACAACAACGCTGACGGTTCCGATCCTGTTTCCGGTAAGTTCCTGTACGAGAACTACGGCGCTTACCTGGAAGTCGGCACTGGCTATGATGCCGCTATCTATGTTGAGAACACCAACCGCGACGTAGCTTGGGAAGACGTTGGTATCTACGCTATTCCCGAGGAGAACGCAGTTGTTCTGTGCCTGGATAAGGCTTACTCCTTCCTGAAGGAAGATGGCAGCCTGTCCGTTTGGGCTCCCTACTACTTCTCCAGCCTGCCCGTCGTTCACAAGGAAAAGTACGAGGCTTCCAAGATCGCTCCCGCTGACGGCGCTACTCTGTGGACCTCTAACTATAACTCCTCTCTGGAAACCACCGCTTCCTGGGGTCCCTACAAGCTCGTTGAGTTTGAGGCCGGCTCTCACTACAAGCTCGTTAAGAACGAGAACTGGTACGGCTGGAACCTGGAGCAGTACAAGAATCAGTACAACATCACCGCTATCAACTGCCGTAAGGTCGAAGAGTTCGCCACCAAGTGGATGGGCTTCCTGAACGGTACTTACGATGATGCTACTCTGCAGACTGAGAACGTTGCTGAATACCTGGACTCCAAGTACGTTTACTTCACCTCTACCTCTACCGGTACCTTCGGTATGCAGCTGTTCAGCGACCTGTCTGTCCTGAAGAACAGCGAAAACAACAACGGTATCCTGGCTATCCAGGAGTTCCGTCACGCATTCAACCT
>JAZRGR010000129.1:0-4332 GCA_045644345.1 Faecousia sp. | reverse complement strand
ATTTAGGTTATATACTTTAGTAAGCAAGTCCACAGATATTGTGTTATGTCGAAATATCGCATATGCCTTGTAGGGGCGAAGCTGTGTCTTCGCCCGATAACACCGTAAAACGGTGTTACAAAAAAGTTCGTTATTTATCGGATGATACTGTATACGAATGGCTTTTATGTCATGACAGTTCCTGTCTTGACCGGGCGAAGACATGGCTTCGCCCCTACAGTGGGTGCAGATATTTTTTGTTGGTAATGCTAGATCTTGGGCTATGCTTACTATAAGTGATAGCCTAAAAAAGGTCTTAAACTTTTCTTCAACAACTAAGGAAGCTCTGATGAAATCGCCGAGAGCATTCGGCGAGAGATTTTGTTCCAAATTGAGGTTTGGAAAACGCAGGAATACTTTGTGTATTTCAAGTTTTTCAAACCGAAAAGTTGGGACAAAAGATTCGCTGAGTGCCGACGGCTATTTATTCAGAGTTTCCCTAGTATAATCTCACAATTGGAGGAAAGGCCATGATCAAAAAAAGAGAAGCACAGATATGGATCCTGTGGGGACTTGGGATCGCTCTTGCGGTTTCGGTCATACTGTCTGTTTGTTTCGGCCGATATCCTATAGGGGTCAAGGAGCTGTTTGGTATACTATGGTCCGGGATTGGGGATATAGAGCCTTTCTGGACTCCTGTACAAGAGGCACTTCTGTTACAGCACAGACTTCCCCGGGTCCTTCTTGCTGTCCTTGTGGGCTGTAGTCTTTCCGGTGCGGGAGCAAGTTATCAGGCAGTGTTTCAGAATCCCATGGCGGCGCCGGATCTTTTGGGAGCTTCGGGGGGTGCGGCTTTTGGAGCGGCGTTAGGGATCTTGCTTGGCTTGGGATCTTCCATGGTGGTTCTGCTGGCCTTTGGATGTAGCCTTGCGACGGTTACTGCAGTGATCCTAATTGGGAATCGTACCAGAGGTAAACGAGTGGTAGGTCTGATCCTTGCAGGGATCATGGTCAGCTCTCTTGTTTCATCCGGTACATCCTTTATTAAATTGGTAGCAGATCCTGCGGATCAGCTACCTGCCATTACCTATTGGCTCCTGGGTAGCCTCAACGGTGCTACCGTGAGAGAGCTTCTTTTCGCCCTTGTGCCTATGACACTGGGGGTCGTTCCGCTCCTCTTGCTCCGTTGGCGGATCCATGTGCTGACCCTTGGAGACGAGGAAGCTCGTACTTTGGGGATACACGGAAGTCGGATCCGTTTGGTGGTGATTTTCTGTGCGACCCTTCTGACAGCTGCAGCAGTTTCTGTCAGTGGTGTGATCGGATGGGTAGGCTTGGTGGTTCCTCATCTGTGCAGGAAGCTGGTTGGGGACAAGTTCACCTTGCTCTTCCCGACATCGGTGCTCCTGGGAGGTAGCTTCCTTCTCCTGGTGGACAATATTTCCCGGAATCTACTGGCAATGGAGATCCCGATCGGTATTTTGACAGGCTTCCTGGGAGCCCCCTTCTTCCTGTATCTTATTACAAAGGACGGTGACCGCGATTGAAGATCGACGTTCATGATCTATCCTTCTCTTATGGCGGACACAGCGTACTGGATCGTGTAACATTTTCTGCCGGAGAAGGAGAATTTCTCTCCGTCTTAGGTCCTAATGGTGTGGGCAAGAGCACCTTGTTCCGCTGTATGCTGGGGATTTTAACACCCTCAAATGGATGGATCCAAGTGAATGGCAGGGATATCTCCGGTATGTCGCCTGCCACCCTCGCACAGGAGGTCGCTTACATTCCACAATCCCATGATCCGGTGTTCCATTACAGCGTCTTTGACATGGTCCTGATGGGGACTACTGCACAGCGTGGGGTCTTTTCTCCCCCGGGACGGGAGCAGAAGAAGCTGGTTGAAGCTGCCCTTGACAGACTGGGGCTATCCGATCTGCGAGATCGGAGCTATCGTACCCTAAGCGGAGGGGAACGGCAGTTGGTCCTCATTGCCCGTGCTATGGCGCAGAAAGCACGGATCCTTCTCATGGACGAGCCTTCTGCCAGCCTGGACTTTGGGAATCGGATCCGCGTTATGGAGCAGGTGAGGGAGCTGTGCAAAGAAGGCTACTGTGTGATCCAGAGTACCCACGACCCGGAGCAGGCATATCTGTACTCCCACAGGATCCTGGCATTGAAGAACGGCAGGGTTCTTGCCCATGGGAAACCCTGTGATATTTTTAACGAAGCATTGATCTCTGACCTATACGGTGTAGAGGTGGAGATTTGTAAAATCAAGGAGGATGTCCTCCGCGTGTGCATCCCGAAAGGAGTCTTATTATGAAAAAAATCACGGCAATGCTCTTGATCCTTTCTCTCTTGCTCAGTTTATGGGCATGCGGAGCGGAGAATCCTCCTGCCCTGCAGGAGACGACCTACCGCACATTTACAGATGATGCGGGACGACAGGTGGAGCTTCCTACAACAATTACTCGGATAGTACCTTCGGCGGCTATGGCGCAGATGATTCTACAGGCACTGGTACCGGAAATGCTGGTGGGAGTTGCCTCCGGCTTAAAGGAGGAGGCAAGGGGACTTGTAGACGAGCGCCTGTTTGAACTCACGGATTTCGGCTCACTCTGTGCCGGGGGAGATATGAATATAGAGGAGCTTGCTAAGGCCGCCCCCCAGGTCATTGTGGACATTGGAGAGAAGAAGCCCACCACCACCGAGGATATGGACGCCTTGCAGAAGCAGACCCTGATCCCCTCCGTATTCCTGTCTACCTCTTTGCAGACCATGCCCGAGACCTATCGGAAGCTGGGAGCGCTCCTGGGAAAGGAAGAAAAGGCAGAGGAATTGGCACAGTTCTGTGAGAAGGTCTATCACAGAACCCTAAATATTATGGAGCAAGTAGGGGGAAATAGGGTAAAAGCACTCTATGTTTTGGGAGAAGACGGTCTGAATGTGATCGCCGCAACCTCTTACCATGCAGAGCTCATGGATCTGCTGACGGACAATTTGGCAGTGGTGGATAACCCTGTGAGTAAGGGCTTTGGGAACGAGGTCACTATGGAGCAGATCGCACTGTGGGATCCGGAATTCGTGGTATTCGGTCCGGACAGTATTTATGATACGGTAGAGGAGCGTTCCCCATGGAACCGAATCACAGCCATTGTGAACGGGGACTATGTAGAGGTGCCATCCTTACCGGATAACTGGTTGAGTATGCCTCCGTCGGTACAGCGGTATTTGGGACTTATATGGCTAACAGCAGTTTTGTACCCGGAATATTGTGACTACGATGTAAAGACGGAGATTATGGAATATTACAGACTGTTCTATGGCTGTGAGCTGACAGAGGAGCGCTATGACCATATTACAGCCCGTGCCTTCACGGAATGATGAGATTGCATAGCCTTATTGTTGGCATCCCGGGTGTAGGGAAGAGCACCTTGATCCAACGGGTGCTGAAGGAATTGAACAGGCCGGTTTTCGGGTTCCTAACCCGGAAGGAGAAGGATATATGGGATCCTGTCTTGGGGAATCCTATTTATATCTATCCTGCAGAGGGGGCTTTTATCCGAACCGAGGAGAATTTGGTAGGATATTGCAAGGATCGACGACCTGTGGTGTACAAAGAGGCATTTGATCGCTTCGCACCTCGTCTAAGGGAAGCGGTTCCTTCGGGGGCTGTGATCCTCATGGATGAGATCGGCTTTATGGAAGCCTCCTCTCAAGGATTCTGCGATGAGATCTTACGTCTCTTAGATGGGGATATTCCCGTTTTGGCAGCGGTAAAGGATAAGAATACCCCCTTCCTCCAAGCTGTCCGTAACCACCCCAAAGCAACCTGCTATTATGTCACTGAAGATAACAGAGAAGCCCTGTTCCAACAGATCAAAGCCAACTTCTAACCCCAAATTCCCGATTTATCGAGCAGTTCGATTTCCGAATTTGTTCGTAGGGGCGACCTGTGGTCGCCCGCAAAATGTTTCGATTTTGGCGGAAATCTCGTGATAATCCCGTAATTTCGTCATTGTCGTTAAACAACAATGACCGGGCGACCACAGGTCGCCCCTACGGTGTTATCGATAAACAGCTCCATAAATCGGAATTTTCTGTACCGGTGTGAATCGGACCTGTCCCCCTGTCACATTTGATGCAGGAATATAAAAGGGAACTGTATCCGCGGAATGCGACGGATACAGTTCCTCTAATACTATTATCCAATTAAAAGTAGATAACTTTTAATTGAATCTTTTTGTGCTGAAAGGCACACAAAGCGTCTCATACTACTTTCTGATAGAAATGTTTGATTTCTATCAGAAAGAGCACCGCTAACCCGTTGCGATTTTGCAATTTTTGATATAG
>JAZRGR010000128.1:0-28742 GCA_045644345.1 Faecousia sp. | reverse complement strand
CGACGGCACTCAGCGAATCTTTTGTCCCAACTATTCGGTTTGAAAAACTTGAAATACACAAAGTATTCCTGCGTTTTCCAAACCTCAATTTGGAACAAAATCTCTCGCCGATTGCTCTCGGCGATTTCATCAGAGCTTCCTTAGATCAGTGATCTCGCTCGATGAGGCGGCGAGCTAAGTCGATCAAGAAATGGGGGGAGTCAAAAACCGACAGAGCGGCAATTGCCTTGTCCGTCTCTGTACGGACCATTTCCCTACAGGTGTCGATACCGTAGATACGGACAAAGGTATTCTTGTTCCCATCTACACCGGTGGCTTTTCCCAATTTCTGTGCATCTCCGATGACATCCAGGATATCATCTTGGATCTGGAAGGCAAGCCCCAGGGACTCGGCATACTCTCTTGCGGCGGCAAGCTGTTCATCTGTTCCTCCGGCTGCCACAACGCCCAACTGACAGGCGGCAGAGATCAGGGCTCCGGTCTTGCGGCTCTGGATGGCATGGACCTCAGCGGCGGTGCATTCGCGCTCCTCGGCTGCCATGTCCAGGACCTGACCGCCTACCATGCCGTCCTCCCCTGCACAGTCTGCCAGGATGGATACAGCACGGAGGATCCTGTCTGTGGGAAGCTCAGCCATGGTCAAACGGCGGAAGGCATGGGTCAATAGACCGTCCCCTGCAAGGACGGCAAGAGCCTCACCGTAGACACGGTGATTGGTAAGCTTGCCCCTGCGATAATCGTCATTGTCCATGCAGGGAAGATCGTCATGGATGAGACTGTAGGTATGGATCATCTCTACCGCCGAGCCAAAGGCAAGGGCGTCCTCAGCCTCTCCCCCACACAGCTCACAAAATGCCTGGGTCAGGACAGGGCGCAGACGCTTGCCCCCTGCAAGGAGGCTGTAACGCATGGACTCATACAGACGGATCTGGGGAACAGATTCCAGGAAGCACCGATGCAAATAGTCTTCTATATTGTGGGTGTAGCGTAAGAGGGTATCATCCTTCATTTTCGTCAAACTCCCTTTCTACAGGTTCTCCGTTGGGACCTTTGGATAACTTGAGGACCTTGAGCTCTGCCTCGTCTAAGAGCTTGTTACAGCGACTGACCAGAGCGGTTCCCTCCTCAAACAGGGACAGGGAAAGCTCCAGAGGAACGTCTCCCCTTTCTAAATGGGATACGATCTCCTCTAACCTTGCCATGGAATGTTCAAAGGTCTGTGATTGTTCGGTCATAGTGAAACCTCCTTAACAACGGCAGTTGCACTGCCCTCACGGAATGTAATGGATATATCTTGTCCCGGGGATAGATCCCCGGCTGAACGGACTAACTGATTGCTGTGATCCATGACGAGACTGTAGCCACGGGTGAGAACCTTAAAAGGGCTCATGGCATCTAACTTGGCAGTAAGGAAAATAAATCTCTGCTTGCCTCTACCCAGGCTACGCTCGGTTGCGGCTCCGATCTTCTGCTGTAAATAGTCCAGCCGCAGGCGACGATCCTCGATATAATTCATGGGATCTGTAAGAACTCGGCGGCGTGAAATCAGGGTGAGACGGTGCTTCTCCTGCTTGAGCCGCTTGGTGATCAAGGCGGAGAGAAGTCCGGAGGTCATAACAAGCTTCTGCCGCAGCTCCATCTGATCCGGCACTGCCAGTTCGGCACCGTTGGAAGGGGTTGCGGCACGGAGATCCGCTACAAAGTCTGCAATAGTAACATCCGGCTCGTGGCCTACAGCAGAGATCACGGGGATCCGGGAGGCGGCAATGGCATGGGCTACCCGTTCATCGTTAAATGCCCAGAGATCCTCCATAGAGCCACCTCCACGACCGGTGATGATCAGATCTGCAAGGCTGTGGGTATTGGCATAGCGGATGGCACCTGCAATCTCGGCAGGGGCTTCGATCCCCTGTACTCGGACAGGCAGGAGCTTGACAGTTGCAAGTGGATATCGGGCTCTGAGGATCCGCAACATGTCCCGAAGTGCGGCACCTGCCGAGGATGTAATGATGGCAATGGTATGGGGATAGGATGGGATGGGCTTCTTGCGAGACGGGTCAAAGAGCCCCTGTGCCTGTAGACGGGACTTGAGCTGTTCGAAGGCAACATGGAGATCCCCGATCCCGTCGGGAACAAGCTGGGTGCAATATAGCTGATAGGCACCGTCACGGGGAAATACGGAAATCCGTCCCGCGGCAATGACTTTCATACCGTTCTCGGGACGGAAACGAAGCTGATAGGCACTACCCTTAAACATGACACAGCGGAGTGCACCTCCGCTGTCCTTAAGAGAGAAGTAATGATGGCCGGAAGGATATAGCTTGTAGTTGCTGATCTCACCCTTAATGAGGAGATTCCCTAAAAAGGGATCCTCCTCAAATCGGCACCGTAAATACTCATTGATCTGAGAAACCTCATATATGGGATTCATAATGTGCCCTCCATGCAAGGATCGCTGTTCCCAGAGCATTATCCCTGGAGAACTCCGGCTGGCAGAAAACCGCAGGCAAACGAGCAGCCCGTTTACGCAGCAGAGAATTGGAGCTGACACCCCCTGCAAATACGACCTTGCACCCGGGGTAGGTCTCAAGGGCATTCTCTGTTGCCTTGATGATGGCGCCGATGACGCAACGCAGTGCAAAGGCGGCAGTTTCGGCAGGGTTGCCACTGTGGTATTGCTCGACCTTGTTCTGGACTCCGGACAGGGAGAACTCGGTGCCTGTGACCCTGACCTTGAAGAGGTCCTTGCCTACAGCCTCTTGACTGAGGGTATCGATGTGTCTGCCGGAGGGGAAAGGGAGTCCGAGGAGCTTGCCTGTACGGTCAATGAGCTGGCCTGCGGAAATGTCTGTGGTTCCACCGATCCTCTCGCAGTGGACACTCCTGCCATCCGGGGTCACGTAGAGCAGTTCGGTAGTACCGCCCGACAGATGCCATGCCAGGTGAGGCACATCCATCAGCTCCATAGCACCCGCGGAATACAAGGAGGCGGCGACGTGCATCTGCTGGTGGGCAAAGGGGTACACAGGGACTCCGAGGGTGGCACCTAAGACACGTGCCTGGGATTCTCCTGCTAAGAAGCAGGGCATATAGGAGCCCTCAACAGCACGGGGGCGAGTGCTGACCCCTATGGCGTGGATGGGAAGGACTCCAATATCCGAAAACAGCCTGTCGGTCAGTTCCGGCAGGCGTTTTACATGGGCAAATAAAGCGTCGCTCTGCCGCAGACCAAGACTCCCCTGCTCTACGTCCAATAACTGCGACACGTTATGACCTCTTGTACCATCGAAGATGGCAACAGAGGTCGTATAGTTGCTGGTATCAAAGCCCAGAACGGTCATTGCTGAGGCTCCTGCAGGGTTCTTGCAAAATTACGCAGGATCCCGTTGACGAAGGATACGACGTCGTCGTTCTCGTACTTACGGGTCAGATTAACGCACTCATTGATAGCGACTCCCACGGGAACGTCCTCTACATAGAGGGCTTCGAAGATGGCAAGACGCATAGCAGCCTTGATATAGCGGGAAATACGGTTAAGCTTCCAGCCTACGGCGTGGGTAGAGATGATATCGTCCAGCTCCTTGCTACGGGTCATAACACCCTCGACACAGGTATGGATATAGGCGATCTGCTTCTTGCCGGGGTGCTCTGTGTAGATGTCGTTCTCCTCTGCCAGACGGTCGTAATACTCGGCAGTAAGACGGGTATCTACGGCAGTGGCAGGAGACTCTCCTGTATAATCCAGTTCATAGATCAAATGGACGATCAGCTCTCTAACATTGGAACGAGTCATATGTGTACTCCTTATACTATTATCTTAGGTATCCAATCAACAGGTCTGTGGCAGGAACGGACTCAAGCCTGGGGAGGCTGAGGAGCCTTGGGCACAGCGATGCCGCTGACATTGACGTTGACACGAAGAGGACGGGTACCTGTCATGTTGGTGACCTCCTCGGAAATGGCCTCCTGTACAGCCTTGGCAACGGTCATAACAGCACTGCCCATCTTGACAACCAGATTGCAGGAAATCTCCAGACCGTCCTCTACGAAGTCGATGATAATGCCCTTGCGCAAATTGTTCTTGCCAAGGATGCCGCCGATATCCAGGCTGGGACCGGTGCTGAGACCGAAAACACCCTCTACCTCACGGATGGCAACAGAGGCAATGGATGCAATGACCTCCTCGGAGATCATGACGGAACCGTTCTCTTCCTGTTGGACTAAGTAACCCTTAAAATCAGCCATAATAAATAACCTTCCCTTCTGTTTGTGCAGGTTGTGCATGGAATGCACTTTTTCTTATATATTGTATCATAAAAAACGGAATTTAACAATAGTTTTTTATGATCCCATAAGAACAATATTTGCGGAGGGGAACCATAGGCTCCCCTCCGTACGGTATGGATCAGTTGAGATTATTCTACACCGAAGATGCGGATGTCCGATAGCTCATAATCCGTCTGTGACAAAACAATGTCCGCAAGGAGGGATACGTCAGCCTGCTGCAGACCGGTTTCCGGCATAGCGACGGCTACAGAGATCCCCTCTTCGCTAATGTAGGCGACGCAGTCCTCATAGCCTTTGGCAATGACCAGACTCTCGATCTGGGATTCTGCCAGGGCTTCGGAAATGATGGTCTCCAGCTTATGGGAGTCTTCGGCACTGCCCTCTCCCTCGGCATAGGCCATAGCCTCCTGAAGGATGGTCACGGCTTGGTCCCGTGCTGTCTGACGGGACAATCTCATCTGGGCGAAGTAGGAGCTCTGTTGATTCCGGGTGTTGGCGGCTTCGATTGCAGGATCGATCTCGTCATTGAGGACGAGAGTGGACTCCCCCAGGATCTTATCCGCATCCAGAACTTGGGTCAGATCCACCGTATCCTGCTGTGAGATCCAGTTCAAATAGATCCCGCCGCAAATGAGCACCATGACCACAGCAATAATGGCATTTCGTTTCCAAATTTTCATAATCATTCCCCCGTTACTTCATTTCAAGAATTGTGATTTTATCACTGCTTAGGTTGGTTAAGGCAGAAACTGCCCGGGTCAATTTTAGCTTCACCTCCGCTTCTCCACCTCCACGACATACGATCAATGCGCCCTGAAAGAGCGGATAGTCTCTCCTTGTAACCGTTGCTTCATCATATGAGCTGCCGGAGGAAAGTATGACTGTTTTCCGAGATTCCTCTGTGGAAGCACCTGTTTCCCCTGTGTCAGTCCTGAGCTCTGTGTCATAGAGATAATGGAGCTGTTCGCTGCTGCTTAGGGTCAGTATGACCCGGGTCTCCCCTACTCCGCGGATCCGAGACAGAATATCAGACAGGCGCTGCTCCATATCCTGTACATAGGCATCTATGGTGAAGGGGGACTCTTGCGTCTGGGGCATGGGTGCAGAGGCAGGCTCCTTATCCCCATTCAGAAGGAGGATCCCCAAACCTATCAATAGGATAAGGAGGGCGTACTTGTATTTCTTAAGAGACCCGGTCAATGCCCGGATCCTCTCATGGATGCTCATCATATAAATTCCACCTCTGATTCCGGGGGTCGATCCCCAACTGTAGGGTTAGATATTCCTCCAGCAGATCCTGCTGGTGTGGTGTCAGCTTTCCTGTGATCTCGACTCCGTAAGGAGTGGGATAGGGATCTGCGGTCAGTGTGACCTTTACCTGTATTTTCGCGCCAATAGAGGACGCTTCCTTAAGGATATAGCTCTCTGTAGTTGTGGTGATCTGCTCCCGGAGCTTGCGATGATAGAGCGTCTCATAATCCTCGGTCATGAATTCTCTGCTCAGTGCCTGCTGTACGGTATCGGTCAGTTCTTTTAGGTCGGTACTCAGTAGAGGGCGCAGGAGCACCAGAAGGATCAGGATCCCTGTGATCGTCCGTATCAAGGAGCCAAGTCGAGGATCTGTAATCATAGAACCGACGATCACACCGAGGATGGCTGTAGCCACAACGGCTGTAAAATAGGCTGTGATCCCTGTCATGGTACGGTCACCTTCAAATAGCATACCCCCGATATTAAAAGCAATAGGCCGCATACTCCCGTCATTGCCAGTAGCAGACCCATAGCGGAGGAAATATGCTTTAGCAATGTGCAGTGTTCCTTCAGACCAACGGAGCCGGAACAGGCGGCGGTTCCCTTCATGATCAAGTATTGGATGCCGATACGGATAAAGGGTAACAGGGTGATGGCAAGAACCGCTGTCATCCCTACGATCCCTATGGTGTTCTTAACTGTGGCTGTTCCGCACAGTAGAGATTCTGAGGCATCGGACAGAATGCTCCCTACTACAGGGATCATGCCGGAGATGGCTGTTTTGGTAGTTTTGACTGCAAGGGCATCTGCACTGCCGCTAATAACCCCTGTAACGCTGAGGAAGGCTGTGAAGCAATACATTAAGATCCTAAGGCTCTTCTCCATGAGCCAGAACAGAAATTCACGCAAATCAGCTAAAACTGTATTCCCCAAAGCGGCTTCTGCTGATGCCAGTGCCAAGAACAGATAGATCCCGGGGATCAGCAGTTTCAGGATCACTCGGCACAGGAGCTGGGCAAAGAGTGCAGTGATAGCCTGCAATCCCCCTGCGGATATAGGATTGCCGGACAGTGCCATAGCTCCTGCCATAACGGGCAAGAGCAGTGCGCTGTAATCCGCAAGCTCTCTGACGGTGTGCTCCGCCAGGTCTACCATGGAACTAACGGAACCTGTCACTGCTACAAACAAGCCGATTGCTCCGATAATACGGCACAGGGTATGCTCGGTAGTAAAAACATTACAGATTCCACATAGCAGGACCAAGGCAAGGAGGATCCCGGCGGTTCTGAGCCCTTGACGGATGCTTTCGGCAGAGCTCCCTATTGTCTTGATCAGTAGGGTCAGGGCAGTTTCCATGATGCCTGCTTGTTCCGGGTCTGTATCCTCCAACAGTTCGGATGCCTCCGATGGTATGGCCTGTATCAGAGCGTCCGGATCATATTCTTCCTCCGGTGCGGAGGAAACTGTGGATGTTAAAAGCAGCGTTATGAGAACGGCAATCAAGATCCTGCGCATATTATTGTCCCATCCCTCCCATTAAGGACAGCACTCCACGGAACAGAGGTAAGGAAATATAGAGGCACAGGATACAAGCACTGACCTGGATCATCTTGCCAATGGCATTCTGCCCTGCGTCGGTACAGACGTTGATGCAGATCTGACTGAGCAGGCTGATGCCCAGACATTTCAGCACCGGCTCCAGCAGAGCCGGTTCCAGTCCTGTCAGTTCTCTCAGCTCCTCTATAAAGGCAAGGACAGGCTGAAACAGGCGGAGGAAGAGGATCCCTATGACCACAGTAGCTCCCATGGATAATAGAATGGATAGGTCCGGCGCGTATTTCTTAAGAACTGTAGCAAAGACTACAGCCAGGATCCCGAGAACGATGATTTGGAGGAGGTTTTGTGTCAAAATCGAAACAGCTCCTTTACCAAATCGAATAGCTCTGCGATCTTCTGCACCACAATGAGCAGGACTACCACCAGACCTGCAAGAGTGGTCATGGTAGCCTGCTCCTCCCTACCGGACCGTACAAGGACCTGGTTCAGTATGGAGATAATGATCCCTACGGCTGCAATTTTGAAAATCAGATCGATATCCATATTACAGCATCAAGATCATGAGGGAGATCCCTGCGGATGCCCCTAATAGGGTATAGCTTTTTACCATTGCTTTCTTATCCTCCAGGAAGTGCATATGTGCCTGATTGAGTCTATGAATACTTGCCTTCATGATAGCGTTCTCACCCTCGGGGTCAAAGCTGCCTAGGGTTTGACTCCATTCGATAAGCGCCATAAGGCCGTCATTAGGCAAGGAAAGGTCCCCGGTTTGAGACATTGCCTGCTGATATGCACGACTCCTGGGGATGCCCTCTGCAAGAGCACTGCCCAGGTGCCGGAAGTAGGTACCTGCGGCTCCATGAAGCTGGGAGCCTGTTAATTCTAACAGCTTGGGAATTGGGTGCAGGGTATAATTCATCTGACATCGGATCAGCTCCATGCCTCGCTCCAGCTCCTTAAGTAGGGTGAGACAGTGATAATACTGACGGGTCTTGACCAAACCCGCTGCAGTTGCACCCAGGATCACCAGGGCACTGCCTATGATGCGTAGGAGCATAGAACCTCCCTGCGGATCCTACGATCCGATTCGATGATAAACAGATGACGGAAGATGTTGCTATCCATGAGCTTGCGGTATATAGGTCGACGGAACAGATCCTCTACATCCCATCCATGAGCTGTTGCCAGGAACTGTACCCCACAATAGGAGCTACGAATCATCGCCTCAGCATCTTCTTCAGCAGTGATCTCGTCTAAGGCGATCCGCGTGGGGTTCATAGACCGTGTCAGCATTTGGATCCCCTCTGCCTTGCTAACGGCAGACAGTACGTCTGTAGAAGGTCCCAGGTCAAATTGAGGATATCCGTTTAAGCAGGCAGCAACCTCCGTCCGCTCGTCAATGAGACAGATCCGCTCTCCGAATCGGGTGCTGAGCTGACGGATCACATCGCGAAGCAGTGTGGTTTTTCCCCTGCCGGGAGGTCCTATGCATAGGGCAGAGCCGGGTTGCTCCCACAGTGTATCGGCAATGAGTGTACCGAAGCCGTAGGCGGCTCGGGCAATGCGAATATTTACCGAGGAGATGTCACGCAAAGATGTGAGGTTCCCCTGTCGATAGACCCCGGTGCCGCAGATGCCGAGTCTGTGGCCTCCGGGTAGGATCAGATAGCCCCTTCGCAGCATCTCTTGCACTGCATACGGGGAATATTGGGTGCTCCGATCCAACAGAGTCTGCATGAGCTCCTCGTCTGCTTCTTCAGACAGGGTTATGACCTTGCTTGAGTAACAAAGCTGGATCCCGTAGCCCCTACGCAGGCGAATTTCTTCCATGTGGTCAGTTTGCCATATTGAGTGCGAAAGCTGTATGGGTAGCAGTGCCAACAGTTGTTTCATTGGTTCATTCATATCCATCCCTCCCCTGTACTCTATGCTGAGGCCGGAGGAAATAGGACAATCTTTCTGTAAAAAAAGACCGCTCTCCGAAGAGAGCGGTCTAAGGTGTTATTTGACGTTTTGAGGAATCTTGTAGGTGGGGACGATACGGTGGACCAGATCCCGAATGTCTACATAATTATCCTCGCAGGCTGTCTGGAGCTCC
Organism: Faecousia sp.; assembly: GCA_045644345.1. GTDB lineage: Bacteria > Bacillota > Clostridia > Oscillospirales > Oscillospiraceae > JAZOXB01. The sequence continues at coordinate 19,549 of JAZRGR010000128.1, read as the reverse complement.
TGAAGCTGACGGAGGAAAACCTTCTGGTCAATCACGAGAGGACTGCCGATATGGATCATATCATTGGCGGTGTTCTTAAGACCCTCCTCGCTCATGAGAATCTCCTCATAGAGCTTCTCACCGGGACGCAGACCTGTGTATCTAACCTCAATGTCTACATCCGGCTCAAAACCGGAAAGGCGGATCAAATTGCGAGCTAAGTCGTCGATACGGACAGGCTCGCCCATGTCCAGGACGAAGATTTCACCCTTCTGTGCATAGGCGCCTGCCTGGAGCACCAGGGAAACCGCCTCAGGAATGGTCATAAAGAAGCGGATAATGTCCTTGTGAGTAACGGTAACGGGACCACCGGACTCGATCTGTTTCTTGAATAGGGGGATGACACTGCCGTTACTGCCTAAGACGTTGCCGAAGCGTACCGCTACAAAACGAGTCTCGGAAAGCTCTGCCATAGTCTGTACGATCATCTCACAGATCCGCTTGGAGGCTCCCATGATATTGGTGGGATTGACGGCCTTATCCGTAGAGATCAAGACAAAGGTCTTGGTATAATAGCGGTTGGCTGCCTCGGCTACGTGGTAAGTACCGAATACATTGTTCTTGATCGCCTCATTGGGGCTATCCTCCATAAGGGGAACATGCTTGTGAGCGGCTGCATGGAAGACGATCTCGGGACGGAAGGTCTTAAAGAGAAGATCTACCCTCTTCTCGTCTCGGACAGAGCCGATCTGGGCAGCTACATCTAAATCGGGATAATTGCGACGGAGCTCCTGCTGGATATCGTAAGCGTTGTTCTCATAGATGTCGAAAATCACCAGCTTATTAGGCTTGAGCTTGGCGATCTGGCGGCAGAGCTCCCTGCCGATGGAGCCACCGCCACCGGTGACGAGGACGGTCTTGCCACTGATATAGTCGGCGATCTGTGTAACATCTACCTGGACACTGTCACGACCTAAGAGATCCAGAACGTCTACGTCACGGATCTTCTGGATATTGACCTCACCATTGGCGAGCTGAAATACACCGGGTAGGATCTTCATACGGCAACCTGTAGCCTTGCACAGCTCCAGAATATCCTTGCGATCCCTCTGGGTAGCGGTGGGGATGGCAAATACGATCTCTTCTACACGGTACTCTCTGGCAAGTTTCTCGATAGAGGCGCGATTGCCCGCTACCTTGACATTGTGTATGTACTTGCCCTGCTTGGCAGGATCGTCATCGACAATACAGACGACTCTGTTGCGGGATTGGACGCTCTTCTGGAATTCTCGCAGAACTAAGGCTCCCGCCTCGCCTGCACCGATGAGCATGGTGCGCTTGGCATTCTTGTTCTCACGTAAGGAGCGGAGAATGTTGCGCACTAACCGATAGGAGAACCGAGAGATACAGGTAAATGCACCCAGGAACAGCGCATGAATGATGGGAAAAGATCGGGGAAGCACGATAATATCGTAGCCCACACAGATCATCTCCAGGATCAGGATCAACAAGATGGCAAAGGTGATATGAACCAGCTCGTCTATGCCTGCAAACTCCCAGAGACTGCTGTACAGCTTCATAACGACAAATACAAGAACCGTAGCGGCGGCAAGTGCTCCACCATAGATCAAAAGCTGTGGGTAGAAGGGTTCCATAGAAATTGCGGAGAAGCTAAAATCAAACCGACACAACAGAGCTAAAAGCATACTGCCTGCCGCAAAGATGATATCTACGAGGACCAAACATAGGACCCGTGCAAGCTTCTTAAAAAAATCACTGTTATTTCCCATGCTTATTCTTCCTAAATACTAAAATTTTACGTTGTCTCCAGCAATTGTGGAGCTTAAAAAGGTAAGGACGCAATGGAATGATCCATGTCCACACAGTGCGGTACATCCTGTACAGAAGGTTATTGTTGGTCAGCTCTCTCCCCTTGCGGACATAGGCTGTTGCAAGAGCGATCATCTGATCCTGCTCCAGCCCCGGCTCCAGGACCCACTGATGATCACCGCAACAGGTGTAGGTGCCGTCCTTGTTGCAACGGACGATGCGGTGCAGAACAAAGGCACCGTCCCGTCTGCGGTACAGGGGCAGGTCATTCTTGCGGAGCTTGTCCGGCAAGGGAGACAGGGTCACCTGATCGCGCCCCCCCAGAATAAAGGGGAACATACTGCTACCGGTGACAGTCAGCTTGAAGGAGCCACCGGAGTCCAGGATCTCCTTCATGATGGGATAGAGCTCCGCCATATTGACCTTCTTAATCGGAATAGGATCCTTGTGCAAGGTCTCAGGGGAATTATTCAACGCACTTAGCCTCCACTAACTTCTTTAAGAAAGCCTCGGAGCAGGTACGGGCGGTATCCTCGTCAACCTCGTATTCCTTAAGGAGAGCCTGGGTCATACCTTCTACATCAGAACCGACTTCCAGCAGCTTCCACAGGAAAGCACCGGAGTCGTTAAGGGTGATCATGCCGTTAAAGTTTAAGCAGTTATCTCCGGTAGGTACAACTACGTGAGTCCCTGCAATGGAACGAAGCAAAAAACCGTCTTTAATCTTCATAATAAAAACCTCAATTCAAAGAAATTCAATTTTGCGTAGGTATACTCATAAATTGTATCACAATATCTTGTATTTTGCAACGATAATTTTGTTGTTTTATCTGTTTTGTTATAAAGTTTTCTGAAAATAGGAGAAATGTTGACGGAAATACGAAATGTTACAGTGATATATTGGGATTCAACACAAATACTTTTATGGTTTCCACAAAAAATGCAGGAATTTACTTTACATTTTTGAAAATTGTGTTAAAATATAGTAGACCTATTTAAAAGAAAAGGAGAAACACTATGAAGCACATTCTATCCCTGCTCTTGGTCATTTGCATGCTGTTGTCTCTGGCTTCCGGCATGGCTGTGGCCGCTCCCGTGGAGGAGCACGACTCCCCCAGGGTCCTGACTGATGAGGATTATGTCCTTACCAATCGTGTTTGGGACGAGATTCACGCACTGGAGGCTGACTTAGAGGCCGAGAATGCAACCCGTTCCCAGCGGATCAACGCTGTTGCAGAGCTGATCCAAGATTCCGTTAACTATGTCGAGGGTTCTCTGGAAAGAAATCCCGACAACATGACCTGGATGACTGATGAAGGTATTGCTTGTATGTATACCTACGACAAGGAAGAAGCCGAGGACCGCAACGGTTCTGCCGGCGAGATCCTGCCGGAGAATCTGGAGGATTATACCCATACTTCCTATGTCAAGAAGGGCAGCCCCCGAGGCATCGACGTGTATGTTCTCGGTCCCTGGTATGCGTATGACTCCTCCTTCAATAACACCTATGGTGTAGGCTACTACAGAGAATTTGCCGATAACCTTGCCAATGCAACGGGCGGTACTTCTACTGTCTACAGAAACACCGCAGTTACCATCGATGTCATTGCCGACTGTATCGAAAAGGGCGCTATGGTCATGATCGACTCCCACGGTACATATGCCTACAGAAGCGGCAGATACAGAAACTACCTCCGCCTCAGCACCGGCAGCGGCCTGACCGATGCCGACTACAGCAACGGCAATGCTTATTACGATTCCGGCTATTCCCATGGACCTGCATGGATGGTCACAGGTACTGCCATTACCAACCATATGGAGAAGGATGCTCCCAACAGCTTCGTATGGCTGGGCATCTGCTCCGGTATGCGTTACGAATCTATGCACAAGCCCCTGCTGGAGCGTGGCGTAGAAGCTACCATGGGTTATTCCCGTACCATCTCCTTCGAGTGGGACAGATATTGGCTGTCTGCTTTCACTGCAGCCCTGGCAGAGGGCAAGGATGTTGCCGCAGCTGCCACTGCCATGAAGAACAAGTACGGCAAGTGGGACCGCAACACCGAGTATAGCTACAATACCATCGATAAGGCTAAGAATAACGAGAAGGCCTTCCCCATTTTCGTATCTGACAAGGATGCGTATCCTGCATCCAATACCCAGGCTGAGTATCCCTCTGCAGTGCAGATCATTCAGAATGTCTATTCCAATTGGCGTCTGTTCTGTGAGCACAAGAGCGGCTCTACCTACAAGCCCGGTGTTGCAGCTACCTGTACTACTGCAGGTAACAAGGAGCACTATGCTTGTAACGTATGTAACACTGCCTTTGCCGATGCTGCCATGACCAGCGTCATCAACGCTTCCTCTATTACCATCCCTGCTCTCGGTCATACTACCACCAGCGGTGTCTGCGGTCGCTGTGGCTATGTATCCGGTATTACCATGCTACATTTCTGGGCAGGTAGCAATGAGGCCAAGACCAACTGGACCTTCGAGGGTGCTTCCGGCACCTCCGGCGTAGATACCTCTAACGGCGGTGTCCTGTACAGCACCTCTAACGGTGGAGATCACTATTTCCACCATCCTGTAGGCGCAGCTGCAGTAGGACATACCGTTAAGAGCGGAGACATTATCGAGGTCCGTTATCGTACCGTTAATGTCCCTGCTGCCAAGGTCAACACCACCGGCACCTTTGAGCTGTGGTACACCACTCCCTCCACGGATTCCAATCTGGCAAACGGCACTGTTCTCAAGGCATCTGTTAAGCGTCTGGAATCTACCTGGCAGATTGCTCAGTTTACACCTACCGCAGGCAACACCATTAGCCGCTTCCTCTTCGACGTGATTGAGGAGAACAATAATTATTCCGGCACCAAGGTCGAGATCGACTACGTCTATATCGGACCTGCAGGCAATAAGCCCTCTGCACAGGCTACAAACAGCATGCTGTTCCATTTTGACAACAAGTTCACCGATGAGCTGCGCTATGCATCCTCTGTTTACGGTGACCGTAATTATGACTCCGGATTCTGGACCGGCAATTCTACTCGCATCGGTGCTATCAGCTACGGCAATTCTGCTGCAAGCTTCCCCTTTGTCAACGGTGCTACCAGCGTATATATCCAGACAACCGATGGCAGCAACAGCCTCTCTTCCCTCCCCTTGAGCTATAAGCCTGCATCTAACGATATGGTTCAGATCAAACTCAAGCTGGAGAATCTCCGCCCCGTTGACGGTCAGACTCCTGCAGTCAGACTGTACTACATCAAGAACAATGCTACCTCCGGCGTAGCTGATTCGGATTATACCGAGCTGCAGAAGCTGAGCACCGCTCACTTTAACGGTGAGGACATCATCATCACCGCCGCTCTGAACAGCAATTTCACCACTGCTTCCGTTATCAATGCCCTGCGTGTAAGTCTCGTCAACATGACCAATGTCAGCGGCAAGACCGGTAAGGCTACCATTGACTATATTGCTGTAGGTCAGCTTTCCTCCCTGCCTGTTCCTTCTGTACCCTGCACTGTCACCTTTAAGGACGAAGCCGGCAAGGTCGTCGATACCCAGACCACTGTTGTAGGCGGCTCTGTGACCTATGGTGGCGCTCCCCTGACCAAGGCATACGATACTGCTAAGCACTACACCTTCGACGGCTGGAAGACCGAGGATGGCAAGACTGCCGATCTGTCCAAGATCAGCGCAGACAGCGTATTCTACGCATCCTTCAAGGCTGAGGCTCACAGCTTCAAGGAAGAAGTGATTGCAGAGTCCGGCTGCACCGGAACCGGTCTGAAGCGTTATACCTGCACCGTCTGTGGCTATAGCTACGACAGCGATCCCATCCCCGGCGCAGGACACACTGCTGTAGTGGACAAGGGCTATGCAGCAACCTGTACTACTCCCGGTATGTCCGATGGCAGCCACTGCTCTGTCTGCGGTACTGTGATCGTTGCACAGACCGTGATCCCTGCAAAGGGTCACACCGAGGTCGTGGTCCCCGGCTATGCTCCCGGTTGTCTCTCCTCCGGTATGACTGACGGCATCTCCTGCTCCGCATGTAATCTTGTGATCACTGCTCAGCAGCCCATTGCCCGTCTGGGTCATGAATACAAGTACATCGATAACGGTGACGGTACTCACAGTGGCACCTGTATCCGTTGCCAGAAGACACAGAACAACAAGCCCCACACCCTCCAGGATGGCGTATGTACCGAATGCGGTAACGGCGGAAGCTCTGTCCCCGGTGTCGATGAGACGATCAGCCTGCGCCACAGTCTCAACCTGGCAAGCGATATCTCTATCAACTACGCAGTAGAGGCACATCTGCTGGCAAATTATGACAGCTACTATCTGTCCTGTGATATTCCCGTCTACGAGGGCAACACCTATGTAGGAGTGAATACTGTACGGGTAGAGCCTGAGATGAAGGGCTTCTATTGCTACTTCACTCTGGACGGCCTGACTGCTGTCAATATTAACGACACCATCGAAGCAACCCTGATCATGAAGAAGGGTGCTCAGGAATTCGTATCTAACCTTGATATTTACAGTGTTGCTACATACGCTTACTCCCAGATCAACAAGGATGGCAATGTTGAGGCGCTCAAGACCCTGTGTGCCGAGCTCCTGCGCTATGGTGCCAAGGCTCAGCTTTACAAGGGCTACAGAACCAATGCTCTGGCTGATGCAGGGATCACCTCTGCACAGGCAGGTCTACTGTCCGACCTGGAAGCAGTGACCTTTGGTAATGTCAACAAGGATCTGGGCGATCTCGCCTCCCCCGCTGTTACCTGGGTCGGCAAGTCCCTGGATCTCAACAGCAAGGTTACGCTGAAGTATGTTTTCGATGCTTCCGGCTTCAAGGGCAATGTAGAGACTCTGAGCCTGCGTGTTTCCTTTGTAGATGTTAACGGCAATGCCGTGAACTATACCGTTGGCGGTGCTTATCTGTACAATCCTGCTCAGAACTGGTATGCATTCGATCTGGACACCCTGCTGGCCGCTGAGTTGAGAAGTGTGGTTTCCGTTGCGATCTACAATGGCAATACCCCTGTTTCCAGCACCATGCAGTACAGTGCAGATACCTATGCCAACGGCAAGACCGGCAATCTGCTCACTCTGTGCAAGGCTCTGTTTGCATACTCCGATGCAGCAAAGGCATTCTTTGCAAACTAATACTACTATTTCGAGGAACTCGGTATAACTATTAGGGCAATCCCCCATCTGTCATACAGACAGATGGGGGATGTTTCATTCTGTCCCATACAGTTCTTTCGGAAAGAGGACGTAGAAAAAGGGCTGTTCAAAATGAACAGCCCTTAAAGGGGTAGAAGTATGGAAGGAACGAATTATTCCTCTACGGGAGCCTCTTCTGCAGTTGCGGGAGCCAGGAGAGCACGGATGGACAGGGAGATACGCTTCTTCTCGACGTCCAGCTCGATGATCTTGGCTTCGACTTCCTGACCCTCGGTGAGAACGTCAGAGACCTTCTCTACGCGGCGGTCAGCAAGCTGGGAGATATGGATGAGGCCGTCCACGCCGGGGAGAACCTGTGCGAATGCACCGAACTCAACCAGCTTAACGATCTTAACGGTAACAACGTCGCCCTGTGCGATCTTGTTCCAGGGGTTGCCATCTTCGGTCTTGCAGCCCAGGGAGATCTTCTTCTTCTCACGGTCCAGCTTCATGACGAATACATCGATCTCGTCGCCGACCTTGACGATCTCAGCGGGGTTCTTGACACGGCCCCAGGACAGCTCGGAAACATGAACCATGCCGTCTACGCCACCGATGTCAACGAATGCACCGTAGCTGGTGAGGGACTTGACGGTACCCTTGTACTGCTTGCCGACTTCGATCTCGTTCCAGATCTTGTCCATAGCTGCCTTGCGCTCTTCGTAGTTGACAGCACGGATGGAGCCAACGACTCTGTGACGAGCACGGTTGAACTCGGTGATCTTCATCTTGACGGTCTGACCCTTGAGCTGGGACAGCTCGCCGCCCTTAGCGATACCGGACTGGGATGCGGGGATGAATACACGGACGCCCTTGACGTTGGCAACGATGCCGCCCTTGTTCTCCTCGGTGATGATGCCCTCGACAGGAGTCTTATTCTCATAAGCTGCCTCAACATCTTCCCATACCTTAATGCCTTCCAGCTTCTTGCGGCTGAGCATTACGGTGCCTTCTTGGTCGTTGACGTGAACTACGAATACTTCGATCTCGTCGCCCTTCTTGAGTACGTCTTCGGGCTTAACGGTGGGATCTGCACTGACTTGATCATAGGGGATGTAGCCGGCGTGCTTAGTACCAAGGTCAACCTGAATCTCGGTGGTGCCGATTGCGGTTACGATACCAAGAACCTTATCTCCTGTATTCAAAGTCTTGATGGAGTTTTCAAGCAAAGCCTCAAAGCTCTCCTCCGTAACAACATCAACATTTTTAATTTCTGCCATAGTGTTTTTGACCTCCTTTATTATCCACGCCGGCGTCGATGCGCCTGCTGTGATGCCTATGTTAGAAAATTGCTCAACCTGCTCCGGTCTGATATCCTCATGATTGTCTATGAGCATGACATGGGAACAGTGTTGGCTACAGATCAGTGCCAGCTTCTTGGTGTTGGAACTGGACTGATCCCCAACGACTACCATCAAATCAGAATCTTGGGCAAGGATGGCTGCCTCATTCTGACGATTCTCTGTCGCTTTGCATATTGTATCAGAAATTTTGTAATTTGTACACACCTTTTTTAAAATATTTTTGCAATTTTCCCATAATTTTTGCGTTCCGGTGGTCTGACTGACCATAGTAATGGGAATATGTGGGTGTGTAGGGTCGGAAAGCAGCCATTGTTCCAGACTTGTGTCGTCGGAAAATACCAGGGGGGACTTGCACCAGCCTGCTATGGCTACGATCTCGGGGTGGGTAGGCGTACCAATAATGACCGGTGTCCTACCCTGCTCCTCTGCCTCGGCTACCAAGCGGTGGATCCGCTTGACAGAGGGGCAGGTAGCATCAATGATCTCGACGCCCCGTGCCTGCAGTGCCTCGAAGCTGCTGCGAGGAATGCCGTGGGATCGGATCACTACCGATGCTCCCATAGGAATCTCTGTAGGATCGGTGGTTACGCAAACACCCTGCTCACGGAAATAGGAAACCAGGTGTCGATTGTGTGCAATGGGACCGAAGGTATATACCAACTTGCCCTGTGCTACTGCTTGTTGAACCAGCTCTACTGCTCGGTGCACTCCGTAGCAGAAGCCTGCGGTCTTGGCAACATGAATCCTCATGGTTGTTCTCCCATAGCATAGATGCCTGCCATAAGCTCTGCAGATCGTGCCTCCAGTGCGGCAGCATCGGGCTTGTCTGTCCCAAAATCAGGGAAATACGGTGTGCCGAATTTAAGGTGGATGGGGCGGAACAGACCCTTGCGAACAGACAGATACACAGGCACTAAGGGTGCATGGATACGGTGAGCAAGGACGACTGCTCCGGCATGGGGTTGAGAGACCTTGTTCTTGCGGACACGGGTACCCTCGGGGAAGATCAAGAGCTTGTTGTTCTCCTTAAGGGTCTGCAGAGCAGTCTTGATCGCCTTGATATCGGTGTTGCCCCTGTCTACGGGGAATGCCCCTAATTTGGCAAAAAACCAACGTAGCAATCGGTTGGAGAACAACTCCTTCTTAGCCATGATCCGTGGCTGACGTTGCAGACCGGACCATATAACGACCCACACGGGATCGGTAAAACAGCTATGATTGGCACAGAGGATGGCGGCACCCTCGGGCAGATTCTCCCTGCCCTGCACTCTGATCACCGGGTGGATGATCCGCAGGACCACACGTACCAAGCAACATACTACTCTGTACATAAAGGGAGAAAACATACCGTGATTATCCATGGGAAACAGCCTCCCGCACCAGAGCAACGACTCGACGGATACTCTCCTCTAAGTCAATGTGGGAGGTATCCAGCAATACCGCATCATCTGCCTGTCGAAGAGGGCAGGTATCACGCTGAGAATCACGCAGATCACGCTGTATCATCTCATGGAGAACCTGCTCGTAAGTGTCGAGGGCGCCCTTCTGTTGAAGCTCCAGCCATCTACGCCGGGCACGTACCTCGGCAGAGGCAGTAAGGAAAATCTTGACATCTGCATTAGGCAGTACCACTGTACCAATGTCGCGACCGTCCATAATCACGGAATACTCCCGTGCAACGGAGCGCTGGGTATCTAACAGTAGGCTGCGTACCTGTGCAATGGCAGCTACCACAGAGGCATTCTGAGATACCTCGGCAGAACGGATATAGGCAGTTACGTCCTCACCGTTAAGGATCATGTGCTGTAGCCCGGACTCATCCCAAGTAGGCCGGATCGTAACGGTAGTTAAATACTCGGCAACTGCCACGGAATCGTGAGGATCGACCCCGTCTCTGATGACACCGTATGCAACTGTGCGATAAATTGCACCGGTATCCATGTAAATGTAGCCAAGCTCGGTAGCGGCTCGGCGAGCGATGGTGCTCTTGCCTGCTCCGGCGGGACCGTCAATGGCTACGGAATGTACTTGTTTCATCATACAGTAACCCCACAATAAAACTTTTAGTATTATATCCCATAAAATCTGATTTGTCAATGGTGAATATTTAAATTTCCGTTTTTTTAGAGCAGGACATAGCTGCGGCATAGGCTGTAGACCATGCGATCTGCAGATTGAAGCCACCGGTATAGGCATCACAGTCCAGGATCTCCCCTGCAAAATATAGACCGGGGATGAGCTTGCTCTCCATTGTCTTGGGATCTACTTCCTTGACAGAGATTCCACCTCGGGTAATGATGGCCTCTTCAACAGGTCGGGTACCTAATACAGGCAGACGGAAAGCCTTGGTCTGCATGAGGAGCTCACGGCGTTGGGTCTTGGTGAGCGAATGTGCCTTAAGCTCTAAAGGGATCCCGGCTTTCTGCAGAATGACAGGGATCATGGAGTGGGGAAACAGATCGGCAAGGGCATTTTCCATAGAACGGTTAGAGTAGGCATCAAAATCACGGAGGAATCGGGCGTCCAGCTTCCCCTCGTCAAGGGCGGGTTTGAGATCCAACTGGACTGTGTAGGTCTGTCCCTCCTTAAGATGTGCCGATGCGGAAAGTGCCATAGGACCCGACAGCCCGAAATGGGTAAAGAGTAGCTCACCGAAATCACGGAATACCACCTTCCCCTTCTTGTCCAGAAGCTTGAGCTCAGTGTTCCGCAGGGAGAGTCCCTGCATCCGGGCGCATTCCTCACTGCTGATGAGAGGAACCAGGGAGCCTGTAGGGGGCACAATTGTATGTCCCAGCTCTGATGCAAGGGCATAACCGTCTCCGGTGGAGCCTGTTAAGGGATAGGATGCTCCGCCGGTTGCAAGGAGAACTGCCGGAGCATGGAACTCCCTTCTGTCACTGCAGACACCGCAGATCCGTCCCTCTCGGGTCAGCAGACCTGAAACCCGACACTGTCTACGAACAATGGGAAGGCGGTCGATCAGACGGGAGAAAACAGCGATCACATCGGCAGAACGGTCAGACTCAGGGAAAACGCGGTTGCCTCGTTCTACCTTAAGCTTGCAACCGTTGTCCTCAAAGAATGCCATGACCTTCTCTGTAGGGAAAGCGGTAATAGAGCTGTAGAGGAAACGTCCGTTACGGGGAATGTTCTTAAGGACATCCTCTACGGGAGCATCGTTGGTTACATTACATCGACCTTTGCCTGTAATGGCAAGCTTCTTACCGATGCGATCATTCCGCTCCAGTAAGAGGACTCGGGTACCCTCTTGGGCGGCGGTAACGGCGGCAAAGAGTCCTGCGGCTCCTGCTCCGACAATAATCAGATCAAAGGTTTCGGGATTTACGGTTTTCATAGGCAGTCCTGATTTCTTCCAAAATTTTGTTCTGTTGGGTAATAGCTTCCTTCTTCTCACCACTCCATTGGAGGAATAGGGTGTGCAGAAGGCTCATACATGGGGAGAGGTTCGATAGCGGTCCCCTGCTCCCCGGAGAAACGGGCAGACAGAGATCAGAGGAGTCTACGATCTCGCGATCCCGTAAATGGGATAGGACCAAGGTTCTTGCTCCCATACGTCTGCCCTGCTCCATGGCAAAGGTAAGAAGATCCGTAGGCTGCTGCAGAAGGAGGCATAGGAGCAGATCTCCCGACTCCAAAGCTGCAAGGCTCCGAAAGACCCTGTCACTATGGGCAGTGGAAAGGAAGGTCATGGTCTGCCCCAGTTCCTGCCCCCATAGCGCACAGTACGGGAAAAGGCTGGATCCAATAGGATCTGACAGAATGTACAGACGGCGGCATTGGAGCAATTCCCTGACAGCCTCCTTGATCGGCTCGGGACATGAGGATGGAGAGCTGACAGTATGGGGATCGGGGCTGTGATCTCCACGCAGACGCTCCATAGCCACCTGTTGCAGGGCGCGCTGAAAATCCGGGAAGCCCTTAAAGCCGAGATCTCCTGCGAAACGGACCACAGAGGACTCGGAGACTCCCACAGTCTTGCCGATGGTGGCGGCGGTCCGGAAGGCGGCTTCGTTAGGATTCTCCAGGATATATGTAGCAATGGTCTGCTTGCCCCTGGAGAAGCTCTGCAATCGATCCCGTATGACGGTGAAGATATCCCGTTCCATATTAGCACTCCTCCTTCAGACGATGTAGCTCATCCTCCGTAAGGTAGCGCCACTTGCCTACAGGTAGGTCTCCCAGGACGAGACTGCCCTCGGCGACACGGCACAGGCGGAGAACACGCAAACCCGCTGCTTCACACATACGACGGATCTGACGGTTACGTCCCTCGTAGATAGTAATGAGGAATCTGCCCCGATCTCCATTGGGGTTTAAAGGCTTTACAATGGGCTTGCGTATGCGATAGCCATCTAACTCAATGGGACGGCTTAACCGTTGCTCAGCACCTTCCAGAGGCCCTGAGACCATGACGAGATATTTCTTGGCGATCTGTCCTCTGGGGTGCATCATACGGTCTGCAAAGGCTCCGTCATTGGTAAACAACAGAAGTCCCTCGGAATCATAATCCAGCCGACCGATGGGATAGACCCGACAGCCACAGTCTACAAGCTGGGCTACGGTAGGACGATCCTTCTCATCGCTGAGGGTGGTAACATAGCCCCGGGGCTTGTGAAGCATGAGATAGACAGGATCCTGCTCAGAGGGAAGGGGCTTGCCGTCCACCAGGATCAGATCCTCGTCAGTGACAGAATCGCCCAGGGTGGCGATTCTGCCGTTAACAGTGACTCTGCCCTGTGTGATCATCTCCTCTGCCTTGCGACGGGAGCAGATGCCACGGGAGGCGATCAATTTCTGTAAGCGTTCCATAAATGTTCTTCCTCCCACTTAAGTGTGATCTGTGTGAGATAGGTTCTGCCGATATAGACATTCATAAGGGCAGTTCCCTCCTGACCCATGCCGACGAGTGGATATTTCAGTTCCAAGAGAGGCTCTTCGTCTGCCAAGGCATAAACAAGGACCTCATCCAGAGCATATAACCCATTGATCCCTCCGTGGAGCATAGGAAGCTCCCCTACTCTGTCACCTCGTGCAATCAAGGTACGGGGAGCGTAAAGAGTCTTGCCATATTCATAAAGTGCCATATGATCCATCCAGTCATTTCCGTCATGGATGGTCACGGCGATCAGGGTTCTGCCGTGATAATCCAGTGCAGAAACCAGGATCCGCCCTGCCGCCTTGGTAAAGCCGGTCTTGACCCCAATGACACCGTCCATCATCCATAGCAGTCTGTTGTGATTTCGCAGAGACCGAGTGCCTATGGTAGCGGTCTTACAGGAGACGATACGGGCAAAGTCGGGGATCTTAAGGGCATAGGCTGTGAGCATGGCAAGATCATAGGCTGTGGAATAGTGGTCATCTGCATCCAAACCATTGGGATTGCGGAAGTGGGTGTCTGTAAGACCCAGTGCTACAGCCTTGCGATTCATGCGTTCCACAAAGTTGGGAACACTGCCTGCACACAGGATCGCAAGGGCTACTGCCGCATCATTGCCGGAATGGAGCATCATGCCATAGAGCAGATCGGAGACTGTCAGCTCCTCCCCTGCCTGTAAATAGAGGGATGAGCCCTCTACTCCGACGGCTTCGGAAGGGATCTGTACGGTGCGGCTCAGCTCCATGGATTCCATGACCACAAGGGCGGTCATGATCTTGGTGGTGCTGGCGATTAAGGATTGCCTGTGGCAGTGATTCTGTGCCAATACTCTGCCCGTGTCCCCGTCTATCAGGATATGGGATGTGGCTGAGGTAGACGGTACGGCTCCCGCAGGCAAGGTAAAAAGGGCGGCGACAAGAAGTAGTGCCACCGCCCTGCTGAATACTCGTTTCATTCTCATCACCCGTAATAGGATACCCGTGGTACGAGAATTGATACAAGCTGTTTATGATCCAAAAATGAAATTTACAGATCGGAGTCGTCCTTGGACCCGGATCTAACATTGCTGACCAGATCGGAGAGCTTGTCTACCAGTCCGGGGAGCTGCTCAATAAGACGGTCTGTAGAGGACTTGGCAGGCTCGTCAACGGGAACCACACGGACACGATCTCCCTGGAGGATGATAAAGGCAACGGGAGTCAGACTGACACCGCAACCGATACCGCCACCGAAGCTGGCATCTAAGCCGCTGGTCTTGTTGGCAAGATCTGCACCACCGGAGGCAAGTCCTACGGTGATCTTGGAAACAGGGATGATGGTTGTATCTCCAACGATAATGGATTGACCTACAACCATATTGGCATCTGCCATATCGCGGATCCGGGCTAAGGAGGCATTTAATACCTCGGATACATTCTTACTCATTCTCTGCACCTTCCTTTTCTTCTTCAGGCAGTTCCCGTTTGCCGAACTGCATCTTCTCAATTTCGGGCAATTCATCCAGGGATGCTATGCTAAAGGTCCGTAAAAAATCTGCTGTGGTACGATATAAGATAGGTCTGCCGGGGACATTGAGTCTGCCGCATTCCTCAATAAGATGCTTGTTGAGCAGGGCGTTGACGGAATAGGAGCTGTCCACTCCGCGGAGCTGCTCTACATAAGCCTTGGTTGCGGGCTGATAGTAGGCGATGATGGTCAAGGTCTCTAATTGGGAGGAGGACAGCTTGGGAGGCTTGCGGGTCTCCAGTGCCTTGGTAACGTAGGCAGACAGCTCCCCGGAGGAGCACATCTGATATGCCTTGTCCAATCTGACGATACGGATCCCCCGACGGTCAAAGGCATACTCGTCCATAAGCAGACGGGCAGCTTCTTCGATGTCACGGGGATCGCATTCTGCAGTCTTGGCAAGTCGTTCTAATTCTACAGGCTCTCCTGCTGCAAAGAGGACAGCCTCAATAATTCGCTTCAGTTGGTCCATCGATTGCCTCCGATTCTCCCTCCGGCATTTTCCGGAAGCGTACGTCCAGATCATCCATATCACCCTCAATGGTGACAGAATTGGTGCGGCACAGCTCCAAGACTGCCAAGAAGGTGGCTACGATCTCACTGCGACTCTTGCTGCCACGGAAAAGGGATAGGAATTTCTCAACACCCCTCATAAGGAGCCTCTTAAGGACCTGGGCTGCCTTCTTGGTGACGGGATAAGGTTCGGCACCAACGATACCCTGGAAATTGGTCACAGGGGGCGGCATACGTCGCTCACTGCGTTCTGCGATCATCTGGAAAGCTCTGACCAGATCCTGAGGATCATGTTGGTAGCGGTAGGTATGATCTACCTTGAGAGGCTCCGGCTCCTTGGTAAAGAGATTGATGCCGATCTCGTTGCGAGGCTCCAAGAAGCCCATGGCAGTACGGATCTGCTCGAAGGCGGCGGCACGCTGTTTCTCCTCAAGGGAGCGAATGAGTAGCTCCATCTCACTGAGTGCTTCCTCTCGCTCGGCAGCGGACAGGAGCATCTTGGTCTTGATGAGCATCAGGTGGGATGCCATGGCGATAAACTCGCTGGCAATCTCCATATCCATCGCCTTCATTTCGTCCAGGTAAGCAAGGTACTGCTCCAGGATGGATGAGATGCTCACATCCTCAATATCTATCTTGTTCTTGCTCAGTAGCTGGAGAATGACTCCCAGAGGACCGTCAAAATCCTCGGGTAGCTCATTGTTGCTCCGCATAACGCCACTGAGGTGGTATGTGGGTTCGTTCATCTCATGATCCTCAAAGTGCTTTACTCAGTATAGTATATCACTATTTTAGCCGTAGCGCAATAGAAAAATCAGAATTTTCCCGATTATGTCTCACAGGCTCTTGTGATCAGACTGACAAGCTCTCCCCTGCCTGTCCCCTTCTCGGCGGAGAAAGGAATCAAGGGAACGGAGGGATCTAAGGTCAGTACCTCACGGATCCGCGCCATATTGGGCTCGATCTCACGGGGTTTGAGCTTGTCTAACTTGTTTGCCACTACGACAAAGGGACGTCCCGTGGTACGGAACAGGTCACACATGACCACATCCAGCTTAGTGGGATCGTGACGGGCATCTACGATCAGAACACCCATGGTGATCAGCTCGGAGGCTGCAAAATAGGATTCCATCAGCTTGCCCCAACGCTCCTTCTCGGAGGCGGCGACTTGAGCATAGCCATAGCCGGGGAGGTCTACAAAGTATGCCTTCTTATCCACGGAAAAGTAATTGATGTGAATGGTCTTGCCGGGCTTCTGCCCTACTCGGGCAAAGTTCTTACGCTGGAGGATGCAATTGAGTACAGAGGACTTGCCTACGTTGGATTTACCGGAAAAAGCGATCTGGGGTAAACCGTCTCGCAGGAAATCCCCTGCCTTTGCAACAGAGCGTACAAATTCTACTTTCTGAAGATTCATTGCCGGATCCCTGCCTTTGCTGCTGTTGTGTCCTGGGTTACGGGATAAGGGCTGCGTTTTGCCGTGTCATCCGCAGTTTCCTCAGTGGGGAATGTCAGTGCAGTCTCAATGACCTGATCCACATGGTCTGCCAGGATGAAGTTAAGGCTGCGACGAACAGTCTGATCGATCTCGGACAGGTCCTTCTCATTGGCCTTGGGGATGATGACTGTCTTGATCCCGGCACGGAGGGCAGCCATGGTCTTTTCTTTCAGTCCGCCGATGGGAAGCACTCGACCGCGGATGGAGATCTCTCCTGTCATAGCGATCTCTGCAGAGACCGTAGCACCGGATAGAGCAGAGATCATGGCTGTGCAAACAGCGATACCTGCAGAGGGACCGTCCTTGGGAACGGCGCCTTCAGGGAAATGCACATGGATGTCACGATTCTTATAAAAGTCCCGATCAATGGAGAAACGGGCACATCTGGAACGGATATAGCTCATGGCGGCGTGAACGGATTCCTTCATGACATCGCCTAAGTTGCCGGTGAGCTCCAGCTTGCCGCTACCCTCGACCACATTGCATTCTACCTCAAGGGTCTCCCCTCCTACAGAGGTCCATGCAAGGCCGGTAACGAGACCTACCTGATCCGTCAAGGGGCGTTTAGCAGGGAGAATCTTTTCCGGACCCAGGAAATCCGATAGATTGTCGCTCTTAACCACCAGGCGAGTCAGCTCGGGGTCGGAGACAAATTTCATAGCGGCTCTGCGGCACAGGGTCGCTACCTGTCGCTCCAGATTACGGACACCGGATTCACGGGTATAGCACTGGATCATATCACGGATGGCTCCATCGGAAATACGGAGCCGGCTCTTCTTAAGCCCGTGCTTGGTAAGCTGCTTGGCAAGAAGATGCCCCTTAACAATCGCCAGCTTCTCCTCGTCGGTATAGGAGCTGAGTTCAATGACCTCCATCCGATCCAGCAAAGGACGAGGGATGGTATCAAGAGTATTGGCTGTGGTAATAAACATGCAGCCACTAAGGTCATACGGGAATTCTAAGAAATTATCACGGAAGGTGCTGTTCTGCTCTGCGTCCAGAACCTCTAAGAGTGCAGCAGAGGGATCACCCTTATAATCCCTGCCCAGCTTGTCGATCTCGTCTAACAGGAGCAAGGGGTTGGAGCTGCCGCACTGGGTAATGGCAGAGATGATCCTACCGGGCATGGCTCCGATATAGGTCTTACGGTGACCGCGGATCTCAGCCTCGTCATGGATGCCGCCTAAAGACAATCTTGCCAGCTTGCGGTTGAGAGCACGGGCAACACTCATGGCAATGGAGGTCTTGCCCACACCGGGAGGACCTACAAGGCAGATGATCTGCCCCGGCATATTGGGAGATAGCTGTTTGACAGCCAGGATTTCCAGAATACGCTCCTTGGCCTTCTCCAAGCCGAAGTGGTCATGGTCAAGGATCTTACGTGCCTGGTCTACGTTGACACGTTCCTTGGTGGTGGTATTCCAGGGCAGTGCCAAGGCAGCATCCAGATAGCTGCGGATCACAGTTGCCTCGGGAGAGGCATAGCCCTGCTTGCTGAGGCGGTGAACCTCCTTCTTAAGCTTAAGCTCTACCTCTTCGGGGAGAGTTAGCTTGCTGATCTTGGCTCTGTATTCCTCCAACTCAGCCTCATCATCATTCTCGCCTAATTCGGTGCGGATGGTCTTGATCTGCTCGCGGAGGTAATAATCCCGTTGGCTCTTGTCCATATTCTGCTGAGTCATATCATGGATATGATTCTCTAAGCGCAGGATATTTAATTCTCGGGAATACAGTCGGTTTACGGTCTCCAAACGGCGAACAGGGCTCAACTGCTGCAGGACCTTCATCTTGTCCTCGAAGCTGAAGGTTGCGGAATGGGCCATAAGATCTGCAATATAGCCCGGATCCTTGGAGGACAGAAGCTTGAGCATGGTCTCCTGCAGGGGGCGCTGAGAAAGCTCTAAGAATTCGTCAAAGAGGTCTGCTGATACACGGCACAGAGCCTCAAGCTTATCCTCGTGAATATGGAAGTCCAGATCAGATACCTTCTCGACTTCAGCCACCAGATAGGGGGATGTCTGCACAAGGTTATGGATCACAGCTCTGTGTTCACCATGGACCAGGATACGCAGGGAGTCTCCCGTTGCCTTAAGAAGCTGACGAACCTGAACAACAGTTCCTATGTGGTACAGGTCCTGGAAACCGGGGTCGTCTACAGTAACATCCAATTGGGTGAGCAGAACGATCCGCTGATCCTTGGACATGGCCTTCTCTAAAGCACGGATGGACTTCTCTCTGCCTACGTCAAAGTGCATGACGGTGTTGGGAAATGCTGTCATGCCACGCAGTGCAAGGACAGGCATTCGTTCAGAACGAACCACTTCATTCATTATTGGGTTCCTCCTTTCGTATAAGTATGAAAAGAGGGGGTACATTGCTGTGCCCCCTCTCTGTAATTGTTTGCTGTTGATCGGCTTGCCCTAAGGCATAGAATTACGAGCGGTGAGTGAGCACGGGCTTGGCACCGTTAAGGACACAGTCCTTGGTAATGAGCACATGGCTAATGGTGGGATCGGAGGGAATCTCGTACATGATCCCTGTCATGATACTCTCTAACACAGCTCGCAGGCCTCTGGCACCGATCTTGCGGTCGTTAGCTAATCGGGCTACAGACTCCAGTGCTTCAGGGGCAAATTCCAATTCAACATTATCTAATGCAAAGAGCTTCTTGTACTGCTTGCACAGTGCGTTCTTGGGCTCGGTCAGGATCCGCACAAGCTCCTCATCTCCCAGACTGGTGAGGCTGGTAATCACGGGGAGTCTGCCTACAAGCTCGGGAATGATGCC
>JAZRGR010000127.1:0-6204 GCA_045644345.1 Faecousia sp. | reverse complement strand
CTCGCCAAAAGCTGTTTTCGCATATTTTCCATCCTTTCATATATGATGATAGAATTATCCTACCATAAAAAAGCAAAATTTACAAGCAATATAACCAAACTCCTGATTTGTCGGTCTGTTTATCGTATAACACCGTAGGGGCGACCTGTGGTCGCGCGGTCATTGTCGTTAAACGACAATGACGAAATTACGGGATTATCACGAGATTTCCGACAAAATCGAAACATTTTGCGGGCGACCACAGGTCGCCCCTACGAACAAATTCGGAAATCGAACAGCTCGATAAATCGGGTTTTTGTTTTCCGAAGGACATCGGGCATATTTCCCGACTCTGTAGCTATACTGATAAAAAGGGGTGGTAGCAATGGAGGGAAAAACTTCTATTCTAAGAGGGGCCATTCTTCTGACAGCCACGAATTTGTTCCTGCGGCTGGTTTCCATTGGGTTCAATGTATTCCTAACGGATCAGATCGGAGCTTCCGGATTGGGATTATTACAGCTCATTTCCACGGTCAGCGTCTTTGCCCTGCTGGTAGGCTCCTCCGGTGTACGGGTAGCGGCCATGTTCCTCAGTGCGGAGGAATTCGGTCACCGCAGGCTGGGTGGTGTTCGTGCCGCCATGTCTGCCTGTCTCACCTATGGGATCATGGTCAGCACTGCTGTAGGACTGAGTACATATTGCCTTGCAGACTTTTTTGCCTCTTCATGGTTGGGAGACTGTCGCGCCGCCATGTCCATCCGATGTATGGCAGTCTTTCTCCCCTTTACCTGTCTGTGTGGCATCATGACAGGGTATTTCACCGCCTGCTCTCGGATCCGTCAGTTGGTGGTCATCGAAATTGGGGAACGTCTCCTGTCTCTGGGTCTGACCATGGTTCTGCTCCTGACTTGGGCAAAGGGAGATTTGGAACGATCCTGCTGTGCCATTCTTTTGGGTAGCTCCTTGGGGGCTGTAGCAGATTTTTTCCTCCTTTACACCATGTACCGTCGAGACATGAAGCAGGTGCCAAAGGACAGGAGCCTCAAAATGGGTTCCCGTCTGTTTCACCTCTGTGTTCCCTTGGCTCTCAACGACTATCTCCGTTCCGGCCTAAATACTGCGGAACAGCTCCTGATCCCCTACGGTCTGGCCCGTTACGGTGGCTCAACAGAATCTGCCATGGGAGCCTATGGCACTATTCATGCCATGGTCTTCCCGGTGCTCATGTTCCCGGCAGCGGTCCTCTATGCTCTGGCGGATCTCCTTGTCCCGGAGCTGTCCCGTGCCAAGGCTATGGGTCGCCGCCTACGTATCATGGATCTTACCGACAAATGTCTGCGCCTTACCTTCCTCTTTGCTTCTGCCGTAGCCGGTTTCCTCTTCGTCAGTGCAGATACCTTGGGTCTGTGGCTCTATGACAGCCCCGATGCAGGTCATTATCTGCGACTCTTCGCCCCCATGGTGCTGATGCTGTACTTAGACGCCATCACCGACGGTATGCTAAAAGGTCTTGCGGAACAGGTCTCCTGTGTGCGGTACAACACCCTGACCAATGCCATGGATGTGGTTCTCCTCTTCCTGCTCTTACCCAAATTCGGCATCACCGCCTATATTCTCACCTTCCTCATTACCCATGCTGTGAACCTGATCCTGAGTCTCCGTCGTCTCCTCCGGGTTTCAAGCCACCGCTTCCATCCAAAGGAGCTGTGTCGCCCCTTCCTCTGCCTGCTCCTATCCGTGAGTCTGTCTCTCTGCCTCCCCGTAGCCTCCCTCAGGGGATTCTACTTCCTAATTCTGCTCCTGTCCTCCTTCACCCTCTGGGACGCCACAAAACGCCAAGACCGCCTCTGGCTCAAAAAAGTCCTCCAAGCCAACCGCAGATGATCAAATTCCGATTTATCGAGCTGTTTATCGTATAGCACCGTAGGGGCGACCTGTGGTCGCCCGGTCATTGTCGTTAAACGACAATGACGAAATTGCGGGATTATCAACAGTTTTCCGACAAAATCGAAACATTTTGCGGGCGACCACAGGTCGCCCCTACGAACAAATTCGGAAATCAACAGAACGACAAATCGTAATTTGCCAACATAAAAGGAGGCGGCTCTGTCTTGGGTAAGACACGGAGCCGTCTCCTGTTTCATTTATACGAAGCCTTCCACGGACAGATATCGGGAGCCGCTATCCGGCAGGAGGGTCACGATGGTTTTTCCGGCATTCTCGGGGCGGTTGGCAAGCTTTAATGCACCGCAGAGGGCGGCACCGGAGGAGATGCCTACAAAGATGCCTTCCTTTTGAGCCAGGAGCTTGGCGGCGGCATAGGCTTCTTCATCCGTAACGGTGAGTACCTCATCAAGGAGCTCTGTGTCTAAGACCTCCGGGACAAAGCCTGCGCCGATGCCCTGAATACCATGTCTGCCGGGGGCGTTCCCCGTCAATACCGCAGAGGTAGCAGGCTCCACACCTACAATGGCGATTCCCGGCTTATGTTCCTTTAGGAAACGACCTGTACCGGTAATCGTGCCGCCGGTGCCTATACCACAGGTGAAAATATCAACACGCTCTCCCACAGTCTCCCAGATTTCGGGACCTGTGGTATCATAGTGAGCCTTGGGGTTGGCAGGATTTTGGAACTGGCCTGCCAAAACAGCATTCGGGATCTCAGCCATGAGCCGTTCCGCTTCTTGGATGGCACCCGTCATACCACCGGGCACAAGGATCACCTCTGCTCCGTAGGCACGCATTAGCTTAACACGTTCCGCAGACATGGTGTCGGGCATAATGATTATGGTTCTGTAGCCACGGACGGCCCCCAAGAGTGCCAAACCGATGCCCGTATTGCCGGAGGTCGGCTCGATGATCACGGAATCCTTGCAGAGCTTCCCTTCCTTTTCTGCCTCATCCAGCATGGAACGGGCCACCCGATCCTTTACGGAGCCGCCGGGGTTCAGGAATTCCAATTTGACCAGGATCCGTGCAGGACTTTGGATATGGGTCAGCTCCATAATGGGGGTATTGCCAATGAGTTGCTCTGCAGAGGTGAGGATCTTCATAAAAACACATCCTTACTTGAGAATAATACGCTTGCCACCTTCGTAGGGCAGGACTCTGCCGATCCGTTGTGCGGAGGGAACCGCACCCTTCAAAGCGTTCTCCATAGCGTCCGCATCCTCAGGATCTACGGCAATGAGGAGACCGCCGGAGGTCTGGGGATCGTAGAGCATATCCTGCACTGCAAGGGGGACTTCGCCATGGTCTACGAATTCCTCTGCAAAGTTCCGATTGCGGTACATTCCCGCAGGGAGAATGCCCCAAGAAGCGAACTCCAGAGAAGCCGGAATCAGATCGATCGCCTTAGTGTCGATCTCAATGCAGGTGTCGGAGCCCTGCGCCATCTCCAGCCCGTGCCCCATGAGACCGAAGCCCGTTACATCGGTGCAAGCATGGACTCTGTACTGCACCATCACATCACGAGCAGACTTATTCAGAGTAGTCATGAGTTTCTTTGCCATAGCAGAGGTCTCCTCGTCCAGGAGATCTGCCTTCTGAGCCGAGGTCAGGATACCGATGCCTAAGGGCTTGGTAAGGAACAGCACATCCCCTACCTTGGCACCGGAGTTGGTCAGGAGCTTATCCGGGTGGACAAAGCCGGTAACAGCCAATCCATACTTGGGCTCATCGTCAAAAATGCTGTGACCGCCGGTGATCATACAGCCGGCCTCATAGACCTTATCATAACCACCTCGCAGGAGGGCATGAACCGCTTCCTTGGGGAGGGACTCGGGCACTGCCATAATATTGAGTGCCAGCTTAGGCTCTCCACCCATAGCATATACATCGGACAGGGCATTGGTTGCGGCAATCTGACCGAAAATGTAGGGATCGTCGTCAATGGGAGGGAAAAAATCCACAGTCTGCACCAGTGCAAGCTCCTCAGAGACCTTGTAAACGGAGGCATCATCGGACTTGTCAAAGCCTACCAATAGGTTGGGATCTGTGAGAACCTTAATATCGTCCAAGAGCTTTGCCAAGGTTCCTGCCCCAACCTTTGCACCACAGCCTGCGCATTTCGCCAATTTAGTCAATTTAATATCTTCCATCTGTTAAACCTCCGAATATCTCAGAATTGCTTCCAACACACCGCCGCCAATGGACAGTGCCTTGTCGGAAACCAGGTAGCAATAGCTCTCTTCTCCACGAGGATCCACATCCCCGGCTTTCATACCTTTATGAACCGGGGTTCCGTCAGCCAGGATCCCACGGAGCATACCGTCGATCTGGCAGAGCATAGGCTCCCCGTTCACCGTTCCTGCCACATCTCCCTGCTTCACAGCGTCCCCGATTTGGAGAATCCGGCGGAAGATACCCTCTGCAGGGGCGCGGAGTACCCGTTCCCCGGCAAATCCACCGATGAGTCCGGGAATATTGGTATTGGGCAAGGGCGATCCTTCTGTAATGACCCGTCCCAGAGTATGACCACGCATGGTCTCCACGGCGGCATGGCAATCCAATCCCACCGTAAAACCGGGACCTACACCGATGACGCAGGGTGCATCGGTGATCTTGGTGCCTAAATTCCGTTTGGCAAGGATGGCATCCACTACTACATCCGGCTTTAAGTCCTGCAGGCATTTACATTCCGGATCTGCAAGGATCGGGATACAGCCCTCCTCCAGGATCGTCGGAACAGCCTCTACAGATTCCGCAAATTTTGCCGTAACATCCTCTACCTTCATGGTGCCGAACAAAATAGCCTGGGAAAAGCAAACGGTTCGGCGTATGGCAGTAGGACGGGGCAGGTCTGTCATGACCACCTGCATTTTGGCATGGTGCAGTCGCAATGCAATGCCGGAGGCAAGATCCCCCGCACCCCTTATCAGTACAAGCATTGTATCTCTCCTTCCTTCACTGACCCCATACAGCAGGGCTTGCTGACCAGCATAGCCAGCCGTTCTGCCTGCTGTGGTGCAAGATCCACTTGATTGATATAGATTCTATCCCCCAGATTCTCCCTCTCAATGGCGAGGGCAACAGCCTCCGGGGACGCAATATCCGCTCCCGTAAGAGCAGCAAAAATATGGGGACGGTGTACCGACTCAGAAACCGGCTTATCCAAACCCGATGCCCCCACTACCAGGATCACATGGTTACTACCCTGTGGGATCACGGGCTCATAAGTATCGTGAGCCTTTATAGGTAGGTGCTTAGACCCATCCGCCTCAACCAGAACATAGTCTGCAAGCTGTGCAAGCTCCCTAAAATCCTGTACAGGACTACCTATCTTCCCCTGTTCAGCAGGTGTACCTACACAGCAGATCCCCTCTACCGGGAGGTGGATCCGCTCTACAACAGGGATCCCCTCCGGCGGATAGATCCGAGTAGAGGTGCACAGGATCACCGATTGACTCAGCTCCCCTGCAAGACGGAGCATAAGAGAGGTCTTGCCGCCACTGCCCATAATGGCGGTGATTCCCTTGGATATCTGCAAAGCTTCTACAAATTGCATATGCCCCCTCCTCTCGTTATTCTTCATTAAGAATAGCACATTTTTATCCTATCGTCAACCGAAAAAGTTGACGAAACCCCAACTCTGTGGTATACTGCAAATATGGATAAGAAATTCAGACCCGTTGTGTCCCTGCGGATCTTTGGCGAGGGTAAGTGCTTCGGTCCCGGCATAGCGCAACTCCTACGACAGGTAGAGGATAAGCATTCCCTCCGTGCCGCCGCCATCTCCATGGGCATGGCATATTCCAAAGCATGGACCATCATCAAAACCGCCGAGAAGGAACTCGGCTTTGACCTGCTGGTATCAACCACAGGCGGCAAAAACGGAGGAGGTGCTTCCCTATCGCAACAGGCTCTGAGCCTACTCGCCGCCTATGAGCAGTACTGCACCGATGTGCGCGCCTATGCGCAGAAGGAATTTGACGCCCGCTTTTCCCATATTCTCTATACCGAAGCCGACCCCAACTGATCTCGGGGTCGGCTTCGATTTTTGCGGTGCTCCAAAATCCACTTTGCGCAGCAGTTGGCAGTGGACAGGATCCGTCGAGCTTTATTCGGTCAAATTCCGATTTATTGCTCCCTTCGGTCGCGCAAATCGGAATAATGGAAAATGGAAAATGTATAATGTAAAATGTCGGTATCCCTTCGGGATGGATTTAAAATAGAGCAACATATTGTCGATACAATCTCTGGTATTTCCAAAATTTTCTGCGAAA
>JAZRGR010000126.1:0-1785 GCA_045644345.1 Faecousia sp. | reverse complement strand
CACCACTACCGTCACTCTGCCCAAGCTGAATCCCACCGACTACACCAAGACCACTTCCAAGGCTCCCACCTGTACTGCAACAGGTACGGACAAGTATACGTGGAACAATACCGCTTACGGTCCCTTAGCTTTCAATGTTACGACCAAAGCCAAGGGACATACAGAAGTGACGGACAAGGCAGTCGCTCCTACCTGTACCGCAACCGGTCTGACAGAAGGCAAGCACTGCTCTGTATGTCATGCGGTTCTTGTGGCGCAGGAGGTCATCCCTGCCAAGGGTCACAGCTATACCCCCAAGGTCACTGCTCCCACCTGCACGGCACAGGGCTACACCACTTATACTTGCTCCCGTTGCTCCCACAGCTACAAGGATACCTATGTAAGCTCTACAGGTCACACAGAGGTGACGGACAAGGCAGTAGCTCCTACCTGTACAGCAACCGGTCTGACAGAAGGCAAGCACTGCTCTGTATGTCATGCGGTTCTTGTGGCGCAGGAGGTCATTCCTTCCATGGGTCACAGCTACACCTACACTCCTCTCGATCTGCAGAGCCACACCGTAGGCTGTGAGCATTGCAACCTAAACGAGACAGCACCCCACAGCTACGAAAACAGCTCCTGCATCTGTGGAGAGGCTGAGATCAAGGAGGCAATAGAGGATGCTAACCTAAAGCTGAATCACAGTCTGAATCTGGCAAGTGATATCTCTGTCAACCTTGTGGTTCCCAAGTCCCTATTAGAGGGCTTCGACATGGCAACCGTATATGTGGAAAGCACCTTGGAAACCTATGTAGGCAATGCGTATACGGGAACACAAACCATCCGCGTAGAGCCTGTGGACAAGGGCTATTACTACTACTTCACCTTAGACGGTCTGACAGCAGTACAAATGAATAATAAGATCCTCTCTGTTCTCCACGGCACCAGGGACGGACAGCCCTATTATTCTCCCACAGACGAATACAGCATCGCCACTTATGCCTATGCCCAGCTAAACAAAACAGGGATCGCAGAGACGCTTAAGACTCTCTGCGCAGACCTACTGCGTTACGGCTCCAAGGCACAGATCTTCAAGTCCTACCGCACAGACAATCTTGCAGATGGCAATATGACACAGGAGCATAAGGCCTACCTGTCCGACATTGAGGCCGTGACCTTCGGCAATACCAACACCGTTCTGAACGATCTTGCAAACGCTCCTATCACTTGGGCAGGCAAGTCCCTGAATCTGGAGTCCAAGGTAGCCCTGAAATTCGTCTTCAATCCCGCCAATTACACAGGAAACCTGTCCGATCTGACCCTCCGCATTTCCTACAAGGATGCACAGGGGAACCCCAAGGCCCTCACCATCCCGGAGGCGGAAGTGTATAATGAGGCACTGGGCTACTATGCCTTTACTTTGGACACCCTCCTTGCCGCAGAGCTGAGAGCTGTGATCTCCGCCCAAGTCTACGCAGGAGAAACTCCCGTCTCTCCCACACTCCAATACAGCCCCGACACCTATGGCAATAACAAAACCGGCAATCTCCTGAACCTGTGTAAGGCCCTCTTCGCCTACTCCGACTCCGCAAAGGCCTACTTTGCTCCCTAATCCCCCATAATTAGCAAGGCTCTGTGTGACACCCATCACACAGAGCCTTTTTATAGTAATACTATTATTCAATTAAAAGTAGACAACTTTTAATTGAATCTTTTTGTACCGAAAGGCACAAAAAGCGTCTCATACGAGTTTCTACGCCCTGAAGGGCTATAAAAAGTAGCCATTTGCGAATGTCTACTTTTTAA
>JAZRGR010000125.1:0-8948 GCA_045644345.1 Faecousia sp. | reverse complement strand
ACTTGAAATACACAAAGTATTCCTGCGTTTTCCAAACCTCAATTTGGAACAAAATCTCTCGCCGATTGCTCTCGGCGATTTAATCAGAGCTTCCTTAGAGCAACCGATGATGAAACAGGAGGTATGAATATGGAACACGTTACAAAAGAACAAACAATCGAGGAACTGGAGTTTTTGAATCATGAGAAATACCACGAAAAATGGGAAGAGAAAAGGAGCTTAAAGCGAAATTACTGTGTCCTGGTATACGAATTATACGATGAGGTACAGCTTCTGACTCCCGAGGAATTCGGACGACTGGTCATTGGACAGCTCTATTACAGTGTTACGGGGGAAGTGCCGACCCTTCCCGGCAATGAGCGGTATCTCTTCGGTCGGGTGAAGGCAACGGAGGATCAGTTTCAGAGGTATTTCATGGAGGAGGGCAGGCGCCGTTATGAAAAGGCCAAGAAAGCATCCGATGCCGCAAAGAGGAAAAGATTGGCTGAATATGCAGACCATATGGATTCCGTAGAGACCTTGAGGACGGATTTGGATCCTTGACATATCCATAATACTAATACTAATCCTAATACTAATCCTAATGCTAAAACTAACACGAATGCTAATACTAATACGAAACATAAATTCAATCTCTTATCATTGGCGGCATTGGGGGGCGGCATATAGTATCATGATATTATTATCACAATATAGTATCATGATATTATTATCACAATATAGTATCATGATATTATTATCATAATATAGTATCATGATATTATTATCATAATATAGTATCATGATATGACTTTGTATATGTTTGTTATGTTTTGTTCGTGTTTGTTAGGGTTTGTTCGTGTGTGTTAGGGTTTGTTTACGTTTGTTATGGTTTGCGTGCGTTTGTTATCTGTGTCTGCCGTGCCGCCGCCGCCAAAAAAGAGATAGGAGTTGTAATATTATTATTCAATGAAAAGGAGACAACTGTTCATGGACTCTTTCTGTGCCGAAAGGTACAAAAGCGTCTCAGCCGTTTGCGGATGTGTACTCTTTAAAGAAACGCAGTATAAAAAAGGAATTCCGCAGGCAAGGGGAGGTTCCTTGCCTGCGGAGGTTAGAAAAGAGAGAAAATGAAAAAAGAAAAGAGGAAAAAATGAAAACTCAACGACTACACCTATATCATACTGCTTAAATATTAAGATATCAATGCAGAAATTATTAAGATTGTATTAAGTTGAAAGAATCTCCCCTTTTGTGACAGATTTCTCCCTGCTGCATAGGATGATGGCGGGAGGGGAGGACCATGATCGTATATTACTATACCTTTCGATCTATGACAGCGGCAATGACTGCCGCAGGGAAATTGAAGAAAAGCGGCTACACTGCTATGCCTGTAAGAACACCGGAAGGACTACGGAAGAAGGGCTGTGGCTATTGCATCGCCATTCCGGAAAACGGGTTTGCCAAGATCCGTGATGTCCTAAGTCACAGAGACTATGAGAAGCTGTATGCACATGCTTCGGGAGAATGGAAGGAGGTGATCCGATGATCTACCTGGATCATGCCGCCACCTCTTTGCTGAAACCGCCTGGGGTTTACGGGGGCGTCTTGGATACCATGAAACAATGCAGCAGTGTGGGGCGGGGAGGTCACAGCTCTGCCATGAAGGCCGCTGAGGTGGTCCATCGGTGCAGGGAGGAGGCAGGGAGCCTCTTTGATGCAGAACCCCGGCAGGTGGTATTCACGATGAATGGGACCCATGGGCTGAATATCGCCATCCACAGCCTATGCAGACCGGGCATGGCAGTTGCAGTGTCCGGCTATGAACACAATGCAGTGATACGCCCCCTCCATGCCCTGGGAGCGAAGCTGATGATCTGCGGCAGGGACTTGTTCAGCCCGGAACGAGCAATAGAGGATTTCGAGAGGGCTTTGGCAGGAGGGGCAGAGCTGGTAGTATGTACAGCCTGCTCCAATGTGTTCGGCTATGTCCTGCCCATAGACAGGATCGGGGAGCTCTGCCGCAGACGGGGCATTCCCTTGATCGTGGATGCTGCCCAGGGGGCAGGGACGCTACCCATATCTCTGGAGCGGAGCGGAGCGACCTTTATTGCCATGCCGGGGCATAAGGGGCTGTATGGTCCACAGGGCACGGGACTCCTCCTGTGCAGGGAGCCGGGCAGACCGCTGATGCATGGGGGGACCGGCAGTCGTTCCCTGGAGCGGACCATGCCGGAGGAGCTGCCGGATCGGCTGGAGGCAGGAACACTGAATGTCAGTGGTATCGGAGGCTTGCTCCGTGGGATCCAATATGTCCGCAGGCGGACACCCAAGGCGATCCTGAGACGGGAACGGGAACTGACAGACATGGTCGCAATGGGGCTGAGCCGTTTCCCGTCGGTAAGAATGTACCGTGGGCAGGGGCAGGTCGGGGTCCTGTCCTTTACTGTACGGGACAGAGATCCTGAGGAGATTGCCCATGTACTGGCACAGCACGCAGTGGCTGTGAGAGCAGGGCTGCATTGTGCGCCCCTTGCCCATGAAAGCGTAGGAACAGCCCCCGGTGGTACGGTGCGCATCAGTCTTTCGGACCGAAACCGAGAGGAGGAAGTGAGGCGTTTTCTGAGGATTTGCAAAAAAATAGTTTAAGAACAAAAAAAGCTGTGTTTTCCACTTGCTATTGTGACGGAAATCGGATATAATTATCTAATAATAGAATCAGCGGAGTATTGCCTATGGACGCTATAATTGATTTTATCCGAGATATCGGAGCAATGATCCCTACAATTAAGCCTATGGATATCGTGGACATTCTGCTGGTGGCAGGTCTGCTGTACGCGGGATTTAACATGATCCGCACTACAGCGGCAGCACGGATCGCCAAGAGTGTTGTCATGATTCTGGCATTATATTTTGTTACCGGCGCACTGAATATGTATCTGCTGAATTATCTGTTGGAGCAGATCTTGGGGATCGGGCTTCTTGCACTGCTGATCATGTTCCAGCCGGAGCTTAGGCGGATGCTGGAGAAGCTGGGTGGCAGATCCATCAGAGACTTCTTTAAGAAGGAAGTACACACAGAGATGGATGTTGTCATCAGCGAGATCGTAGAAGCCTGCCGTATCATGTCCTCCGAGAAGACCGGTGCCCTCATCGTATTCGAGCGCAATGACTTGATCGGCGAGTACCAGAAGAACGGCACTACCATCGATGCCAAGGTTACCTGCCAGCTACTGCGGAACATTTTCTTCAACAAGGCGGCTCTCCATGACGGGGCAGTGCTCATCCGCCGAGAGAGGATCGCGGCGGCAGGTTGCGTTATGCCTCTGACACAGAGAATGGATATCAATGCAGATCTGGGAACCCGTCACCGTGCAGCCATCGGTATCAGCGAGATCACCGATGCTGTGGTAGTGGTGGTATCCGAGGAGACCGGTGCCATTTCTGTAGCGGTAGGCGGTATGCTCAAGAGATACCTGCCTGCAGAGACCCTTAAGAAGCTGCTACACAATGAGTTGGCTCCCCGTGAGGAGACCAAGTCCCGCAACCCCTTTAAGTGGAGATTCAACACCAAGGAAACAAAGGAAGAGGATGATCCTGATGCAGAAGCATAAGATTTGGAGCTTCCTGCTGGCTCTCCTGGCTGCCATCGTATTATGGGTCTATGTCGTTACGGTGGAGAATCCCGATGACAAGGTCAGCATCCGTGGGGTGCCTGTCAGAGTCATTGGAGCCAATGAGCTGCAGATGAATGGTCTGATGCTTACCGGAGGCGAGATCCAGTATGTGGATGTAGAGGTCGCCGGTAGACGTTCAGATCTTAAGGAACTGAATAACACCACTCTGGAGGCTGTGGCAGATGCGGGCAAGATCGATGGCCCCGGTACCTATGAGCTGAGCTGGGTCCTGGATCCCCCTTCTACAGTAGCCTCCGGAGATATTAAGCTGGTCAGCTCCAGCAACAACAAGATCAAGGTCAAGGTCAGCGAGTATGTCAATCGTTTGGGGATCCCTGTAGAGATCGAATATACCGGCTCTACGGCAGAGGGCTTTGTTCGGGATCCTGCCATGGTCAACTTAGAGACGGTTCCTGTCAGCGGTCCCTTAGAGGAGCTGGACAAGATCCACCGTGCCAGAGTGATCGTTGATCTGGCGGATACCAAGGAGTCTCTGGATCGTGAGCTGCCCTATGAGCTGGTAGGGGAGGACGGACAGACCCTGAGCCTCAGTCCCTATGTTACGGTTCACGAGGAGGTCCTCCGTGTGAGGGTGCCTGTGTTCTGCTACAAGCAGTTGCAATTGCAATTGGAGCTGATAGACGGCGGCGGTGCCAGAGGAGAGCACGTCAAATATACCATCGATCCCCCTTCTATCGGGGTGATCGGTGAGGAGTCGGTTCTCAAGGACATGGATTCCCAACTGTTGATCAAGACCATCAAGCTGTCTGAGCTTACGGACAGTCTCAGCTTTACAGTCGTTCCCGAACTGCCCGAGGGTGTTACCTACCGGGAGGCAGGGACAGAGATCACGGTGACGGTCTCCCTGGAGGGCTTGAGCACACGTACCATTTATATTCCGGTGGATCGGATCCTACGGGAGAATGACGACCCCAGACTGGACTTTGCCGCAGAGAGGATCCCCATTGTTTTCCGTGGCAAGACAGAGGATATCCATCAGCTTAATTTAGACAGAGTTCACGTAACGGTGGATATGGAGAATGACTTTATCTCCAACAATATGACCGTGACTCTAACCGTTACCTTAGACGAGGGGCTGGATTGCGGTGTCTTTGGCAGAGCGACTGCTCCTGTGGTAGAACGGGAGGAGACTGATCCCAATGAGACAACGGGCAACCATTGAGTCTGTGAGCGGTACCGTAGCAGTGGTATCCGTAAGACGGGAGAGTGCCTGTAGCGGCGATTGCCATAGCTGTGCCGGTTGCGGTGCAGTGGCACAGACCTTGCAGGTCTGTGGGGATAATCTTATAGGGGCCAAGCCCGGAGACAGGGTCTATATAGATTCCTCCACAGCGGTGGTTCTCTGGGCTGCGGTGTTGGTATATATGGCACCGCTCCTGGGATTCTTCGCAGGCTATTTTATGGGTCTGGGCCTGTGGTCTACGGGCATATGGGGTGCGCCGGGGTTTGTATTAGGTTGGATCCCTGCCCTGATCTATAACCGCCGACTTAAGAAACGGCCACCTACCTACACCATTGTTGGCTTTGTGGAGCATGGAACATGTTTGGATATGTAATACCCATTAACAGCAAGCTGACCGAGGAGGGGCGCAGGCGGT
Organism: Faecousia sp.; assembly: GCA_045644345.1. Classification (GTDB taxonomy): domain Bacteria; phylum Bacillota; class Clostridia; order Oscillospirales; family Oscillospiraceae; genus JAZOXB01. The sequence continues at coordinate 3,673 of JAZRGR010000125.1, read as the reverse complement.
ACAAGGCGGCATACTGCGGCCTGTGCGGTACGCTCAAGAAACGGTATGGTTTCTCCGCACGCTTCTTGGTCAATTATGATATGACTTTCCTATATTTCCTCCTGTCTAAGGAACAGGGGAGGGACATTACCGGGGGGAGCTGTCCCCTTAAGCCCTTCTGCAAGGTTGACTGTCTGCCCTGTGATCCTGTTATGGAATACGCGGCAGACTTGACCGTGCTCCTGTCTTTCCATAAGCTGGCAGATACCATACAGGACAGTGGCCGGGGCAAGAGACTGGGGGCTCGGCTGTGCCTGTGGCTGTACCGCAGAGCGTATAGACGGGCAGCCGCTCTCCACCCCGGGGAGGATGAGCTGTTCTGCAGACAGCTTACACTGCTATCTGCATTAGAGGAACAGAACTGCTGTAGTATAGATGAGGTGGCGGATACCTTTGCTACCCTGCTTAAGGGCTGTGCATCCCAGCAGGAAACCTTGTCCGAACAGCGGATTTTAGAGACGCTCCTGTATCATGTGGGACGGTACTTATATTTGGCAGATGCTCTGGAGGATCTGCCCGGTGATGTCAAGCATCATCGTTACAATCCCCTTGCCCTGCGTTATGAGGTCACAGGGGGCAAGCTGTCTGAGGCAGATCGTGACCAACTGGTGGATACGGTCGAGGCTTCGGTCAGTATTGCTGCGTCGGCATTGGAGCTCCTTCCCTACAAGGGGGATCGGGAGATCCTGGAGAATATCATTTATGAGGGGCTGCCTACAGTGCTCAGGAGCATATGTAACGGTAGCTTCCGTAAAAGGCGATCTAAGCAAAAGGAGACCCAAGTATGAAGGATCCATATGAGGTTCTGGGTGTATCCCGTGGTGCATCGGAGGCGGAGATCAAGAAGGCTTACCGTGAGCTGTGCCACAAATATCACCCTGACAAATACATGAACAATCCCCTGGCAGACCTGGCACAGGAGAAGATGAAGGAAATCAATGAGGCTTACGACACCCTTACCAAGGGCGGCGGCAGAGCACCCTCCTATACCCAGGGGAGCAGCTATAACGGCACCGGGGGCGATGCTTCCCTTGCACGGATACGGCAGATGATCCAGATGGGACAGCTCCAAGAGGCAGACAATGCACTGGAGGCAGTTCCCAACCGAACCGCAGAGTGGTATTATCTCCGTGGTGTAGTCGCAAGCAGAAAGGGCTGGATGGACGAGGCGAGACAGAATTTCCGTATTGCACTGTCCATGGATCCCGGCAATATGGAATACAATGCCGCCTTCCAATCTGTTAACGGCACCTCTGCCTATGGCTATCGGGGACACAGGCAGTCTGCACCCGACGATTCCGACTGCTGTGGTCTGTGTACACAGCTCCTGTGCATGAATATGATGTGCAATTGCTGTTGCAGATAACAGCCGGGGAGCCCTTGCGTACAACATAGATATTTGACGCCACCTATATTTTACATTATACAATACGAACATAAGGAGAGGAATAGATTGATTCACAGTATGACCGGCTATGGCCGTGCCGTTCAGACTCTGCGGGGCAGAGAGATCACCGTTGAGCTGCGGTCGGTGAATAACCGTTTCCTGGATTGCAGTGTCAAGCTGCCCCGTCTCTTCGGCTACGCTGAGGAGGCTGTTAAGCAGAAGATCAAGGAATCCGTATCCCGTGGCAAGGTAGATGTATTCATCAACATCCGCAGTACAGGGGAGGAAGAGGTCTGTATTGGCCTGAACAAGCCTGTTCTGGAGGGCTATCTCAGAGCACTCAACACCATGGTAGAGGAATACGGTGTCCGCAATGATATCAGCACCGCCACCCTGTCCCGTATGCCCGATGTTTTCGTGGTAGAAAAGGCAGAGGAGGACGAGGCACAGAATGTAGCAGACATTCTCACTGTGGCAGAGGAGGCAATTGCTGCCTATAATCTCATGCGACAGACAGAGGGTGCCAATATGGAAGCAGACCTCCGTAGCCGTGCGGCAACCATCCTGTCCTATGTAGAGCAGGTGGAGCAGCGCAGTCCCATAACCCTGCAGGAATACCGTCAGCGTCTGGAGAACAAGATGCGTGAGGTTCTGGAGAATACCAACATCGACGAGAGCCGTATCCTCACCGAGGCCGCTGTCTACGCAGACAAGATCGCCGTGGATGAGGAGACTGTCCGTCTGCGCAGTCACTTTGCTCAGTTAGACAGCCTGTTGACTGCAGGCGGCCCCATTGGTCGTAAGCTGGACTTCCTCCTCCAGGAGATGAATCGCGAGACCAATACCATCGGCTCCAAGGGCAATGATATCCAGCAGGCTCGTACTGTGGTAGAGATCAAGTCCGAACTGGAGAAGATCCGTGAACAGATCCAGAATATCGAATGATCTGATACATAAGATATGAAATTAGTCAATATCGGATTCGGAAACATGGTGTCCTCCCATCGAATGCTCAGCATCGTCAGCCCGGATTCTGCCCCCATTAAGCGGCTGGTCCAGGAGGCAAAGGAGCGTTCCATGGTCATCGATGCCAGCTTCGGCAGACGGACCAAGTCCGTGATCATTATGGACACGGACCATGTGATCCTGTCCGCCATTCCCCCGGAGACCATTGCCAAGCGTATGGCAGACAAAGAAGGCGAAGTATACAAAGACGAGGAGGAAACCCAATGAAACAAGGCAAGGTTCTGATCGTATCCGGCCCTTCCGGTGTGGGCAAGGGAACGGTCCTCAAGGCTCTTATGGCAAAGTACCCCAATATGCGCTTCTCTGTTTCCGCAACTACCCGTACCATTAGACCCGGTGAGGTAGACGGTGTCCACTACCGCTTTATGTCCAAGGAGCGGTTCGAGGAGCTGATTGCCAGAGATGCACTTCTGGAATATGCATCCTATGCGGATAATTACTACGGCACACCTGCAGAACCCGTTCAGGAGGGAGTAGACCGTGGTGAGATCGTAATCCTGGAGATCGAGGTCCAGGGTGCGCTTCAGGTCATGGCACGCCGGAAGGATGCCATCTCTATCTTCATTGCGCCTCCCAGCTACGAGGAGCTCCGCAACCGTCTGTTTAACCGTGGAGACACTCCGCCCGAGATCGCTGAGAAGCGTCTCAAGATCGCTCTGGAGGAGTGCAGTCATGCCCACAAATACAAGTACACCGTTGTCAACGACACGGTAGAAGAAGCTGTCAGAGAAGTCGAAGCCATTGTGTTGGCTGAGTTCTGCCGCAGCGAATACAATCCCGTTCATCTGTAATCTTTTTACTTATATTTAGGAGGAAACCACTATGCTTTATCCCGCAATGTCCAAGCTGCTCAGCAACATCAACAGCCGCTATCTCATGGTCAATGTAGTAGCACGTCGTGCCCGTCAGATCTCCATCGAGGCAAATCAGCAGGAAGTTCACCTGACCGAGAAGCCCGTAACTCTGGCCATCCGTGAGGTAGCAGACGGCAAGCTGGCAGCTACCGTAGAAAAGACCATTAAGGACTAAACCCGTCTCGGCAAATTCCGATTTATCGCTCTGACGAGCGACAAATCGAAATAGTGAATAAGTAATAATGAATAGTGAATAATTGTGGTATCCCTACGGGATGGATTAGAAAACAAGGGCTTTGCCCTTGATTTGGCAGCTTTTCTGCCATATTTTAATCCGTGGCGTAAGCCACACCGACACTATTCACTA
>JAZRGR010000124.1:0-20814 GCA_045644345.1 Faecousia sp. | reverse complement strand
GCTTACCGATGTATGACCTAAAATCCTTTTGAGCCTGAGCTCACCAAATCGCACAAGCCAGCCGGCGCAGCGAACCCTTGACAAGCAGAAGCAGACAAATGCTATACTGGAAATTCGAGGGCTAACTGGGCTTGCTTTGCTATACCCTTCCTCGCCCTCGCTGCCTCGCTAACAGCATTTGTCTGTTGCTTGTCAACGGGCGGCGGCCAATCATTGAAAAATCTTAAATCATGTCAATTTTGGGCTTGACTTTTAATAGTAAGTCTGTGCTAGGGTCTGCCAACATACTGCTCCATATCATCACGGACAGCGGCAACATTGACGGGGACCTTACGCATACGGTCATACTCGTCCCAGCTGAAGAGGAGCTTGGCCTTCTTGCCCAGGCCACGGAGGGCCTGCACAACGAAGAAGCTGGTAGCGATGTCACGGAAATTGCCGATATGGATAGAGCCGGTGGGGCTGATGCCTGTGGCGCAGACATATTCTTCCTTATCGGGACGGCGAGCGATAATCTGCTTGGCTATATTTTCTGCCCAAGTCAACATAAAAATCACCTCATAAATTCTTACTTTTCACCCTAAAATTGTAACCATATCCCCTACCAAACTGTCAAGCATAATCATAAAAATATCCGACAACACAGAGAACGGCACGGGCTTGCACCCGTACCGTCCCAGTGTTTGATATTTAATTGGGAGCCAGCTCGGAGGGTCCGATGAAGATATAGTCCAGAGTGACCTTGCCGTTCTTTACATTGGCGAAATTCATACGGAAGGTCTCGATCTGATTCAGAGCCTTTACGCCGGAGGCGGTAAGGGGAATATTCAGGACCAGGAACTTTCCGTTGACGCTATCGTAGGTGAAGGACTTGGCATTGCTCTTCCATGCACCGGCGGCACTGCCTGTATTGGTGGCGCAGAAGGAGATCCACATGCTGTCTGCCTTGGTACAGCCGTCCAGCTTGAAGCGTACCTGAACCACGTCTGCACCTGCGGGATTGTAATTTAAACCGTAAGCCAGAGTAGGATCGGTGGTTTCGTTGGTGGCCGTCATAACAAAGGGGCTACCCTTGGCAGTCACATCAAAGGTCATAACACCGTTGGCCTTGTCAAACTTCAGATTCTTGGAATATCCGTTGTAGGACATCCAATACTTCAGATGATAGTCGAAGCTGTTCCAGCGGTAAGCGGCCTGCTTATAATGGTTACGAGCCTCAGCTGTATCCGTAAAATCGAAGATCATGCCGCCACCAAGCTTGATATCGCCCAGGACAAAGGGATGATCGGACAGGTCATACTTGCTGTATGCCTCGTAGCAGACAGTATAATACTTCAGCTCCGCATCCGTTGTTGCAGTTACATGGTCGATCTTGGCAGTCTTGTCATCCCGAACGGCGGCAGAAATTCCACAATCCGCAGACTTGGATTTGGTCAGGAAGGTCTTGAATTCCGTAGAATCGGCCTTGCAGTTAAAGTCGCCGGTGCAAATGACCGTATCGGCGTAGGTCCGCTTCATCTGATTGACGAAGGTGGCCAGCTCCTTGGCCTGTGCCAATCTCTCAGAAGCCTTGCCGGAGCCCGGAGTCCAGTGGGTGCTGATCATGACGAACTGCTTACCCGTAGCCTTTACATTGAATACACCCCAAACGATACAGTGACCGTTGCTCCGTGCATCATAAGCCTTCACACCGTGGTCGCTGAGTGTCAGCAGATCCTTGCGGTACAGGATGGTATTCAGGGCTTTGCCCTTGTTGGGTACGAAATTGTAGTAGGAATACCCGGCGGCATCCTTCTCCGTCAGCCATGCCCACTTGGTGGTATCCAACTTAGAGAAGGCGGTATACCAGGTAGGGCTGACTTCCTGAGAGCCAATGATAGTGGGTGCATTCTCATCGATCATGGACTTGAGGTAAAGCACACGGGTAGAGGTAGGCGCAGGAGCCACACCGTCAGATGCCCAGGTTGCAAATTCAGCACGCAGATTGGCACTCATAACGCGGATGTCGGAGCCGGCAGCCTGTTTCTTTGCTACAGCATTGGCACCTGTCACAGGGAATACCGTCAGCAACAGAACCAAAGCCAGGAACAGTGAAAAAACGCGTTTCTTCATAATGATTTCTCCTTGTAATCGTTGTATTATACTGTATTATCGTAACATAAATGTCCGTTTGTGTCAAGTAGAAGTTGGCAAATTTGCTGTCGGACCATCAAAAAGCGAGATGGAAAAAAAGTGTTAAATAACAAGACCAACAGTTCTTCTATGTGCTATGGATGGCAGCGACCACAGGGATCATAGCCCATTGCAACAACCTCCTCTCTGGTAGCAGTAACATCTTTGCGGTTTTTGTCTGCCATCTGTTTTACGCTAGAGCAGGATGGGTAATGGAATTTCTTTGTGTTCGTATTTAAGACATAGCTTGTTTTATTCGCATCTGATCCGGATGCGGAAGATGCGGTTGCTTCGGTTTGTCGTTCCGTTGGCACCGTTGCAGGTGGCTCAATGTAGAAGGTATCAGCATTTGCATTTCGTTCTACGGAGAAACTCAGGGTGTTTCCGTCGCTGGTGCAAATGATGTGGCCTTGGAGGTCAGTGCGAAAAAGGGTTATTTCGGCGTCTTGGAGGCGGCTTAGGGTTTGTTCGGTGGGATGACCGTAGGAATTGTTTTTGCCTACAGATATTATGGCATATTCCGGGGCGATCTCTCGGAGCCAGCGGTAGGATGTGGAGGTGTCACTTCCGTGGTGGCCGACTTTCAGAAGGGTGCTTTTTAGGTTCTCTCCGCTGTTGAGAATGTCCTGTTCAGAGTCGATTTCCGCATCTCCGGCAAAGAGGAAGCTTGTATTGCCGCATTGGATCCGAAGGACGATAGACATATTATTAGGGTCAGAGTAATATCCTACGGGGCCGAGGATTGAAACCGTGGAACTACCTAATGTAAAAGTTTCTCCTGCGGACGGAATTTCAATTTCCTTCCCTTGCTTTTCCACATAGCATTCAAAACTATCAAAGGTCTTTGAATCATAAGAACACATGGAACAGAAAGAAACCATCCCCTGTCCTGAGGGTGCAGCTGGGGATTCCACTCTAAAATACGGTATATACAACAACCTCCTTGTGGATACGCTGCTTCAGTCCTAATCATAGCTCCATTATAACAGAAAATACAAAAGAATGATAGTACCAGTTTTGGGGGAATCATAAAACTATTTATACTCCTGCCATAAAACTATTTATACTCCTGCCCTTGCATTACAGCCAAAGAATTGATAGAATATAGTGGAAGAATGTTACGATAGAGGGGAGAAACACAATGAAAAAACTGCGATCCTATGTCTCTGTCCTGCTTCTGCGGTGCCAACTGCCGAGTCTCTTTCTCATGATCACACAGGCGAGCAATGCAGAAGTCGCCGAGGAAAAGCCCGCCTCCCGCGGGGTCACCATTTCCTCCGTCTCTGTTCCCACCTATTCCGGTGGAACCGCATCCTCCTGGATGACCTATGACGGCGGTGACTCTGTTAGCTTCCACGACGGAGAATACCGTTCTAAGATGCAGATCATCAAGGGCACTACCGCAACCCAATACAATACCTATTGCACCAAGCTGACAGACAACGGCTATACCAAGGTTTGGTCCCGTACCCTTGCCGCCCAAAGCGGTAGCAACCGTTACGCCAAGTTCCTGGCTCCCGACGGAAGCTACAGCATCTATACCTATTTTACCCCCTATTCCTCTCAAACCCGTATTATCGTCGACACCCACAAGGACACGGTAGAGGGCTTCTATTACGACGGCAAGGGTAGTGACAGAACCGAAGTATATATGTACAATCTGACCGCACCTGACAACGGCTATGCCTACACCTCCAGCGATCTGGGCATTCAGCGTCGTTTCCCTAACGGCTCCATGTTTGTGATTAAAATGCCGGACAACAGCCTCTTTATCATCGATGGCGGCCATAAGCTCCACATGGGCGAGCGTGCGATGGATGATCTGTATGACTTCTGCCGCCAGATCACCGGTATTCCCGAAGGACAGAAAATGATTATCAGCGCATGGCATCTGAGCCATATGCACACCGACCACAGTGATGGCTTCGGCCGTTTTCTCACCAAGTACAGCCACCGATTTGACCTGAAAAACATCATTTATAATACAGATTATGTCGAAGCCGGCTGCACGCAGGAGACGGCTCTGCATCAAATCGCGCAGCTCTTCCCCAATGCCCGTTACTACAAGCCCCATACCGGCGAACAATTCAAGATTGCAGGCGTGACCTTCGACGTGCTCTACACTGCCGAGGATTGGTACAAGCCCAACAGCAGCAATAAGTTAGTTGTGAGAGATACCAACTGTCTCGATTACAGCAACGATAACAATGCAAGCATGGCCTTGCGCATGAGCTTTGACGGAAAAACCGCTCTTTGGCTGGGAGATTTGGAAAAGAATGATGCAGAGCTCTTAGGCATGTATCCTGCGGCAAATCTCAAGAGCGACATTCTCCAGCTTCCGCACCATCTTTTGGATGACCATACCACCTTGGTCAAGACGATCCTTCCGAGCATCTCCTTTGCCAATCAGAGCTGGCAGGCCTCCCAGACCAGAGGTAAAATTTTCAATTATATGATCAAAATCGCCGATTACGCAGGCGATATCTACTACGCAGGCAACGAAACCGTTGGCTACTGCGCGGCAGAGGGCGTGTTCTACCGCAAGGACCATTTGGAATTGGACTACGGCAACTGGACACCAAAGACCTATGACCTTCGTGAGGCGAATCCCGTGACCTCTGAGGCCGTAAAGGCAAATGAGCAGTTCTATCGCTACATGCGCGCCAAGGAATTGGCTTCAGGTCTGAACGCCTATGCGATCGTGGACCACAAAACCGACTGGATCCTGTCCTACGATGCTATCAACGGTGGCGCGGACAGAGCATTGCCGGCATATTACATCGGCGACACTCTCTACTTTGCCGCCTCTCAGCGCCGTTTTGTCAACTGGCAGATCCAGTACGGCAGCTATGGTACCAACGAGAATGCCGTTATCCCCAACTATGGCAATTACCTCGGCGTGACCATCAACAAGGGTACCGGCGACTACTGGGGAACGACCTCCAATAAAAACAAACTGTATTTAGGCTACAACGATACCTTCGCAGCCTCCGGCATGTACAGCTCATGGAGCGGCATGAGCAATCAGCTCGAGACAAGCAGCAAGGGTGTCTGGATCGACAAAATGGCCGCAGGTACTTGTCTGATCTATCGTTATGACAACGGTACATACTATCCCCTGTACCGTGACGGTGACATTCTTTCCGATAACGGGTGGGGCACTGCTAAGCTGACCTATTCTCAGGCGAGAAATAAGTGCGCCTATTTAAAAACACGACTCTACAAGTATGAAACAACGCCCTCCGATATGATGATCAGCTTCACAGGCCATTCCGACTACTATGTATATCCCGGCGTCCCTCAGGCTGAGATCATCAGCCATATCGTCTCTGACCTGCGGGTGAACTACACGCTGCCTGCCTTCAACGCCAAGGGCGAGATCTTCTATGATGCCTCCCTGACCAAGGAGCCGGGCACCTATCGCCTGGAGTTTACCAAGACCCTTTCTCCCAACACAGTGGGTGACTATCCTGCAAAGATCCGTTACGTCAATCCCAACGGAACCATCCAGGATCTGGGCACCGTTACCGTCCATGTGGAAGCACGGAATCCCCTGGAGGACGGTGGCGCAGAGCTGTTCTTCGGTTTCAGCGATGATCCCACAGACAAGCTGCGCTATCGCCTGGAGCCCCAGTACAACTACTTTAACTTCGACTCCGACAAGCGCTGGACTGCCGCAGTCTATGACAACGACAACAAGAAATACACCGCCTCCTCTTATGAAGTCAATCCTCACGAAGGTACGATGGAAATTGTAGTGGAGGACAAGACCTCCACTCGGAAGATCATCACCCTGGATCTTTTTGCAGGCTCCCGGTTCCCCTTAAAATATGATCCTCAATATGCTGAGGTAGTCCAAATTCGGTTGAAACTGGAGAACTTTAAGGGTTACGGCACAAGCAATCCCTTCCTCCGTTTTTGGTACTATGGGGCAGATCAGGAGCGGCACTTCGATGAAGCCCACTATTTCGGTGCCAATTATCAATCTAACGGAGAATATGTGACCATCACTCTGGATCTCTATGATCAGGCTGAGGTAGATGCCAATGCTTCCGCTTCCGGAGGACCTACCATGCGTTTCTGCGACATGGATGAAATCAGCAGTATCCGCTTGGGCTTCTATTACCTTATGGTCAACGACGCAAGCAAAAACGGCAGTATTCTCATTGATCACATCTATATCGGACCTAAGGATGGAGCTCCCGTCCAGGAACAGAGCATGTTCTTTGATTTTGGCAACACCGAGGCCGATCAGCTCCGATACACCCGGGAAAGCTACAAGGGATATAACTTCGATCTTGCACCCAAGGCTCCTTGGGTAGCCCGTGAAACCTCCACTACGACCTCTGCTATGACCAATTTCACTATTGACAACAGTCAGGGCGTTGTAAAGATCCCCGTAGCGGAGGACATTGCATATGAAGTCACCAGCGGTCTCTACGGCCCCTGGTTCCTGACTGCGGCTATCCACGGCACTCATCCCAACAATACCATGCCCTCTACCATGGCCCTGTCCTATGATCCCGCAGCAGCGGAATATGTCCAGCTTCGTTTTAAGACCGAAGGCTGCGTAAATGCGCCGGGCCGAAATGCTGAGGTCGTCACCATCTATGACCGCACCGTGAACGGCGTTTCCGACCGTGGCGGCTATGATATCATGGACTACTACAAGGTAGAAAACGGCAAGTGGATCACCATGACCATCCCGGTGAGCCGGGAATTCAAGACAGCGGAGTATATCAACAGCTTCGGTGTCCGATTCCGCAGCATCAAGGCTGAAAGCAAAGGCTCCGGCCAGGTGGTTCTGGACTATCTCTTTGCCGGCCCCCGTTCTGAGCTTCCCAATCAAATCGCAATCCTCAAATTTACCTCTGAGGACGGAAAGGTTTTGGAGACCCTCTATCATCCCATTGGCAGCGAGGCAGTCTTCTCCGGCCCCCTTCCCACAAAGCCTGCCGACGAAAACGGCCCCTGGAACTTTGTAGGCTGGATGGATGAAACCGGTATCCTTGTGGATCTGAAGACCGTCAGCAAGGACAGCACTCTGAAGCCATGCTTCTCCCAGGGTCCCAGCGTGGTGGAAGGACTGAATATCTATCACTCCTTGAACCTTGCCAGCGACATCGCCATCAACTATGTGGTTCCCGTTGCAGATCTGCAGAGCTACAATTCCCTTGCCATCCGCTGCGAGATCCCTAAGTATGAGGGGAATGCTCTTGTGGGTACGGAAACCGTAACCCTACAACCGGAGCTTCGCAATTCCTATTACTACTTCACCTTGACGGGCTTGACCGCTGTCCATATGAACGACGTGATCGAAGCCACGTTGCACATGGAAAAAGACGGTCTTGAGTATCTTTCTGAGACAGACAGCTACAGCATTGCAAAATATGCCTACAGTCAGATGGACAGCGCAACCTCTGCTTCCAAGTTAAAGATCCTTTGCGCTGAGCTTCTGCGCTACGGTTCTCTGGCACAAAGTTACAAGGGCTACCGCACAGATTCTTTGGCTGATGCACAGATGACAATCACCCATAAGTCTCTGCTGTCCGATTTGGATACTGTCACCTTTGAAAACAACAGACATAACGGAACAGAACTGGCTTCTCCCTCTGTCACCTGGCTGGGCAAGGCTTTGGATCTGAACACCAAGGTCACTGTCCTCTATGTGATTAATGTGCAAAAATACACCGGAGATCCTGAGAATTTGAGTCTGCGGGTTTCTTACACAGATTATAACGGCCGGGAAGCCAAAGTAGTTCTGACCGATCCTCAGCCCTACAACGGAAGTGAGATCTACTATACCTTCCGCATGGACAGCCTGCTTGCCGCCGAGCTGAGAGCGGTGCTGACAGCTCAGGTCTATGAGGGCAATACCCCTGTATCCAACTCCACCGTATACAGCGCAGACACCTACGGCAACGGCAAGGACGGCACTTTGGGTCAGCTTTGTAAGGCTCTGTTCGCCTATTCCGATCATGCAAAGAATTATTTCTCAAATTGACTTTTAATAGTAAGTCTGTGCTAATGGGGAAGATATCCTTAGGTACGAACCGGAAGATCCCTAAGGGTTTCTCCCGTTCGTTTTTTCACCGTTACAAAGAACCCTGTATGACCACTTCGGTCACACAGGGTTCTTGCATATACTTGAAGTATCAGCCCACAAAGAATGCCTTTGCACTGTCGCTGTAGGCAAAGAGTGCCTTGCACAGGTCTAAGAGGCTGCCGGTCTTTCCGTTGGCGTAAGTGTCAGCACTGTATCTTAGGGTGCAGGATACCGGGGTATCGCCTTCATAGATTTGTACAGAAACTACGGTGCGAAGCTCTGCCGCAAGAAGAACATCTGCGGTAAAGGCATAGAGTCCCATAGCCTCGTTGTACAGCTCGGGTCCCTCCAGAACCACCGTCTTGGTGGCTCCCGTAATATCTTGGTAGGTCATATGGGCAGTGAGCTTGGACAGGTCTCCCGTATAGCCTACAGAACGGTATACAAAGCGGAGCATAACCTTAGATTCCAGGTTCAGCACCTTACCTGCCCATGTAATAGGGGCATTCTCCAGATCCTCCAGCACTCTGTTTGTGCTTCCAAAAGTCACTGCATCTATATCAGACAGATAGAGCTTATTATCCTCCGTCATACGGGCATCTGCAAGGCTGTCTGTGCTATAGTTCTTAAAGAGCTGTGCCTTAGCACCATAGCGGAGCAGGTCTGCACAGAGGGTCTTCAATTGATCTGTTGCCGTTTCCTTCCCCAATTGGGAATAGGCATAATCTGCAATACTGTATCTGTCCGCAGGAGAGTAGTATTCCCTGCCATCCTTGGTTCCGTAAAGTACGGAGGTCAGTTCTGTCGTCATATGAACCGCAGTTAACCCGTCCAGGACGAAATAATAGAACAGATCCTTCTTTTCGGGCAGTAGGCGGCTGACCTGTTCCACACCGTTTTCTTCCATATATCGGCATTCCACATAGACCGTATCCAAGTCGAAGCCCTCCAGGACCCCGTGGGGAACTGCAAAGTTTACGGAAATGTCACTTGCCAGGTTCAAAGAATGATTCAATTTGAGGGCAGGCTCCTCTACCGGCTCCTTGGCTCCCTCCACAAAGCGGATATAGTCTACGGTGATCTTGCCTGCGGTATTCCCCTTCACATTTCGGAAGCGGAAGCCAAATGCCTGCAAGTTCCGGGCTCCCTTGAGATTCTCTGTTGCAGGAATGGACAGGGTCACATATTCCCCGGGAGTATAGGAATATGTGGTATACATATCCGTTGCACCCTGGTAAACCCCGTCTTTCTCGTAGTAATACTCAAAATAGACATCCGGTATTTTCCCCGTAGGGACCTGACAATTTTCAACCTTAAAGCGGATCTCAACATGATCCACATAGGATGGATCATAAGACAGTGCGCCAAAGCGACTGTCCGTCTTGGTGGGAGCCTTGCCGTAGGCGCTTGTCAGCTTCAACCAGGGACCGTAGACCTCGCTCCCGGAGGAGCCGCTGTAGCCCTGACCTACCTGTAAGGTTAGGGTCCCTGCTGTATTGTTAATGGTAAAATCTGAAGTGGTGTCCGTATATCCCGTTGCCCAATAGCCACGCCCCCACGTGCCGTTGGAGGTCATATCAAAGTTCCGATATTGATACACAGGATCCATGTAGCGGTATTTGTCCGTATCGGTATTGGAGAAGTCAAAGAATAACCCACCCTCAAAGTGCCGGAGATCACCGCAAACACAGGCACCGTTGTCGTAGCTATGGTCCACTCGGATCTCCTCGCCACAGGAGGTGCAAATCTGAGAGTGGGTACCGTCGGGATACACTGTATAGGGCTGACCCGTCAATTTATGGTCACAGGGCTCTGCCACCATGAGCAGGCAGGTAGGCAGGAGTCTCGGCCCTGCTTCATCAGAAGGAGAATTCTGCAAAACCAGATCTCCCGTATTATTATAACGGGCCGCCATAGTGGTAGAGCCGCCACCGTCCATGTTAATAGCGTTGACACAGCCTGCGGCATACATGAGCTCTGCTAATTCGTGGATGGTCAGACCCATGGAGTAGCCCTCCTGTCTGCCGTCTACAGCTACCCAAACCACAGTACCGTCCTTCTTGAGGCCGATTGCGGTACGGGGAGCAAGGGTCACATCATCATTGGTAGTAACCGGTTCTCCATCCCGTACCAGCCACTGGTAGCCGGAGACTGCCTCCTTAACATCCCCCAGAGGGGTGCCAAAGGGCCGAATGGCAAAGCTCCCGTCCTTCAGAACCGCAAAGTAAGGAGCCGGGAAGGAGTCGTAAGTCTGTACAATATTCCCCTCCAAGACCAAATAGCCTCTTGGATGCAGAGTATCTACATCAAAGAAGTTGCCGTTGGTACACATGAGTACCTTATCTCCCGTGACAGCCTCATAGTTAGCGGCATGATCTGTTGCCACCATACGATTGAAGGGCATGGACATACAGGCACTCCTTCGACTCTCTACGGTGCTTCCCTCGGTATAGTAGCTGGCATAGGAGGCCTTGAATGTTACCTTAGCAGAGGGAGAAACCGTAGCCAAATACCCGGTAACAGGAATGTTGTCCGTAGTATTCTTTAAAACAAACTGATTGCGAGTTACACCGGAGGTAATCGGAATCGCATTCTGGGACAAGAAGGTCTTGTCCACATGGTTTTTCATAACAAAGGAGGACGTCCCACCAATATACATGTAATCAATATAGATCCGTCCGTTACTGCCGCCCTTGATGTTGCGGAATCGGAAGCCAAAGCCCTTCAAATAATCTGCCTTGGTCAGCTTAGAGCTAACGGGGATGCTGACGGTCATATATTCTTGATTGCGGAAGGTATAGATGGCCTTCATATCGTTGCCATAGCCGTAGGTGCTTCCCGTGAGAGTATAATATTCAAAGACAATTTCAGGGATCTTCCCCGTAGGGACGGTACAGTTTACCAGTTTGAACCGAATGGTTACAGTTTTCACCCCGGCAGGATCAAAATGGAGGGGATACAGATCATAACTGCTTTCATTGTAGGTAGGCGACTTCCCATAGGTATTGGTGATCTTGATCCAAGGTCCGTAGGTGCCGGACTTGTCGGTACCGTCTGTCACATGGACCCGGAGAGTCCCCCCGGAGTTTACAATGCTGTATGCGGTATAGGAGCCGTTGTAAGCCGTAGCCCAGTACCCGTTCTTCTCTTGGTCATAGTTCAGGCCACCGTAGGCCGCTCCCTTGTAACGGGTCTGATCCTTCTCCCGATTATCGAACTCAAAAAGCAGATCCGTATTGTCGGACAGAGTCCCGGAATAAGCCTCCGGCTTCGCCTCTGCCTCCCCCGCAGGTGCCCCGAAGGCACCCGGCACAAGAGAAAGCACCGAAGCCAAGACCAGAATCATAGAAATCAGCTTTTTCAACATACATCCTCATCCTTTTCGTAATGATTTGATAAAACTATCTTACCCCATAGCCCAAAAAATGTCAATTATATTTCATGCAAAGGATCCTTTGGGTTTGTATCAAGTAGAAGTTGGCAAATTTGCTGTCGGATTTCAGGTTCCATTCTATGAGGCTGCAAATGAGGTAGAGTTATTTACTATTGACCGCCGACCTTGACAGAAGGCTGTCGGTCTGTTGTGTTTCAATTGGCGAGGGGCTACGGGGTCAGATGTGAATAGATTCTCCCTCGTTTTTTCCATGGTAACAGACCGCCACCCTCCTGTCAAGGCAACCTGCTCCGCAGGCGGCTTTGGTTTTATGAATTATAGTGCAAATGAACTCCCCACACGGTGCAATTGCACCGTGATGGAGAGTTATTCTGAGTCATATTCGTTTTCAGGAAGCCGGAAAAACTTGACCCACGGCAAACATCGGGCCATGGTAACATACGGGATCGGCACCATCCACTTCGGGTCCTGTAAGATCGATCTGACAATTATTATAATCGAAGAATACCCCGGTTGTTGGGCCCTAAGCCGAGACCGTTTTCATCTGCTGTGCATGCGTATGAATAGTGGTTTAGCTTTAAGTTGCAGTCCCCGGCTATCGCCGCCGTCAATTGAAATGCCTCATATGCCAAAAGAGGTTTGCTATATTCTTTCTTCAATATGCGTTTGCCTCCTTACAAATGGATTTCCTCCTGTGGAGGCGAACAAGTCGCCTCCACGATTCAGAACTTATTGAAAGTATGCTTTTGCACTGTCGCTGTAGGCAAACAAGGCTTTGCACAGCTCCAGTAGGTTGCCGGTTTTGTTGTTGCCGTAGGTATCGGCACTGTATCGCAGAGTACAGGATACGGGAGTATCCCCGGCATAGATCTGTACAGAAACGACACTGCGCAGCTCTGCAGCCAAGAGGGTATCCAGAGTAAAGGCGTAATAACCCAGATCGGGATTGTACAGAGCAGCATTCGTCAGGGTGAGAGTCTTTTCTGCACCGGTGGAATCCTTGTAGCTGACCCGGAGAGTCAAGTTGGAGAGCTCGCCGGTATAAGTGCCCATAGAGAAGACAAACTTCAAACAAACCTTGGAATCCAAATTCAGAGCCTTACCGACCCAAGGAATCATGGGATTCTCCAGATCGGTTAGAGTCTCGTTGGTATTCCCAAAGGTCACGGACTCTACATCACTAAGATATGCCTTGTGTACATCGGTCATGGCTGCATCTACAAGGGAATCTGTCCGATAGTTCTTGAAAAGCTGGGCTTCCTTTCCGTAGCGGAGCAGATCTGCACAAAGGGTCTTAAGGCTTGTAGCACTGTTTGTCTTATTTAGCTGAGAGTAGGCATAGTCTGCAATACTGTAGCTGTCTGTGGAGGAGTAGTAGGGCTGCCCATTCTTGCTGCCATAGAGAACGGAGGACAGACGGTCGTTCATCTGCACAGCGGTTAAGCCTGTTAAAGTGAAGTAGTAATAGCTTCCCTGCTCCACGGGCTGTAGTTTGACTGTGATAGTGCCTGTCTTGGAATTGCCCTCATAGGTGTCGATCATAGTTTCCAGATAAACGGTGCTCAAATCAAAGTCTGCAAGCAACGACTTTGCCACAGCGAAGTTTACAGAAATATCACTTGCCAAATTCAGGGTGTGATTGATTTTTAGGCTGTTGTCCGGGATCGGCTCCTTAATGTCTTCTTTTCCACAGGAGCAGATACCATTTGTGAAGCCGTGAGCCTCAGTCTTGCTATAGCCGCAGGAGCACTCTGCCTTATGCTGTGCCTCATCTATCTTTGTATAGGCATAGCTATGGGCAGCAGGAGTAAAGATAGGTTTTACGATCAGATCCCGGGTGATATTGGTCAGCTCCTGATCCCAACCGGTAAAGCTATAGTGATAGTCTGCATCATAGGCCTTCACAGGAGTTTCGCCGGTATAAGTTGCAGTCTCTCCCTTGGGAACGGTCTGCTCCTGCAGGAGGGTCCCATCCTCGTTCAGGAAGGTAACGGTATATCTGGGCTCAGGCATGCCGGATTCCGGTCCCATGTAGATATAATCCACGGTGATCTTGGCATAGGAGCCTTACTGAGGGGCCTTGGTATAAACGAAGCGCAGTGCCAGAGACTTGACATAGTCCAGGGTGCGGTAGGCAGCACTCAGGGGCATGTATACCGTTTGATACTCCCCATCCTTGATGGTAAAGGGAACAGAATTGGTATAATCGTTTGCGATGATGTGGTTGTGTTCCACCACAGAAACCAGATTCAGCTCCGGTGTCTTCCCGCTTTGTACCACAAGGTTCTCTGTTTTGAATCGAATTGCAAGAATCTCTGCATTGGCAGGATCATAGGACAGAGCGTGCCTGCTTGTATTGCCCTCCCATCCGTATTTGCCGGACACACCGGAGGTTGCCAGATAGGCTCCATAGTGCTCATTGGATCCCAGAGTACCATAGTAGTCGCAGGAGGTATAGAAGCTGAGGGTTCCCTCTGCGTTATTCACAGAGAACAGATTACCTGCCTGATTGGTGCAAGCAGTTGCCCACGCAGAATTATCCTGACGGTCATAGTCGTGTCCTCCGTAGGCACCTTCTTGGAATCGGTCATTGGTGCCGTCGTTGCTGAAATCAAAGAGGAGGGATTCTGTCTTGGGGCCAATATAGATATAGTCTATGGTAGCCGTTCCTTCCCGGAGGTAGCCAAAACTGAAGCAAACACCCTTGATCTTGTCGAAAGTGGAAATCTTCTTTGAGCTGAGGTCTATGGTCAGGGTTACATACTGCCCTTCCAGGCTTCCTCCATCCAAACAGGCAGAATCTATGGTGAGCTTGATTTTTTCGTAATCCGGATTGCTTGTGTTATGGCTCCAATATTGGGCACCCTCTACCAAATAGTAAAGGTAGAGCCCGGGATCGTAGTTGCCGTTCTGCTTCGCATTGTCCAGCTTGAACCGCACTTGGAAAATCTCTGCCTTGACCGGATCAAAATTCAGGAAATTCGCCTTTGCTGTATTGGAAGACCATGCAAAATTAGCGGTAGCGTCGGAGGGCTGGAACAAGGAGGTGTTCTGACCGCTCTGGGTGGTCAGAGGCACTGTCATAAATCCATCGGAGACAGTCAGGCTCTTGTCAATGCGAGCAGTCGCCCACAGACTTGCATCGGCATAATTCTTGTAGCCATAGACCGTACTCTTATACTTTCCGGCAGTTCTGCTGTTGAAATCGAACATCAATTGATCGAAGGTCTGAGGCACGAATTCTGCTTCATAGGTCCGACCCTTGTAGCCGCCGAAATCTACCTTCACCGTAATCTTTGAGGTGCCGCTGAGGGTCATTCTGGAATCGGAGCGGATCGTTTTCAGAGCACGATTGATGGTAATGGTTCCTGTTGTCAGCTTTTGAGTGGGATCACTGACGCAGAGGATGTACTTCCCGTCCTTCTCCTGAACCATAAGGATCATGGGCTTGTCTACAGTAATGTCACCGTATGTTCCGGCCTTCCAGAAGACCATGGCAGTAATGCCCAGCTTCTTTTCCTTGACCACATGGAGAGAGGTAGTCGCCTTAACGATCTCTACATCCGGTGACCGGGTGTAGGCTTGAGTCTCCTCTGCAGTCTTTTCAGGCAGCATTACATAGCTGTACTGCCCATTTGTAGGCTTACTACCGTGGCTGAGCCACAGCTCGAAGAAGCTGTAGGCCCCGTTCTTCACTTTTGCAGACAGGCTGTATTGATTCCAATCATCATTGGAATCATTACCGTCTGCACTGGCTTGCCTGAAGGTCTTGTTCACATAGACCTGTCCCCCCTTGGGGAAATAATAGCCGCCGAAGCTATCTAAGTGTACCCACCCCGGATCTGTGTAGCTCTTGGGCTCAGAGAATTTCGTGGTTTCCTCCAGCAGAACACCGTCTACCCTAATATCCTCGGTTCCATAGGTGGTCACACCATTTGCGGTGGTATTTCGGAAGAGAGCACGGTTATCTACATAGGTATTGACGGTGGAAGTGCGGGTGGTGAAATCAATATCCGTACCTACGCAGACGATTTCATCATCGAACATAAAGTAGGATTTTTTTGCAGTGAGATCAGAGGTAAGCACCTGCTTCTTCTTATTCTGTTCGATATTCTCATTCGGTTGACTGGAGTTATCAATATAGGCAACCTCCGCCTTAGACTCTGCGGAGGACCAGCTATAGGCCTCGAAGTCCATTGCAGCGGTCACATAGCTGCCCGCCATCTCCACGCCCCCTACGAAGGTGGCTGCATCCATGCCGTCCTTATTTTTATCCAGAGTCCATGTCTGCTTCTTGGTGGATGTGTTATAGCTGTAGGTCATACCGGGGAAATAAGCGTTCCGGTTGCTCCATGGCTGACGAAGGGTGCTGTCCTCCTCTGTGGTTCCGGGAATACGGTAAAGATTGGCATATCTCTGATACAACTCGCCGAACTGGTCGGATTGATAGGTGGTATCGTCATTGTATACATACAGAGCACCGTCTCCTCCGAACCAGCCGTAACGGTTACAGCCGTTAATGCTCTCGGGAGCGGCAATGCGGCTGGAGCTCATGGCAAGGGAAACGGTGTAGTCCTGCTGATGCTGCACCGCACGATCCCCACGGTAGCGTACTGCACCATAGATCCCTTCGTCTAAGGGAATGGTCTGATCCACAAGAATATCCCTCAAGGTTTGGGCAAGGTTCACATCTGCCAGGGCTTTGGCATAATAGGTATAGACAGCCTCGGTTTCCTCGGCACTATCCTGTATGAGGGCAGAACGGACAAACTGCTTTAGTTTCAGATCCGATGCCGCATCAAAGGCTCCTACCAGCATCAAAGCACCGGACATCGTGTCCTTGCCATAGGTATTACCCATAAAAGGATATCTCCCATTAAAGGGTACCATAAACATATTCTTGTGCATAGTGGGCTTAAAGGTATTTATGATCCAATCTGCCATAACCTCCGCTCCGTCTAAGGCAAAGGCTGTCCCCGCCATAGCGGAGTAGGTATACATCATACGGTTCACAAGGACATCTGTGCCATAGGTCCCCTCTAAGGGCCAATACCGGTGGCAAATGTAGGTTCCATCTTCTTTAATGCCCTCATCCGTATCATAGTGGGGCTCTAAGTAATAGGCCAGATTGGTTCGGGTTTCTTCCATAAGATCCGTATTCTTGGTCAGGGAAGCGATCATGGCACAGATATTCAATCTGCTGCGGCGGTAACCTAAGGTGGTAGTATCTGTTTTTCCGTCATTGTTGGGACGGCAGAAGTCAATAAAGTACAGACAGGCATCTGTATAAGATTTTGCAATACTGCTCTCTGTAGAATTAGCATAGGGATACA
Source organism: Faecousia sp. (assembly GCA_045644345.1). GTDB lineage: Bacteria > Bacillota > Clostridia > Oscillospirales > Oscillospiraceae > JAZOXB01. The sequence continues at coordinate 3,869 of JAZRGR010000124.1, read as the reverse complement.
TGACAAGAAGTGTCCGCAGGATCTCCAGAGGACCACCGTAAGCCCAATTCCACCAGTTGTAAATGGATCCTCGATTGGCGCTGGCACGCTGTGCATCGAAATAAGTCTTGTTATAGAAGTTCAGTCCCTTCTTCAATCCGAAGAAAATGGCGTCCCGAAGCTCATGATTCTGATAAAGCTCCCAGGTTACCACATTGTTGCTACTGTCCTTATATGTGTAGCTGCTTCCCCGTGTGCCGTAGGCCTGTGCCATAGCATACAGATCTACAAACTGTAGACGCAGATCGGTACTGTTGGTCTCGGCGGTCATATCGACGGTGCCGAAGATCCGTTTGGAATTGGAGCGGTTTTTCTCCAGATCCTGCCATTTAGTGCCTGCCTTGTAGCTGATGCCGGAGGTAGACAACCCTGTGATGCTGCTCTTGACTCCTACAATGGCTTGGATGACAGGGTCATCCCAGTCCACGCTGTCATTTCCGCAAAGGACCTTCTTGTAGTTGTTGATCAAGTCGTTCCAGTCAGAGGCTGTATAGGCAGCAGCTTCGGCAAAGAGTGCCTGTTGTGGCAATAGTGTCAAAAGAATTGCTACCAAAAGGAGCATGGATAGTATGCGTTTAATGTTCATCACCTTCACCCTTTCAATTTATACTTATTTCTAATAAAACGGATTAACCGTTTTATTATGCCGCTGGTAAGCGGCATGGCGGCAAAGCCGCCAAGAAATAACCTGTAATACTGTTCTTGCCGCCTTAGGCGGTGCAGGATATTCATCCTGCAATAAAATAGTTTTCAAACCATTTTATCAAGAAACAGTATTATACTCAAAACAGATTCTCGAAAGCAAAGAAGTACCCAATGGAGTCATGCAACTGCCTTCCTCCTTGTTGCTTACTTTAAATATAGCACATCTCCCTCTTTAATGCAATGAAACTCCTAAAAAGGTTATACATTTTCCCATAGTTTGAGAAAATATCCTTTGAAACTCCAACAGCCACTTTCGGAACGAATCGCTCCGAAAGTGGCTGTCGCTTAAAGAGCGTTAAGGCTGAAAGTAGTTTTTCGCACTGTCACTGTAGGCAAATAAGGCCTTGCACAGCTCCGGTAGGTTGCCGGTTTTGTTGTTGCCGTAGGTATCGGCACTGTACTGCAGAGTGCAGGATACAGGCGTCTCTCCTACAAAAATCTGTACAGATACAAACAGCTCTCAGCTCGGCTGCCAAGAGTGCATCTAAAGTAAAGGCATAGAGCATCCGATCAGGAATATAAAGGGAGGGATTCTCTAAGATCAAGGTCTTTGCTGCTCCGTGAACGTCTGTATATTCTACCTTCAGAGTCAGCTTAGACAGATCCTCTTCGTAATTTGCAGGATCGAAGACAAATTTCAGTGCGACCTTGGATTCCGGATCCAGAGCCTTGCCTGCCCAAGAGATGGGAGCGTTCTCCAAGTCGTTGAGAACCTTGTTGGTGTTGCCGAAGGTGACGGACTCCATATTGGACAGGTATGCCTTGTGGGCATCTGTCATATTGGCATCTGCAAGGGCATCGGTGCGGTAGTTCTTGAAGATCTGTGCCTTTGCACCATAGCGGAGGAGATCTGCGCAGAGGGTCTTGAGGTTCTCCGCAATACCCGTCTTATTCAGCTGGGCATAGGTTGCAAGTATGCACCTCATGGCCTACTCCGACTCCGCAAAGGCCTACTTCGCAGGCTAAACCAAAATTTTCTCCCAAGGGTGATGGCTCCGCCTTCAGCCTGAAGGAAGGAAACGCATAAAACCCCACCCCGTCTATCCTGCCAAAAGTGGGATAGCCGGGTTTTTGGATCATAGAGAATGGATAAGGGAGATTGTATGGACTACGTCGATGGGATGAAAAACCGACATACCAATCTCAGTATGTCAGCCTGTTGTAGCACCGGCTTTCAGACTTGCTTGCCGCTTATCATTCAGACTGATAAATCGGATTGGGGGGGCTTGGGAGAAAGGGCGTACTTGGGTGGAGGGAGGCGTTGGTGTGGGGATTGGGGTTCGGATTTTGGGGGTTTCCTTGTGAGGATGTGCTAAAAACTATTACTTTTTGTGCTAAAAACTATTACTTTTTACTAAAACCTATTACTTTTGATATTGACTTCCTTTGGGATAGAGGTATAATGATAGTGAGCAAAGTTTTATCCATCTGTTAAGGAGGGGATGATGATGCTGAAACCGGATACTGCTTTTGCTTCCCTCTGTGAGTTCGGCTTCGTCATTCCGGGGAAGCTGTCTTTTGACCTTGGCGGGATTGCCGTCTGTTTAACGAAGGGCGGTGACTGTGATTGACAGAAAATGAAACGAGCCATATCCGTTGGGAGTTCTCTCGGCTGTTCGGTAGCGAGGGAAAGGCGAAGCTCAAACTGCCGAACAATCAAAAATTCGAAAAAGGAGAAAAGCTTATGAAGAAACGAATTTTGAGCATATTGCTTGTACTGACAATGATCGTGGGAATGTTCCCGATATGGATTCTGACAGCAAATGCGACAGATGACGCAGATCTCAGCAAAGCTCAGCTTAAAAACGGTGGCAATGTAGAAATCACCGAGGCAAGTGTGAACGGAAAAGCTACTGCAAACAATGAAACCGTAAAGCTTACTACGGCGAACGACAGCGCGGCGGTGAAGTTCGCTTGGAACGGACTTTCCCGAGAGGCGGTGGTGGCCGGTTACAAGCTTGTTCCCTCTATCAGATATTATTTCGAGGGTCGGCTTGCTCCCGTCGATTATACTCCCGTTAACAATTCCGTTACCTTCAACACAGGCGTTGCTTACGAGGGGCAGTGGATGTCATACATACTCGACCTCGTTTTGGTAAAACCCGATGGCACGCAGGAAACCGTTGACAGCCATACCATCTATATGGAGGTTGAAAACATCAACATCTCCACCGCAAATATTTCGCTTCCCACTCCCATAGAGAGCATGACACCCGCCAATGCGAAGGGGTCAGTGAAGACTACGGGGGTGAAGATCGTAAGTGAAACCTGGTACGAATTCAGAGGTAGCTCCCTTCGTGTCATGTCCGAATCCGAGGAATTCATTGCGGGCAGACAGTATAAGTATGAGGTATTTGTTGCCTCCGAAAAGGGATACAGACTCGCATCCGATTTCGCCCTGAAGATCAATGACTCCTTCGTAAGCGGTAACGGTGGATTTTGGAAGAGCAGATCTTTCATTGCTCGCACAGTTCTCTCCGCACAGGCGGTCAACAACACTCTCGTAGTCGAGTACGGCGGCAAGGTAAATCTTGCGGTAACTGCTCGCGGTGAGGGTCTTGAATACCTTTGGAGGAACACTTGCGGTCAGGTTGGCGCACCTTCCATCGGCGTGAACGGTCACGATAATATTACTCTTACCTGCGCAAATGCAGGCAACTTCACCTACACCTGTACTGTCAGCGATAAGTACGGAAACGCAAAGACCGTTGAATTTATGGTTATGGTAAAGGCAAAGGTTCAGACTCCCAAGGACGTCTATATCCCCGCCATGCCAAAGAAGATCGGAAGCGGTCTTGATGGAATTGCCGACGTGGAAAACATCGCTGTTATAAAGGGCAGTAGCATCACTTTAAAAGCGACCTTCAGTCTTGACATGGATCCCGATTCTATTTGGAATAACGGCAAAACTCCTCTGTCGGGTGAGATGAGCTATGAATGGGTGCTTCTCAGTTCCGTAACCTACGGCACTGTTAAGACCATCGGCACAGACTTACTATTAAAAGTCAAGCCCAAAATTGACATGATTTAAGATTTTTCAATGATTGGCCTCCGCCCGTTGACAAGCAGCAGACAAATGCTGTTAACAAGGCCGCGAGGGCGAGGAAGGGTACAGCAAAGCAAGC
>JAZRGR010000123.1:0-13029 GCA_045644345.1 Faecousia sp. | reverse complement strand
TTCTATCAGAAAGAGCACCGCTAACGCGTTGCGATTTTGCAATTTTTGATATAGAAAATTGCAAAATCCCGTCTCATGCAGTTCTTGACGCACCTACGGTGCTATAAAAATGTTTTAAACATTTTTATCAAGAACTAGTATAAGTTATTCCTCCAGCAGATAAGCAAGGAGTAGGGCTGTAGTGCCGTTAACGGCATCCATGTGGGTACGCTCCATGCCGTGAGTGCAGTAGGTTCCCATGCCGAAGGTGGCGGCACGGAGATTGTTCCCTGCCTGCAGGGCGGCACGGGCATCGGTGCCGTAGCTGTTGTACACATCCACAGCATAGTCAATGCCGTTCTTCTCTGCCAGGCGGATCAACCGATTGTTCAGCTCGTAATCATAATGGACCGTTGCATCCTTGGCGCAGATGCTGACCTTCCGATCGGAACCGTCCAAACCGGGGCCGATGAGGCCGATGTCCAGTGCAATGATCTCCGAAACCTCCGGGGGAACATAGGTACCGCCGGTGCCGATCTCCTCGCTGTAGGGGAAGGAGAAGAGGGTGCGGTATCGGGGCTTAAGCCCGGTTTCCTGCATATATTTCAGGGCGGTCAGGACGCATGCCACACAGGCTTTGTCATCGATGTATCGGGACTTAATATAGCCATTGTCCGTGAATTGGCAACGGGGAAGGACATTAACAACATCGCCGTTGCGGATGCCCAAGCTCCTTACATCCTCCTTAGAGGCAACCGGCTCGTCCAGCAGGATCACCATGTTGTCCTCTGTCCGGGCAGCCCTCGCCTCTTCCTTGTGGACATGGACGGAATGCTGTCGGCACATGAGCAGACCGGTGTAGCACCTGCCGTCACGGGTATAGACCTCAACGGTCTCCCCGTCTAAGGTGCAGTAGTTGACACCGCCCAATTGACGGACACAGAGCCAGCCGTTATTGTCAATGGCACGGATCAGGAAGCCCAGGGTGTCTAAATGGGCGGTGACTTGTACAGTCTTGCTGTTGTCCTGTCCCTCTACGGCAATATAGGGCGTACGCTTGTTATCATAGGTCACTTCATAGCCCAATTCCTTTGCCAATGCTTCAAACACCGGCTCCATCTTGGGATAATATCCTACGGGACTGGGGACCTCTACCAGGGCTCGGAAGCATGCCTTGGTAAATTCGGGATCAAAGGGATATTTCATAGCAGAATTCCTTTCTTTAAGTTTACATAATACCAAAAAGTTCCAAGACGACCTTGGTAGTCAGCAGGAGCAGAACAATGAGGATCACGGGACGGACGATTTTGGAACCGTTTTTAAGGGCGAGACCTGCTCCGATGTACTGCCCTGCAATGGAGAAAACAGCGGCAAGGAGTCCCACGGGAATCAAGACCTTTCCCGCAACCAGAGAGGTAGCCAGGGCACCGATATTGGAGGACAGGTTCACCAGCTTCACATTGCCGGAGGCAGTGCGGACATCCAATTTCGCCACATAGCAAAACAGGAGAAGCAAAAATGTTCCTGTTCCCGGACCGTAGAACCCGTCATAGGCTCCGATCACAAGAGCGGAACCCCATACAATTCCCCGACGGCGCCACTCGTTCATAGGCTCTCTCTGTTCGGGGAGGGCTTTTTTCTTCAGCAGGATCACTGCGATCACAGGCAGAACTATGAGCAGAAGCAGTTTCAGATATTTTTCATCTGCTGCCAACTGAAGCTTCGTACCTATGTGGGCACCGAAAAGGGCAAGCGCAATGGAGGGGATCCCCAACAGCCAATCCACGCAGCCGTTTCGCACATACCGCACTGTAGAAGCCACGGTGCCGATACAGGAGGACAGCTTGTTTGTCCCCAGGGCAAAGTGTACCGGCAATCCTGCCAACAGATAGGTCGGTACGGAGATGATCCCACCCCCACCGCCTATGGCATCCATAAAGGATGCACAGAACACGCCTATGCAGATCAAACCTACGACCCAAAGGGGATATCCGAAAAATTCCATAGCTTTCTCCTTTGTAAGAATGATTATGGTACTCCGGGCTCATTTTCGGAGTGGGGAAAGGGGACAACACAGGGGCTGAAATGAGACAGCGGACTTAATTTAGGTGAGAGACCCTGTATTTTCTGCCCTTTAGCTTTTCGTTAAAGGTGATGTAGGAACGTTTCCTGCATTTCAGGATCAGCTTCCGACCATCTTCCCGATGGGTATAGATGAGGTCGAAGGAGTCTGTTGTGCCTTTCAGCTCTTTGGCAAGGAGCTCTGCATAGTCCTTCTTCTTTCCGATGACAGAGGGGCAAGCGAAGGCACATCTGTAGCGGTACCCACCGATCTTTCTCTTGGGGATCAGAATGTATCGGGGATTCTCTATGGGAGAAAGCATCTCCTCCATGGCTGCGTTGAACACATTCTGATCATGGATGCTTGCGTTCCGCAGATATAGGGAAATGTGTAACAGATCTCGGTGTCCTTGGGTCTCTACCTTGGCAGAGGGAGAGATCAGCCCGCATTTACATAGGGTCCTATAAACTGCCGTTCCCAGAGTTTTTATGGAAGCGGCAGGATTGCGGTGGAACAGGAATCGCTTGATCCTGCGGAAGGAAAGGACGAACAGCAACAGCAATCCCACACCCAAGGGGAAATTGTTGGAAGCCGTCGCTTGCCAAACTGCATTCAGGGCATAGTAGCCCAGAAGTACTGCGAAGAAAAAGGCGAGATTATCAAAGGTGAATACAGGTACACGGGCCTCTTTGGGGACCTCCGTTTCCACACATACGGCAAACTTTCCGGCACCTACCTCGTTGTGCCATGCCCGAGCCATGTCCTCCCTACGGGCAGAAAGGGACAGCATCTCTGCGTTGATCCGCCGGATCCCTTCTTTATCAAAGGGCGGTTTGAGGGCGGTAATGCGCTCAATGCCGCTTTCGATGGTGCCGGTACTGTAATTGGGACCCATGAAGGCATCGAACCGACGCTTTAACATATGGTAGTCCCAGGAACGGAGCTCTTGGGGATCTTCTTGAAGACGGGCGATTAGCTTCTCCATAGGCTGTTCCTTGTATAAGTGCTCCGGCTCCAGGGTAACAAGATGCCAGATGTTTGCGGCTTTCTCGGGATCGTCTTTATCTATGCGGATGGCTCTGCCCCGCATCTGGTTGGACAGAACGAAGCTGCCGACGAAGCTTGCCAAAATCAAGGAGTTGATACAGGGGGAATCCCATCCCTCGCCCAAGAGGGACTTTGTTCCCACCAGAATTTGAATCTGCCCTTCCCGGAAGAGCTTTCCCACACATGCAATGCTGCGGTGGATGGAGCCGGGGAAAGTGACGGTGCAGTAATCGGTGTTGGGGATCGGTTCCTTTGTGTGCTTCACATCACCTAAGTCTATGGAAGCAGGCAGGATGATCAGAGAGCCGGAAAGAACCCCCAACTTTGCCTCCGGGACTCCTCTGCGGAGGGTCTCGAAAATGCTGACAATGTTTACGCTGTGGAAGGACTCTGCGCAGGTGCTTTGGGCGAGGCTTTCCTTCTTGATATAGTCGGTCAACACCAGCATCCGCAGTCTGCTGCCCATAGAGGTCAGCTCATGGTTTGCTATGGTTTGGATGCTTTCCAGCTTTCCCACAGAGGAGATGAGGCTCCGCTTTAAGCCTTCCGTGAGAGCGAGGGTCACTTTCTTCTTCTCGTAGAGGGAATGGCTTTTCAGTACGGAGAGGATCTCATCCTTCTGAGGTCGGGAGAGGAGGCTCCCGTCCAGGAGAAATTGTAGGGCAGTTTCTCCGAATGGCATATCAAAGGGAGGCAAGGCTCTCTTGGCAGTAAGCTCCCGGACCAGCTTCTTGGGGATAGGGAAGCCGTAATGGGACAGTAAAACGGACAGGGCAATGTACCCCGTTGTCTCCGGGAACAGGGACTCATACTCCCGAACAGTCACCAAGTGTTGGTGCAATCGGGAGAAAATCTGTAGCTGCCTAAGCTCCTCTATGGCAAGGGCGGCCTGTTCTCTGTGCTTGTGGAAGCTTTCGGCCTCTGCTTTTGTGGGATAGTTGAAATAGATATAGTCCTGATGGGGACAGAGATTCTTCTGACCTACAAGCTCCGGGACGAAGATCTCCTCATCGATCTCTCCGCAGATGCTTTTATATCGGTTCCACTCCGAACCCTCTGCATCATAGGGAGGGGTGGCGGTGAGGGAAATGACAGTCACATCCTTGTCCAGGGAAGCGATAAAGGTTTCCAGTGCCTTCTGCCATTCGTTCTTCAAGTGGTGGGCTTCATCCAGACACAGGGTTTTGATCCCGTAGCTCTTCATAGTTGCAAGGAGATCGATGTCGGAGCAGTCCTCTTCTGCCTCCTCTACGGGGACTTTGTCCACTGCGGTGTACAGAGCCTGGTAGGTAATGGAGGTTAGGAACTTGATATCATGCAGATCGGTGGAGAAGAGAGAGGAATACGCCTCATCTGTGTCCAGGAACATATCCCGGAACCGATCGCCCCACTGCTGCCGAATCGCAGAAGTGGGAGAAAACACGATACACGGAGCCCCTAAACGGCGGATCAGTTCAAGCCCCAGGATGGTTTTCCCACTTCCGGGTGCAGCAACAATATGGAGCTTGCCATCCTTCCAATATTCCTCTGCATGATCCAAAACCCTCTGCTGATAATCCCGGAACTGCCCCTTAAAACGGATCCCATCAAAGCTGTCCATTCTCAGTCACTCCTATTAGTTGCTTTTTCTTTTTATATTACCATAGAAATCTAACAAAGTCTAACAATTTTCGTAAAACACTCCTGAAAGTCATTGATAAGAGCAGATCTGTGCCATTTCAGACCATCCGCAATGGTCCGAAATGGCCATTTTTGCAGATCCTCACAGCATTGCTGTGGAGATAGGTGGCAACTGCGACTTATTTGGCAGTCATTACTATAGTGACCGTAAAATTCAGCGAAGAACACCTGACCCTCAAAAGGGGAATAGACAATATCCACTGTACCCGCTCCCACCTAACCAACCGGTGTTTCCAAGAAAAAAGCTCTTCCGTTTAGAATCCTGACCACAGTGCCGGCTGATACCGGCGACAGATTGCCCGAGATCCCGGATGCATAAAAACATCCCTGTATCTCAGTTAGTATATGAAGCTGCATATACTATCCGGGATACAGGGATATTATGTCATACACACCCACTTATTGCAAATCGCCGTTAGATTTTAGTCTTACGTTGCTATAGGAGGGTATTATATCGTGCCGGGACAATCCGGTGCAGGCACGGATGCTTTGATATGTACACACTTGGATAGGTTATCACTACTGCACCGTACGGAGTTCCTTTAAAATACGCGACATAGATAGGGTTGATTTTTCGTTGTAATATGTCGGCATGAGTAGATAACCGAATTATTTTTCGGTAGCGTTTTTCCAGTAGACCGGATTCGTTACATCATCGGTTATCGTAACAACAACTTCCCTCGAAAATTCAAAAACATTACCTGTGTTTTGGTCGGGTTGAATGTTATCGGTGGTGTAAATGGAAACTGTACCATTTTCATGCTTGAAGTTGTTGTTGATCTGTTCACCGGTAAATGGATTGATCGGGTTTTCCACAAGACCTTCCAACGCTAAAGTCGGGACATCCGCATTTGTCATAAACTGGGTATCAATGGAAAATTCGTTACTATCAAAGTCCTTCACTAACAGAATGGGATTATACCGGGCAACATCGTCCCAATCTCCGGGACCGAATTTCTGCTCCTCATATCCCAAGTGGAATCCGTGATCTGAAACAAGTATGATTCTGGTGTTGTCGTATACGTTGTTTTCACGCAAGAAATCAAACCAATCGCCCAGAAGCAAGAAGGCTTCCATATTGATGTGATAGTGAATGACCTGTGAAGTGTTCGAGAGCGCAATCGGGCCATCACCGTAATCCGAACTTTTTACAAGATGATCTTTGTCATAGTCAGTATTGTCTACTTGTAATGCAGGAGTGTATTCCGGGGTTTGCAACATGATCGGTGAATGGGTGAGCTCGTTACACATCATAAAAAACGAGTTGTTATCGGTCTCTTTGATATTGGTCAATTCCTTAAGATTTACCATTACGGCATAATTATCCAGATAACTTTCCGGCAATCCCTGTGCCTTACTTAGACCTTCGGTCACTTGAGTGCTCACCGATCCACCCATTGCACGGGAGGAATTATAATTGCCGTAGGCATAAATGTGATTCTGGAATGCCAAAGGGGATATTTTAAACAAACTGTATGCAAAAAAGTTCCGGTATTGGGAATATTGCGTTTCGTCGCTGATCAATTGGTCTATATCGTCCAAGCCTGTAGCGACTTTTCCCTTTGTTTTGAATACTTTAACATTTTCCATGCCGTCGTATATGCTAAGGTCTGCATTATATACATAATTGGCATATGTCGGATTGCCTACCGTAACATCGTATCCTTCGTCGGCAAAAATCGTAGGCATTAGCTTCAATGCCTCGTTGTGTTTTTCCGATAATGCAACGTGCTCTCTTTTGTTGATCGCATCCGGTGTATATTCATATCCGCCGAACACCTCCGGAACACCAATGATAGTATTTGAGCCCATAGTCAGCGCATTGGGATAATATGTAAATCCGGCGAACTGATCTTTTAATTCCGGCTTTTCGCTTAACAAATACGGGAAATATACACTGACAGCTCTATCCAGCATCAGCACAACAACATTTTTTCCGTCACTGCTCAGAGGGATCTCCGGAGCACCGCTTTCTAATTCTGTGCCTTCGGTATCAGCGATTTGCTTTAGATTTTTGCTGATTCCCACCAGATTGATTACAGACATACTGAAAACAGCAATACACAGAATGTAACAAATTCCCTTGACAATGGATGCTTTTTTTAGTGCAAAGAAAGTGGCACAAGCAATTGCCAATGCAACACCTGCATTTAAAAGACTGTCCCTCATGGAGATCTGCGGATCGGTGTCAAATACTAAGGTAGCAGATAGATTTCCGTAATTTGTACCAAAGAACATGTAGTTGACGATAGCTATCAAGGATATAGTCAGCGCAGCATAACTAAATAGAGTTCTAACCTTAGTGCTGGCCAGATAATAGAAAATGCCGAACCAAACCAGGAACAATCCTGAGGAATACAATAAGGCGCTTACGATATACCATACAGGGGATGTATTGTTATACGGGCTGATAAATTCAAAGGTGGAATAATTTACAAGGGCAGAAGGGATCAGTGCACCGGTCAATACTGCAAGGAACAAACAGCAAGCGACAAATATTTGGTTGTCTGCTTTGGTTGCTTCTCTGATCCTGAGAAAAGAAGTGGGCTTTTTTGTACGTTTTTTGAGAATGGAAAGAACGAGGGGGAGCTGTGTAATTATAAAGATACTATATATCATGATCTGCCGACTGATCCTTTCGAAAGGATGTACCAATCCGAAAACAAGCACAGCAAGTCCGATAATAGACAGGCCGATATTCAGAACCTTGGTAGGATTCTTCAACTTATAAAAAATATTCTTGCCCAAAGAAAAAAGATTGTTTAGGGTCCAGTAGAATACCAGTCCTGACGGGGAATTATATAATAAAATTAGGAATATGACAGCAATGCCATACATTTGGATCTTATCCTTTAATGGGAATCCCTGCAAATAAATAGCCGCTGCGATAATGTTTATGAGCGTCATTAAAATGGGGAGCAAATTGATCGAAATACCGAAGATTTTAATCAAACCATCCGGATCCGCTAAATTTGCGATGGGTCCCAAAGTGGTTCCGTTCAATATTTGGAGCTCAGATAAGAAACTATATGCGGCGACAAAAAAAGGCACTTCCAAAAGTAGAGAAATAGATCCCTTGAGTGCATAAATAGGTTTGTATCCACGTTGTCTATAGTACGTGGACAACATCATCATCTGTTCGTTTCCGGAAAATGTTTTCTTGATGTGAGATACCCAAGGTTCAAGAGATTTTTCCCTGTTCCGTACATCTTCCTGCATTTTATCCGCTCTCTTATATAATGGGAGCACAAGAATATTCATTGCTAAACTCAAAGCAACGATTGCCAATCCCGGGTGACCGAGGACATTGTAGGCTTTTACAAAAATGAATTCAAAAACCAATTTTAGTGGACCTATAACCAATTGATAAATACAATCCAAAAAGTTCAATCTAATCCCTCCTCAATCTTTTGTATTCTGATATAGCATAATCATTTGTGATTATTTGATCTGTTGATCCTTCTCCGATTTTTTTGTAAGTTCCTCATTCTTACGGGTAAGATAATCTACAATGAGGGGTGCAGACGCTCCAATGTTCACCCAGCACTCCGACTTGGCAACATCACGGCTTGCTTTCATTTCTTGTGAACAAATGGTGGTATCGATGATTTCTTTCAATTGGGCAAACTGATCTTCGTTCAATTGCACACCAATTTGGGATAGTGTTTTGAAGGTCCAGAGATCTCCGTCTATCCAACAAGCATCATACGGGTCTTTGTCGAAGGAGGTATCTGCATAAATTACAGGCTTATCAAAGCCTAAAGCGAAATCGAAAATAACTCCTGAGAAATCCGAGATCAAAATGCTGGCACGATTCAAAACATTGAAGTTATCGTTGTCACGATTCCACTCCAACTGCTCCGATTCGGGGAACTGCGAAATCAGTTTGTCGATCATTTCCTTTTCAGAAGTAAAAGATTGCGGATGAGGACGGATAATTACATGATATCCCGTAGCTAACGCTGCCCGAATAAAGCTTTCGCCGTATCGACTCAGGATGGAGCTCTTCCCCCATGAAGGCGCAACTAAAATGGTAACCGTATCGCCTGCATCTTTCTTGCAGGAATCCGCTCTTTTTTTCAGCACATCCATATAAGGCTGTCCCACAAGCACAATTTCCTTTGCGGGCAGATTTCTTAATCTTTCCAGTTCACGAATTTGTTTTTCGTGGAATTGTCCGGATGTCAAAATAGAATCAAAATAGTCAATACCAAACATGCGATATAGTGTAATATCGCTGATTGCGTGAGGGATATGTACGTAGAATTCCACATCCTTTGACCGCTTCCATTGGAGCACATCCAGCCCCGGTGTGGAGGAAAGAAGGACTTTGGCTTTGAGCATGTTTAGGGTTACAAAGGCCTTTGCTCCTTCACCGATAAAACGGCGGTCAATATGCTGATATTGCTTTGCAAATGCCGGATCATCTTCTGAAGATGTCATATAAACCAAATCGATTCCACGGTTTTCAAACTCATCGCAAATGGGCTCAAACACGTTCCAGTACCGTTTGCTGTCGGTAAAAATAACATATTCTAAAGGCTTGTCTATATCAATACTGCCTTTTCTTCCGTTTTTTAGATGGAACGTTAGTTTTGCAAATAAATTTTTCAGTGCGAAAAAGGCTGCACCAAATACGCCGACCAAAATAGCGAATAACATACTACCCGTACCGGGGTCAATGTAAGCTAACCACATAAAATTCAACTCCTATAGAATATATATTGCTTATTCCATGCCGAAGCAGCCCGGCAAAAAATTGGACGATCCACGCAACCGGCTATCTCTGAACATCGGAATCTGTATTGTTGTTGATATTGTAACGTTCTTATGACCCAATCACGAGCCGTCAGCCCCGATGGGAAACCTTGCTCAAGAAATTGGAATGTTGCCTTTTGCAGACGGGATCTGCTTATTCGGAAACACTGAATAGTTGCTGTTTCTCAAAATTGATCTAATAAATATTCTTACACGATATCTAAGATAGTATAACATCAAACCCTTTAAATGTCAACCGAGAAACAGTTTTGCAAATCTGAAACAGCTTTGCAAATCTGTATTCGTAACGCACTTAAGATAAATTTTACGTTGACAAAATAAAACTATTGTATTATAATCATTATAAATGTTCATTATTTGCATATCGTTTGGCATTTGTGAACACGGCGGCTTTGACAGGTAATATGCGTAACATGTCTGATTGCTCGCCTTGATGATATCAATACTATGATTTGTGGAGGTAAACTATGGATAGCAAGCAGCCAACTCTTCAGAAACAACTGACTCCGTTAAGTGTGTGGGCCATTGCATTCGGTTGCATCATCGGTTGGGGATCTTTCATTAATCCGGGCAAAAAATTCTTGCCCAATTCCGGTGTCGCAGGAACCGCAATTGCCATGGTTTTTGGCGCATTGGTGATGATTATTATTGCGTTTTCGTATGCCTATATGGTCCCCAAATACCCCAAAGCAGGGGGAGAATTTACCTTTACCAAGGCTTGCTTTGGCAAGTTGCCCGCATATATTTGCGGATGGTTCTTAGTGGCTGCATACCTTACCAATGTACCTATGAACTCAACGGCAATTGGCTTGATCGTTGACGGCTTGGATGGGAGCTCCAACATCTTGAAATTTGGATTTTCGTATTCTATTGCCGGTTTTGAGGTATGCCTCGGTGAAATACTGTTAGCATCTGCGATTTTAATCCTGTTTGCTGTACTGAACATGCTTGGCGTGAAAAAGGCGGGATATGTCCAGACCATTCTTAGTTCTTTGTTGATTTCTTCTGTTTTAATTCTGACAATAGGGGCCTTGATCTCTGACAAAACAAATATTCAGAACATAGCGCCTATTTGGGGATTTGACAAAACAGGCGCTGTACAAGCGGCAACAAGCGGTACATATACAGGAATTGCGTCTTTCGCCAAAAGTGGCAAAACCGGTGTAATGTCTGCTATTCTCGCAACCTTTGCCATTGCTCCTTGGGCATTCGTAGGTTTTGATACAATCCCTCAAGCTGCAGAAGAGTTTAAGTTTTCTTATAAAAAAGTAAGCTCCATAATGATTATTGCAATATGCTTCGGAGGCTTTGTTTACATTGCAAACAACACTATAGCTGCGGCAGCACTTTCCAATTGGCCTGATTTAATCGTCAATTCCGATTCTACGCCTTGGCTCTTGCTTGCTGCTGCGGAGCATTTGCTGGGCTTGCCCGGTAAAATTTTAGTAGGTGTAGCTGTTTCTTGTGCTGTTCTATCCGGAATTATGGGATTTTATATGGCATCCTCACGTTTAATGTACTCTATGAGTCGCGACGGATATTTGCCTGCAGTTTTCGGGAGATTAGATAACAAGCACGGTGTACCTAAGAACGCTATGCTATTTTGCCTAATCATATCCCTCTGCGGCCCGATCTTGGGTAGAGAGGCTTTAGGATGGTTTGTGGATATGTCTGCTATCGGTGCCTCCATTGGGTTTGGATTTACGTGCATGTCTACATTAGTCACCTTAAGACGCAACAACGATGGCTCATTGTTTTTGCGGATCATGGCAGCGACCGGTATGGTTTTCTCAGCCGGCTTTATGGTTCTTCAGTTGGTTCCTATTCCCGGACTTTCCGGTGTGCATTTCGGAAAAGAATCCTATATTATGCTTATCATCTGGATTGTATTGGGAGCGGTTTTCTATCTATTTAATGGCAAACAGTTTGATAAAATCAATAACAAATAAGGTGAAAAAATGTTAAAAAAAGAATTTGATATTCTGGTTCTGTTAGAAAAGAACTCAAAACCCCTTACACAGCGAGAGATTGCCTCGGCACTCGGTCTTTCGACAGGCACGATTAACAAAATTGTCAAAAATCTTTCTTCATACGGATATATCCAAAATGGTAAAATAACGCCCCTCGGTGTAGAGGCATTAGAGCCCTATCGAGTAAAGCGTGCGGTATTTCTCGCAGCGGGCTTTGGATCCAGAATGGTCCCGCTGACTTTCAACACCCCCAAGCCTTTGGTACGTGTTCATGGCACGCGAATGATCGATACACTCTTAGATGCTGTTGTTGCGGCAGGAATTCCTGAAATCGTTATTGTGAGGGGCTATTTAGGGGAGCAGTTTGATCAGCTACTGTACAAATATCCGACAATAAAATTTATGGAAAATCCGATATACAACGAAGCAAATAATATCTCATCTGCTTTGGTTGCCCGATATTTGTTTCAGAATGCATATGTTCTTGAGGCTGACTTGGTACTTAGCAACCCCGCACTTATCCGGAAGTATGAGTATTCCTCCAATTTTATTGGAATCCCGGTAGAAGTCAGTGATGATTGGTGTTTTTACACGGACAAGAATGGTTATATTTCACAGCAAACTATTGGCGGAAGAAACTGCCACCAAATGGTGGGGATCTCCTATTGGGATGCCGACTCCGGTGCAAAGCTTGCCCACGATATAGAGGAAGTTTACAGCAGTCCGGGAGGCAAGGAACGGTACTGGGAACAGGTAGCTTTACTATACAAGAAAGAAAATTACCAAGTTGCTATCCGCGAGTGTTCTGCTAAGGATATCGTTGAAATTGATTCTTTTAGCGAATTAAAACAAATAGACAATTTGTATGCAGATTAAGCACATTCGATATATGCATTCCGATGCGGCAAAATGCATATATCAAACGATGAGCATCTCTATACGAAACAATGATCACAATGTGCACTGAATAAGACTCTCCGTCCATCCTTGCACAGCAGGGTATTTTGACTTACTTCGTAAACCGACTACTACCGTACCTCTGTACGCCGACGAGCTCGGTTTGCTCGTCTTGACACCTTTTTCGAACTCTGTCAATTTACTGAAAACAAGTGATCCGAAAAATTACGGGCTGATTTTTTTACAAAATCAGCCCTTTTTTTATAAGCAATTTGCAGTGCATCGGTACAGTCTGCTTTTTTATAGCCCCTTCATCTGACTTTATATTAATCTCCAATGAAAATGACATAAATGTCATTTTCATTGCGCGAAGCGCATCGGAGAGCTTTCACAATTCCTACCTCATAATCGCGGAATTGCAACACTTTAGCGTTACGCTTTCTAATAGAAATCAACAGTTCTATTAGACCGTAGTATTAGGGAAACTCTGAATAAATAGCCGTCGGCACTCAGCGAATCTTTTGTCCCAACTTTTCGGTTTGAAAAACTTGGGAAACTCTGAATAAATAGTCATCGGCACTCAGCGAATCTTTTGTCCCAACTTTTCGGTTTGAA
>JAZRGR010000122.1:0-1294 GCA_045644345.1 Faecousia sp. | reverse complement strand
GCAATCGGCGAGAGATTTTGTTCCAAATTGAGGTTTGGAAAACGCAGGAATACTTTGTGTATTTCAAGTTTTTCAAACCGAAAAGTTGGGACAAAAGATTCGCTGAGTGCCGATGGCTATTTATTCAGAGTTTCCCTAGTACTACTATCTGATGAAAAGTATGCATCAGATAGCCAACGCCTGACTGAGATACAGGCAGAGGAACTACGCAAAGTAGTTCTTTGCACTGTCGGAGTAGACAAGCAGTGCCTTGCACAGATCTAAGAGCGTGCCGGTCTTGCCGTTGCCGTAGGTATCGGGGCTGTATTGCAGGGTGGCAGATACAGGAGTATTCCCTGCATAGATCTGCGCAGAGACCACTGCTCGCAGCTCTGCGGCAAGGAGGCTGTCTACTGTAAATACATAGTAGCCTAACTGGGCATTGTACAGGACAGGATCGGCTGCGGTGGCTGTCTTGGCATTCCCGTGTGCATCCGTGTAGGAGATCCGCAGGGTCAGCGCAGACAGGTCTCCGGCATAATCGGCAGGGTGAAAGACGAACTTGAGAGCCACCTTAGACTCTAAGTTCAGGGACTTGCCTGCCCAGATAATGGGAGCATTGGGTAGATCATTCAGAACCATATTGGTATTGCCAAAGGTCACAGCATTTATATCTGACAGATATGCCTTATGTGCGTCTGTCATAGCACTGTCTGCCAAGGCATCTAAGCGGTAGGATTTAAAGATCTGTGCCTTGGTACCGTAGCGTAAGAGGTCTGCACACAGGATTTTGAGACTCTCTGCTCGATCCGGGTTGTTCATCTGGGAGTAGGCATAGGTTGCAACGCTGTAGGTATCTACGGGTGAGATGTATACCTGCCCGTCCTTAACTCCGTACAGGGTGGTAGCAATAGAGTCATTCATCTGTATGGCAGTGAGACCTGTGAGAGTGAAGTAATAATGGATCCCCTTGTTCACAGGCTCCAGTCTTACAGTCTGCGTCCCTGTTTTCTCATTCCCCTCATAGGTATCCAGCACGCACTCTAAATAGATGGAATCGGGATCGAAGCCTTCCAAATTCTGCTTAAGGATCACAAAGTTTACAGAGATATCACTTGCTAAATTCAGTGTATGCCCTAACTTAAGAGTGGGTAGCTCTACAGGATCCTTGATCTCCTTCTCTCCGCAGATGCAGACTCCCTCTGCATAGCTGTGGGGAGCTTTTTCTGCCAGGTCGCAGTTTTCACAGCCTACCATGTGGAGCATTGTATCTACAGGGGTGTAGGTGTAGCTGTGTCCCAAAGCAGGAATCGTT
>JAZRGR010000121.1:0-22751 GCA_045644345.1 Faecousia sp. | reverse complement strand
TCAGCTGTGGTGGGGCCATCAGATTCCCGCCTGGACCTGCGCCGATTGCGGTCATATCACTGTATCCCGTGAGGACGCCAACGTCTGCGCAAAGTGCGGCAGTGTGCACATCACCCGTGAAGAGGACGTGCTGGACACCTGGTTCTCCTCTGCACTGTGGCCCTTCGAGATCCTTGGCTGGCCCAATACCGATGCCGAGGACTACAAGTACTTCTATCCCACAGATGTGCTTGTTACCGGCTATGATATTATCTTCTTCTGGGTTGCCCGTATGATCTTCTCCGGCTGTGAGCATACCGGCAAGACTCCCTTCCACACTGTTCTGATCCACGGTCTGGTCCGTGATGATAAGGGTCGCAAGATGTCTAAGTCCCTGGGTAACGGCATTGATCCTCTGGAGATGATCGACCGCTTCGGCTCCGACGCTCTGCGTATGAATATGCTGACATCCAACTCTCCCGGCAACGATATGCGTTTCTATGTAGAGCGGTGCGAGGCTATGCGTAACTTTGCCAACAAGCTGTGGAATGCCAGCCGCTATGTCCTCATGAATCTGGATCTGGAGGAGAACACCCTTCCCGCATTGGAGGAACTGGAGACCGCTGACAAGTGGATCCTGTCTAAGCTCAACACCCTCATTACCGATGTGACTGAGAATATGGACAAGTACGAGATGGGTATTGCTGTGCAGAAGGTCTATGACTTCATCTGGGACAGCTATTGCGTCTGGTACATCGAGCTGACCAAGTCCCGTCTCTATGGTGAGGATATCAAGAGCAAGACCTCTGCTCAGAAGGTTCTGCTCTATGTCCTGGATCAGATCCTCCGCCTCATGCATCCCTTCATGCCCTTCATCACCGAGGAGATCTGGCAGGCGATTCCCCACGAGGGCGAGGCTCTCATGGTTTCTCAGTGGCCCAAGTTCCGTGAGGATCTGTCCTTCAAGGCAGAGGAGGCCGCTATGGAGAGCATCATGAATGCTATCCGTGCTGTCCGTAACCGCCGTGCTGAGATGAATGTCCCCCCCTCCAAGAAGGTCTCTCTGTATATCGTTACCGCCAAGCCCGAGATCTTCAACACCGGTGTAGGCTTTATGACCCGTCTTGCCTATGCTGAGGAAGTCATCGTCTGTGACAAGGAGCCCGAAGGCCATGAGTCCATGGCATCCTGCGTCACCCATGATGCAACCCTCTATATGCCCATGGCACAGCTCGTAGATGTAGACAAGGAGCTTGCTCGCATCGCCAAGGAGAAGGAGAAGGCTGAGAAGGGTCTTGCCCAGATCAACGGCAAGCTGAATAATCCCGGCTTCCTTGCCAAGGCTCCCGAGGCCGTCGTTGCCGCCGAGAAGGAAAAGGCAGCCAAGTACGAAGCCCTCATCTCCCAGCTCACCGAGAGCGAATCCCGCCTTAAGGCACTCTGATCCTCTATATTTTTGGGACTATCTCACATAGAGATAGTCCCTTTTTATACAGGAAACTGTAACGAAACTGTTGCCCCCTCCTTGATATTATCCGAATTTATGATAAATGGCTCCGTGAGATCACGGATCACTCTCTTTTTACCTCCCGGATCCAACCCACTGCAGATGACCGCATTCTGACCCTTTCTACCTGCAGCTACGAATTTACAGAGGCTCGATTCGTCCTCCACGGAACGCTCATAGACCGATCTCTACCAAACTGACGTCTTCCGTCCTCTAAAAAAAATTACAAATCATTTCAAATCTGTCATTTTTCTTTCTCTGATTGCTATTGCATTTTCTCCTCTCTTCTGTTATACTACATGCAATGTACACATGATAAAAGGAGAATCTTCTATGACCTTTCAAGAAATTGCTCGGAATGAGAATGTCCGTACCTATATCCAACGAGCTGACGAGTCTCTTGTAGCCCTTGGCTACACGGAGCATAGCTTTGCTCACGTGACCCATGTTGCGCAGATGGCAGGGAACATTCTCTCCACCTTGGGCTATGATGACCATACCATCGAGATCGCAAAGATCGCGGGCTATCTCCACGACATCGGCAACCTAGTCAACCGTGTAGAGCATTCTCAGAGCGGAGCTGTTATGGCTTTCCGCATCCTCAATGACATGGATTTCCCCGTTGAGGACATTGCTACCATCGTCACCGCCATCGGCAACCATGACGAGGGCACCGGTGTTCCCGTCAATGCAGTCGCCGCCGCTCTGATCCTGGCGGACAAGGCAGATGTTCGCCGTAGTCGCGTCCGCAATCGGGACATCGCCACCTTCGATATCCACGACCGTGTCAATTACTCCGTCACAGATTCCAAGCTAACCATCAGCGAAGACCGTAGCACAGTGACTCTGGAGCTGACAGTCGATCCTGCATTTAGCTCTGTTATGGACTATTTCGAGATCTTCCTGCAGCGTATGACCTTCTGCCGCAAGGCAGCACACAAGCTGGGTATGCAGTTCAAGCTGACCATCAACGGTCAGGCGCTAATCTAATATTCAAACCGCCTCTCATCCACAGTCTGTGGATGGGAGGCGGTTTGATTTCAAAATAATAGGGTCAGCGGCTTTCGGAACAGAATACTACCACATAGCTCTCTGTTTCCGTAAGCTCTTGCAGGAATCGGGCGCCGATTCGATCCTCCCATAGGAGCATCTCCTCATAGGACATCTCGGTGATGCCGTAGATCATGGATCCGCCGTAATAATAGTAGTCTCTTGCCTCGCGGGTCACACGTGACAGTAGCTCCTCTGTATTGACATTAGGCAGATCGTCGGGCAGATCCTCTCGAGATGCCAGCTCTACAAATACGCAGTGACTAACCGCACCCTTACGTGTGGGGCGAGATCTGGTGCCGGGAGCATCCTCCCTATAGGCAGATCCGGTGGGAATCGCTGCACTCTGTTCCTCTGCCTCACGGACATCGGGAGCAACAGCACAGGGCTCGGTTCCTTCAGCGCAGACATCCGGCAAGCTGTCCTGCATATCCGTCGTCGGCACCTCGGGTACCTTGATCGAAGCCGTCAGTACCAGACACAGCACCGCCGCTGCCGCAGCGATAGACACTACATAGGTACGCAGACGGGAGCGCCTCTTGGCAGCAGCATCCTTGCGGACTGCAGTCATCACATTATGGGTGATCCGTAGGGGAGGGGTAAGCACTTGGTTCCGAAGTGTCCGATCATTGTCTTGCATATCCTTTAAAACCTTGCGACAATGGGGGCAGACTGCCAGATGGGACTGTAGGAGTTGTTCTTCTTTCTCCGGATTGGTACCATCAATGGATCCACTGATCAGGATAATATATTCATTACAGTTCATAATCAATCTCCTTCCGTGTTTTTGACGACGGGGAATGAGATTTGTTCCCTAATTGGAGCATAATTTTTCGCAAATGTTCTCTGGCACGGGCAAGACGGGACTTAACCGTACCTTCCTTGATCTGCAGGATCCGGCTGATCTCCTCATAGCTCATATCATTGACCACACGGAGGGTCAGGATCGCTCTCTGCTGGTCCTCTAAGGAAGCAAGAGCCTGTTGCAGGATCTGACGTTCTTCCTTCTTAAGGAGAAGCTCATCGGGCTGATCCGAGGGATCAACAGGGTCAAATACCATTTCTTCTCCATCTTCATCCTCCTGCACCAGGGAGATGGTAGGTTTACGCTTCTTGCTCCGTAACAGATCCAGACAGGAATTGCTTGCCAATCGATACAGCCATGTTGAGAAAGCGGAATCCATATGGAATCCCTCCAAATATTTCCACGCCTTTAAGAAGGTCTCCTGGGTCATATCCTCTGCGTCCTCGGCATTGCCCGTCATGCGATAGCATAGATTGTACACTTGGGTCTGATGTTGGAGCATCAGTTCTTCAAAAGCCGAGGGATCACCCTTGGCAGCTTTTTTTATCAAATCGATTTCTGTTATGTCACTCACCTCAGATCTCGTTTCATGGCATGGATGATCTCATAAACCTCCGCACAGGATGCAATATGGGAGATCTTATCCTTATAATAGTTGCTGTGGGGTACACCTCGCAGATACCAGGCAAGTTGCTTGCGTGCCTCCAGACAGGCTATATGCTCGCCTTTGTCCTCTAAGGCAAGGTCAAACTGTCTCTGTGCAACGGACAGTCGTTCCTCTAAGGGAGGTCTGTGGGTGTTCTCCAATCCGGCAAGAGCACTATGGATCCGAGGGAATACCCAGGGATCACCGAAGGCGGCACGGCCCACCATAAACAGCTCTGCACCACTGTGGGCCCTACATCGGAGAGCATCCTCCCCACAGGTCAGATCACCATTGGCAATCACAGGGATCTTGACCGCCTGTACCACCTTGCCGATCTCATCCCAATCAGCTTTGCCGGAATAGAGCATGGTCTTGGTCCTGCCGTGGACAGCAATGGCCTTTGCACCGCAAGCTTCCAGCTCTTTTGCCATATCTACCACATGGATAGAGCTCTTGTCCCAGCCCAGACGGGTCTTAACCGTAACAGGGATGGATACAGCCTCCGAAACCGCCTTAACAATACGCCCCGCAAGGGGAATATCCTTCATCAGACCGCTACCGTCGCCGTTATTGGCGATCTTGGGCATGGGGCAGCCCATATTGATGTCGATAAAATCACAGCCACTGTATTCCACTGCCAATTGTGCCGCCTCTGCCATGATCTGTGGATCATTGCCGAAGATCTGCGCACCGCACAGACTCCCAGGGTTCTTACGCAGGAGGCTACGACTCTTTTTGTCCTGATATACCAGAGCTCTGGAGGACACCATTTCAGTCACTGTCACACCTACACCCAGCTCTGCACAGATACAGCGGTATGCATAGTCCGTCACACCTGCCATAGGTGCCAGTACAGTAGGGGAGGAGATCTCGTATCCTAAGAAGCGCATATGATTGCTCCTTTCTCTTTCTTCCGCATATCATATCACAGATCTACAAAAAA
This sequence comes from Faecousia sp., assembly GCA_045644345.1. GTDB lineage: Bacteria > Bacillota > Clostridia > Oscillospirales > Oscillospiraceae > JAZOXB01. Next base: position 17,821 of record JAZRGR010000121.1, on the reverse strand, counting down.
GGCAACGACTTCTATTTAATCTCCGTAAATAATCGGTCGTTAAGTCGTCTTAAATGCCATTTATGCAATATCGGATGAAAATATTCAAATTACCACTTGTAAAATTTCCGCTTATATGATATGATTAGGCTGGTGGCGCTGTATCCTAGTCAAAGCCCACCGATTTGAAGAAGGGCCTAAAAATCCTTTAAAGGGCATATCGATGAAGTCCCTGGTGCTTGCTTTTTTCGCCCAGATTAGGGTGGGTGCTGGGGGTTAAGGTTTTCGGGCGAGGCGCAATGGCATGTGCCAACCGACCCGGATTCCGTGGAGACCTGATATTGTGCGACAGCCGTTCCGTTATCAAACCCGGACTGCGTACGATACGGGAAATGAACCTGCAATGCAGTGCGCAGAATCGCGTTGCTGTGTGCAGTGTAGCCTGCCTTGCGTGGACATATGGGGATAGGGGAGTCAGGCGCTCGCATCTGTGGCCGCAGATGACGGCGATATTGCCTCTTGAAACTATGCCTGCAAAAGAGGATAGAATCGGTGTGTGATGTTGTGGAAATCACCTAGGCTGTCGTAACAGGGCAGGCAAGGGATTGCAGTACGGACTAAGTGGCAATCGGGTCTCGGAATCCGGTAACGCTCCGACGCGACTTTAAACGGAAACGGCAGTGTGGTGACGCACTGTAGTCAAAGGGGAAAGCCTACCCGACCTAAGCCGTAAGGTTAACTTTGCCTGCTGCCACCATTCTTTCATAGGAGGGAGATCCTTGAACAGTAAGGAACCTGTCCCGCACAAGAAGCGGAAAAAGAAGCACAAGAAACAAAGTCAGCTTAGATGGATTATATTTCTTTTTCTCCTAACAGTTGTTATTTCTTCCACCATTTCCCTGATATCCTCCAGCGTATTTGCCAATGCGGGAGTGGGTGCTGCTTTTACGGTTCTGCTACTGATCGTATTCTTAGGCATTCTCTTTGATATAGTCGGCGTGGCTGTCATGTCCGCCAACGAAAAGCCATTCCATTCCATGGCTTCCAAGAAGCTACCCGGTGCGGCCGAGGCTCTCAAGCTCCTGCGCAGTGCCGAGAAGGTCTCCAGCTTCTGTAACGACGTGGTAGGAGATATTTGCGGTGTTGTATCCGGTTCTGCCTCTGCCGCCATTGCCGTCAAGGCACTGTCCTCTATGGGCTCAGATATGGTAGCACAGCTCCTTATGTCGGCTCTTGTGGCAGGCGTGACCATTGCAGGCAAGGCTTGTGGCAAAAATTTGGCTATGAAAAATGCTACAGACATTGTCAATATTGTCTCCAAATCTCTCTATTATATGAAATCCCTGTTTCGCAGACGGAACAGGTGAAATACAAACGCAAACGAGTAAGATGATTTAGATAGGTTGTGCAGAGCATGAAATTGCTTGATCAGATAGACACACGGGAACAGCTACTTGCCCTGGAGCCCAAGGACCTGCCTCAATTATGTGAGGAGATCCGTAGCTTCCTGGTAGATAGCGTTTCCAAGACCGGCGGCCATCTTGCATCCAATTTGGGTGTAGTAGAGCTTACGGTTGCCCTGGAGCGTGTATTTGACACCTCACGGGATCGATTGTTATTCGATGTAGGACATCAGTCCTACGTCCACAAATTATTAACGGGACGTCGCAAGGACTTTGACCGGCTCCGCTGTCTGGGCGGTATGGCAGGTTTCCCCAAGCCCACAGAGAGCCCCTGCGATGCCTTTGTTGCAGGACATGCCTCCTCCTCAGTGTCTACCGCTCTGGGTATGGCACGGGCAAGGACCATGCTCAATAAGGATTACCACGTCATTGCCATGATCGGTGACGGAGCCATGACCGGCGGTCTTGCCTATGAGGCCATGAACGACGCGGGGGAGAGTAACGAGCCCCTCATTGTAATCCTCAATGACAACGGCATGTCCATTAACCCCAATGTTGGGGGACTGTCCAAGTATCTGTCCCACCTCAGGACCCGACCCGGATATTTCCGGGTCAAGAAGGCATACCGTACCGTGACCCATGCCCTTCCCGGCGGTCGGAGCTTCTATGATTTTACCTCCCGCATGAAGGATCGCTACAAGGGCATTGTCTTAGGTACCACCTTGTTTGAGGAAATGGGCTTTGAGTATTACGGACCTGTAGACGGACATGATTTAGACAGACTGGAGTATATGCTCCGCCTTGTAAAAGAATGCCGCAAGCCCGTTCTGCTCCATGTCATCACTCAGAAGGGCAGGGGCTACAAGCCCGCCGAGGACAAGCCCCATGTGTTCCACGGCATCGGTGTCTTTGACCCGGAGGACGGCAGCACCAAGACCAAGGGAAGTTGTTCCTTCTCCGATACCTTCGGCGATACCCTCTGCAAGATCGCAGAGCGGGAGCCTCGCCTGTGTGCCATTACCGCTGCTATGATCAACGGTACCGGGTTAGGCCAGTTCGCTGCCAGATTCCCGGAGCGCTGTATGGATGTAGGGATCGCCGAGGGACATGCTGTATCTATGGCAGGTGGCTTTGCTATAGCAGGTGGCATTCCTGTGGTAGCTGTATATTCCACCTTCCTCCAGCGTGCATATGATATGATCCTTCAGGATGTAGCCATGCAGAATCTCCATGTAGTCTTTGCTGTGGATCGGGCAGGTTTGGTCGGCTCTGATGGGGAGACACACCAGGGTATCTTTGACATCAGCTTCCTACGGTCTGTCCCCAATATGCAGATCCTGTGCCCCTCTAATCAGGCTGAGCTGGAGAAAATGCTGTGGCAAGCAGTATTTGATATGGACGGACCTGTGGTCGTCCGCTACCCCCGAGGCTGTGACGGCGCTCTGACACAGGTCGTTGCTCACCCTGTGATGAAGCAGGGGACCCATATTACCATGATCGGCTACGGAGTCCTTATAAACGAGGTTCTTTCTGCTGCCCGACTCCTTGAGGAGCAGGGGATCTGTGCAGAGGTCATTAAGCTCAACTCCGTCAAGCCCATTGACTTAGATACCATTGCGGCATCCGTCCGCAAGACAGGTCACCTCCTGGTAGCCGAGGAGACAGTCCGCAACGGCTGTGTCGGTCGTGAGATCGCCGCCTTGCTCCGTACCAGGAACATTCTTGTCCCCACCGTTACCTGTAATGTTGGAGACGCCTTTATTGAACACGGCACAGTTCAAGAGCTGTACCGTCTGTGTGGCATTGATGCCCCATCTATAGCCAAAGCAGCCCGGGAGGTGTTGGAACATGAAGCATAAAGAGCGATTGGATCTGTTGCTGGTACAGCAGGGATTCTGCGACAGCCGTAGTAAGGCACAGGCTGTGATCATGAGTGGTCAGGTCTATGTAGACGGACAGAAATGTGATAAAGCCGGCACTACCTTTGACGACGAGGCTCGGATCGAGGTTCGGGGCAGTCACTGTCCCTATGTCAGCCGGGGAGGTCTTAAGCTGGAGAAAGCCCTTAGAGACTTCGGTGTTGATCCTACAGGATATGTGTGCTCCGACTCCGGTGCATCCACCGGTGGTTTCACCGATTGTCTCCTGCAGAAGGGTGCCAGCAAGGTCTTTGCCATAGACGTTGGCTACGGACAGCTTGCCTGGAGCATCCGTACAGATCCCCGTGTGGTCTGTATGGAACGTACCAACATCCGCTATGTAACCCCGGAGGATCTGGGTGAGCCTCTGGATCTGTCTGTAGTAGATGTATCCTTCATCTCCCTGCGAATCGTTTTGCCTGCCATTCGTCAGCTCCTTAAGCCCACAGGACAGATCCTCTGCCTCATTAAGCCCCAGTTTGAGGCAGGCAAGGACAATGTGGGAAAGAAGGGTGTCGTCCGTGACCCCGCAGTTCACCGTCAGGTTTTGGAGCAATTCGTTGCTCTTGCCGGCGAATTAAATATGACATTACGTAATTTGACCTTCTCACCTGTTAAGGGTCCCGAGGGTAACATCGAATTTTTAGGCCATCTTGCAATGGAGGATAGGGACGGTATCGTGGCAGACATTCCTGCCATTGTGGCAGCCGCCCATGAACAGCTATGAAAAAAGTAATCATGACCCCCAATCCCTATCGGGATAAGAACTTTAAATATGCTTCCTTAGCTGCCCAGATCCTCCGTGACGCAGGGATCGACTCCCGAACCTGTCTCGCTTTTGACGTGGATCGCAACTTTGAAATGCCCCGTGATATCGAGCTTCACGATCTGCAGCGGGAGCTACGGGACGCAGAACTCTTGATCTGCTTCGGCGGAGACGGCACCATCTTACATGCTTCCAAGGCAGCGACCCGGGCAGGAGTTCCTGTTCTGGGAGTCAACATCGGCACTATGGGCTTCATGGCTGAGCTGGAGAGCTCCGAGCTATCCCAGCTTGCCCGTCTTGCCCATGACGAGTATACCATTGACGAGCGTATGATGCTCCATGTCAGAGCTGTCCACGAGGGACAGGTCATACTGGAGGACGATGCCCTCAATGATGCAGTGATCACCAAGGGTGCAGTGGCCCGTACCATCCAGTTAGGTGTTAAATGCGACGGCATCGAGATGATGTCCTTCGGTGGAGACGGCGTTGTGATCAGCACCCCAACAGGCTCCACCGCCTATTCCATGTCCGCAGGCGGTCCCATTGTAGAGCCCTCTGCACACAACTTTATTATCACACCCATTTGCGCACACGACATGATGACCAAGGCTATGGTCACATCTGCACAGAGGCGGATCACCGTGGATATTGGCAGGATCGGTCGTAAGAATGCCTTCCTGTCCGTGGATGGGGGCAGAGCTGTCCGTCTGAATACCGGCGACACCGTGACTATTACCAGATCCCGATACGTAACCAAGCTTGTACGTCTCAGTGACCGTAGTTTTTTCGACATCGTCAAGAATAAATTAAAATAGGGGGAAATATGAAATCTCATCGTCAGAAGAAAATTCTTTCCATCATCAGCGAGAAGAATATTGAGACCCAGGATCAACTCCTTAAGGAGCTCCATGACAGCGGCTATAAGAGCACCCAGGCTACCGTTTCCCGTGATATTAAGGAGCTTCGGATCATTAAGACTCTCGATGGCTGCGGTGGCTACCGCTACAGTGTCGCCATGAAGAACGAGCCGGATCATTTCGATGATCGGTTCCGTGTCATTTTCAGAGAATGCGTTACCAAGATCGATTGTGCCTACAATCAAGTCGTGATCCGCACCATGCCCGGTCTGGGTGCCGCGGCAGGTGCCAATATTGATGCCCTTAATATGCCCGAGGTCGTAGGTTGCCTATCCGGCGACGATACTACCCTGGTCATTATGCGGGATGCCGATGCTGCGTTGGATTTCTGTTCCGAGATCCGTCGTATGCTTGACTGAGATCTATGCTTCGCCTTTTACATATCGAGAATATTGCAGTCATCGAGGAAGCGGATATTTCCTTCGGTGAGGGATTTAATGTATTAACAGGCGAGACCGGTGCCGGTAAGTCAATTGTCATCGATGCCATCTCAGCCATTATGGGGGAGCGAGCCTATCGGGATATGATCCGTACCGGGACTACCAAGGCGACAGTACGTGGGATATTCGATCAAGTACCTCCTATGGATTGGTTTGAGGACAATGGGGTCCCCTATGACGAGGAGCTCATGATCCACCGTGAGATCCACTTAGACGGTAAGAATGTCTGCCGAGTCAACGGTGTTCCCGTAACAGTCAGCATCCTCAAGAAGCTGGGGCTCCGTCTCATCAATATTCACGGCCAGCACGATTCTGCCGCACTCTTTGACGAGACCTACCATCTGACCATGTTAGACAGCTTCGGTGAGACCGAGGAGCTCCTCCGAGACTATACCGAGGCTTATGACAACATCCGCAGACTCCGCACAGAGATCGACAGGCTCTCCATGGACGAAAGTGAGAAGCTCCGCCGTATGGAGACCCTTAAGCACCAGATCAATGAAATCTCCTCTGCCAAGCTCAAGATAGGAGAGGACGAGGAGTTAGAGGCAAGACGCAAGATCGTTCAGAATGCCGAGAAGCTGTCCGACGGCTTAAACGAGGCTCTTACTGCAGTGGATGGGGGAGATGGCACCGAGGGTGCCGCCGATCTTCTGGCACAGGCAGAGCGGTCTATCGGCAGACTCTGCCGCTTTGACGAGTCCCTCGTTGAGCTCCACGAAATCCTCTCCGATCTTATGTACCGTGTACGGGACATAGGCGAGCAGTTGCAGGATCGGTGCTATGATCTGTCCTTTTCTGCCGATGAGCTGGAGCAGATCGAGGAACGGCTGGATCTGATCCATAGGCTCCGTCGCAAATACGGTGTGACCTGTGCAGATATCCTGGACTACCTCGAATCGGCCAAGGCAGAGCTGGACGACATGGAGTTTGCAGATGATCGAATCCGGCAGCTTAAGAAAGAGCTGACCCTTGCAGAGCAGGAGGGTTGGAACCGTGCCATGGCTCTGCGAGAGGGTAGAAGGACGGCAGCCCTCTCCCTGTCTGCAATGCTCCTAAAGGAGCTGTCTGACCTGGATATGAAAAAAGTCCAATTTTCCTGCGAATTCACCGAGACCGACTTAGGGCCCTTGGGTGCCGATACTGTGGCTTTCTATATGTCTGCCAATGCAGGCGAAGCCCTTAAGCCACTGAGCAAGGTAGCCTCCGGCGGTGAGCTTGCCCGTATCATGCTTGCTATGAAGAACGTACTCTCCGGCAGAGATCGGATCCCCACCCTTGTCTTTGACGAGGTAGATACGGGTGTATCCGGCAGAGCCGCCCAGCGGGTGGCTGAGAAACTCCGCAAGGTAGCCCTCGGCAAGCAGGTCCTATGCGTGACACACCTGCCCCAGATTGCGGCTCTGGCATCCACCCACTTCTTAATTGCCAAGGGTGAACGGGAGGGTAGGACCTATACTACCGTTACTCCCCAGGATCGTGAGGGACGCAAGGCAGAGCTTGCCCGTTTGATCGGTGGTGCCACCATAACCGAAACCACACTCCTCAGTGCAGAAGAAATGTTAACAGGAGATCTTGAATCATGAAATCCAATCATTTCCAAAAATATTCCAAAAAACTTCTTCCCTTTGCCATCGTCTGTTGTCTCCTATTGCTCTTTACATACGGTCTGTCTCTCACAGGCAGTGACCTTAGCCTTGCAACACAGGTTGCCGAGGGGGGCGCAGCAGCCTGGCTGGATACCGCGGCAGAATCCGGTGGGAACTACCTATCGGCTTTCCTGGGAGCAATGTGTGTGGATGTCCCGGTCCTGCGCCATGTGGTCATTGCCGCCATGCTCTGCTTCGCACTGATCACCTTGCTTTTCTACTGTGGAGCCGAGCGTTCTTATTCCTATTACGCTGTTCTGCTGTTGGGGATCCTGGCTCCGTCTAAGCTCTTTGCCCATACACTTGCAAGTGTTAAGGGAGCGGTTTCTGTTCTGATCCCTGCATTCCTTACCATGCTGTATCTGTTTACCGTTTCCGATCTGTTCACTTATAAGGGTCGCAAGAAGGCTTGGAAGATCCCTTTCCTGTTTGTAAGCGGTTTTGTATCCCAGTTCTTTACAGAGAGTATCGGTGTTGCCATCCTTTTGGTTTCTTTGATTCTGCTCCTTCTGCTGACCCGCAAGCATGGATTTTCCTTCCATCTGGGAGCACACACCTTCGGTGCTCTGTTGGGCTTTATCCTCAGCCTGCTGGTTTCCGGTGGTCAGGATCGGTTTATTGACAGCTTCTATGACATGGTGGATCAGTTTACAGTGGCACTGGATCAGTTATTTACCGAGAATCTTCTGCTCATAGGTCTGCTGACTTTAGCCTGTCTGCTCTTAATACAGCCTATCCGCTCCGAGCGATCTAAGAACTGCAACAAGACCCTGTTGCTCCTGCTGTTGCCTACGGGACTGTTTATCCTGCTAAATGTGTTGGGTGTAGCCATTCGACCCTACACTGTGCTTTATCGCTATCTGACCGTGCTTAAGCTGGCGGCTGTTATCGCCTACGGCTACGGTATTCTCCGCACTATGCAGCATTATGTCAGTAAGGATCGCGTGATCCTTCGGGTACGACTGAGCCTCATTGCCGCAGGTGTATTCGTCATAGTTTACTCCTTCTGTGCCACAGCTCAGCCATATGTGTTGTACATTCCCTATCTGTGCCTGGTCGCTATTACGGCATTGACCTATTTCTATGCCCTGCACCGCTATAGCAGATTAGAGAAGGTCATTCGCAAGCCCTTGATGATCTTTGCAATAATAGGGATTCTTGCCCTATCTTACATCACAGCCCTTAACGGATATTACCGTTCCACCGTAGACACCCATATCCGCGAGAGCCTTTCCGCCGGTGTTACACAGATCGTGCTTCCCACTGCCCCTTATGAACAGCGGATCCTGTCGGACACCGAGCAACAGCTATCCGATTACTATAATTTCCCGTCTTACGGGACGGTTTCCATTTCCTACGTTCCTTACGAACAGTGGGATTGGGTCACATATTACGATGCCCATCATGTTCCCGTCATCGAAGAATACGATGAAAATTCGGCAGAAACAGAGGACTGGGCATATGAATTTGAGGAGGAATACGAATGAAACTTTATGATGAACTGGTTGCCCGTGGTCTGATTGCCCAGGTTACCAACGAAGACGAGATCCGCGAGATGATCGACAATGGCAAGGCAACCTTCTATATCGGCTTTGATCCCACTGCAGATTCCCTCCATGTAGGTCACTTTATGGCTCTGTGTCTGATGAAGCGTCTGCAGATGGCAGGCAACCGTCCTATCGCTCTTATCGGTGGTGGTACTGCCATGATCGGCGATCCCTCCGGACGTACCGATATGCGGTCCATGATGACCAAGGAGACCATCGCCCATAATTGTGCCTGCTTCAAGAAGCAGATGGAGCGTTTTATCGAATTCGGTGAGGGCAAGGCTCAGATGGTCAACAATGCCGATTGGCTGTTGGATCTGAACTATGTTGAGCTACTGCGTGAGGTGGGTGCATGCTTCACCGTCAATAATATGCTCCGTGCCGAGTGCTATAAGCAGCGTATGGAGAAGGGTCTGAGCTTCCTGGAGTTCAACTACATGATCATGCAGTCCTACGACTTCTACCATCTGTATCAGAACATGGGCTGTAATATGCAGTTCGGTGGCAATGATCAGTGGAGCAACATGCTGGGTGGCACCGAGCTGACCCGGCGCAAGCTGGGCAAGGATGCGCACGCCATGACCATCACCCTGCTGCTCAACTCCGAGGGCAAGAAGATGGGCAAGACTGCCAAGGGTGCCGTATGGCTGGATCCCAACAAGACCACTCCCTTCGAATTCTTCCAGTACTGGCGTAACGTTGCTGATGATGATGTCCTTAAGTGCTTCCGTATGCTGGCCTTCCTGCCCTTAGAGCAGATCAACGAGATGGACGGCTGGGAGGGCAGCCAGCTCAACACTGCCAAGGAGATCCTTGCCTACGAGCTGACCAAGCTGGTCCACGGCGAGGAAGAGGCTGACAAGGCTCGCCAGGCAGCCAAGGCACTCTTCGGCGGCGGTGCTGACGATTCCAACATGCCTACCACCGAGATTCTCCCCGAACAGCTCAAGGACGGCAAGATCGGCATTATGGATCTGATGCTTGCCTGCAAGCTGGCTCCCACCAAGTCCGAGGCAAGACGTCTTGTTCAGCAGGGCGGCGTTTTCGTCGACGAGGAGAAGGTTGCAAGCATCGACGTAGCCTATACATCGGAGCAGCTTACTGCAGGTCTCAAGATCCGCAAGGGGAAGAAGGTGTTCCACAAGGCCGTTATGGGAGGCGAATGATGAAAAAGCTGGCTCTTCTTTTGACCGCAATTTTACTGCTGTCTCTTCTCCTTTCTGCCTGTGGCAAGAAGACGGAAGATGATTGGGCAGTCGTAGGAATCCCTCCGGAGACCGGCGGTACCCCTACCGAGGTCTTTAAGTTCACCAATCTCCCCGACGAGTATACACCTGAGCAGGCACTTAAGGACGGCTGCTTGGTTCTCCAGTGGGACGAGGGTGCTACAACACCCCGTGTACGCGGAATTGACTATTGGGAACATTTCCTTAAGGTCAGCCGAGCCAAGGAGAAGATTTCTCTGCGTATCGTCTATTTTAATGCTTCTCATCATTGGTTCTCCGACCTGTATTATTCCCACGACCAGTATTCTCTCTACACCCTGGATACCTATAGTGAGAATCAGATCGGACCCTTCAAGTATTTTACCGAGATTTCCGGCGAGGACCTCTATAGCGGTGAGAAGGTTAACTGCTTCATCTTGACCGACAATCCCGACCTCAGCTCCGATCAGGTTCTGTCTCTGCAGCATATCTGTGATATCGAGGCAGAGCGTGACATCGACTATACCATCGTGGACTTTACTACCTATCTCTGCAAATAATCCTACCTTAGGGGGGCACCTTCACAGGTGCCCCCGTTTCCGTTACCGTAAAAAAACTGAAAAAAGAGACCGTAAAAAAACTGAAAAAAGAGACTTTATTTCTTTCGGGATATAGTGTATAATATACTTTGGTTCATTATGGGGTATTGAATATCCCTGTTCTTATATCAAAGCAGAAAGAAAGGAAGGAACTGGAATGGAACAAGAACATCTGCCCACCGATCTGCAGTCAGAGCTGACACAGCAAGCCCCCTCTGCCGAGGAGGCACAGACCCCACCTGTAGAGGAAAAGACTTCGGTTCTCTATGATATTTACTCCCTGCTCCACGACCTGGTATACATTCTGGCAGCCATTACCCTGGTATTTGTCTTCTGTGTCCGCCTTGTAGGTGTCAACGGAGAATCTATGCTCCCCACCCTCCATCACAAGGATTATCTGGCACTGGAGAGCAACTTCATTATGGGTGATCTGGAATACGGAGATGTGGTTGTTGCCCGTGAGCTGACCTTCCAGGATGGTGAACCTATTGTAAAGCGTGTCATCGCCACCGAGGGGCAGTCCGTCCTTATTCGTATGGACGCTGACGGCTATGCCCATGTATACGTGGACGGTGTCCTCTTAGAGGAGCCCTATATTCTGGAGCCCATGTATCCCTATTATTTCGAGCAGGATGAGGACGGGGATCCCACACAGTTTACCACCACCGTCAGCCCGGGGCATATCTTTGTCATGGGTGACAACCGCAACAATTCCTCCGACAGCCGTGTACACTCCATCGGCGAGATCAAGCTGGACCAGGTTCTTGGCAAGGTGCTTATGATCGTATTCCCCGGTGGAGACGAGTTTGAGCCCAGAGATTGGAGCAGAGTAGGGGGGATCTCTTAATGGATGACAAGATGAACATCCACTGGTACCCCGGTCATATGACCAAGACCCGTCGCAAGATGGAGGAGGATCTCAAGCTGGTAGACGCTGTCTGCGAGATCTTAGATGCACGGATTCCTCTTTCCAGCCGAAATCCCGACATCGCTTCCATCTGTGGCAGCAAGCCTCGTATGGTGATCCTTAACCGTACAGACCTTGCCGACCCCAACATGACCGCTCGATGGGCGGATTATTTCAGATCCCTGGGCTTTGCAGTGGTCTGTACGGATTGCAAGAGTCGCAAGGGTATCGATCGCTTTGTTCCTGCCATGCGTGAGCTATTGGCTGATAAGCTACAGCGCTACGCCGAGAAGGGCTATGTCAACAAACCCCTTAAGCTCATGATCGTGGGCATCCCCAATGTTGGCAAGTCCACCTTCATCAATCAGATCTCCGGTCGCAAGGGTGCCAAAGCAGAGAACCGCCCGGGTGTGACCCGTGGTAAGCAATGGGTCACTGTGGATCAAGGCTTGCTCCTGCTGGATACCCCCGGTATCCTGTGGCCCAAGTTCGAGGACGAGGAGGTAGGCAGACGTCTTGCCTATACCGGTGCGGTCAAGGATGACGTCGTGGACTTAGAGACCCTTGCCTGCCATTTGATGCAGATGCTCCATACTCGCTATCCTCAGGCACTCTTGGATCGCTATAAGATCGACATGCCCCCGGGGACACCGGGCTATGCCCTCTTAGAGGAGGGCGCCCGTAAGCGTGGCTTCCTCCTTGCACGTGGGGAGCTTAACACAGAGCGGATGGCCAAGATCCTCTTAGAGGAATACCGTAGCTGTAAGATCGGACGTTTTACCCTGGAGGCACCCAATGAGATATGAGATGATTCGTGAGATCTTTAATTCCTGCAGTAATAATCAGATGCGTGATGTTTTCGTATCGGAGATCGAGACCGATGATCCCGAGGCAGTGGTTATGACCTACTGCAAGAGCAAGGAGGACATCGTGGACCGTGAGGATCATGCCGACGGCACTGTGATCTTCCACGTGATCACCAGCGGTCTCAGACAGAGATACGGCTTTACGCCGGACGAATAAAGGAGTAGTTATGACAGAATTATGGAACTTTGAGCATGAGGCGATAGATAAGGGCTACAGCCTCATATGCGGAGTGGATGAGGCAGGCAGAGGACCCCTTGCAGGCCCCGTATGCGCCGCCGCAGTGATCCTGCCTACAGATCTGGAGATCCCCGGACTAAACGACTCCAAGAAACTCACCGAGAAGAAGCGTGAGGAGCTCTACCGCATCATCACAGACAGTGCCGTTGCCTACGGCATTGCTATGGTCTCCGAGCAGGAGATCGACGATATCAACATTCTGCAGGCTACCTTCCTGGCAATGAGAAGGGCAGTTGAGGCACTCAGCGTCAAGCCGGATTATGTTCTCATTGACGGTAACCGTGAGCCGGACTTAGGGGAGCTTCCCCTTAAGACCATTGTCAAGGGAGATAGCCGCAGTGCCAATATTGCAGCCGCCTCTATCCTTGCCAAGGTCACTCGTGACCATTATATGATGGAGCTGGACGCTGCCTATCCTCAATACGGCTTTGCTATACATAAGGGCTACGGCACCAAGAAGCACTATGCCGCCCTAGAAGAATTTGATGCCTGTCCCGCCCACCGCAGGACCTTCCTCAAGAGCTTCTATGCACGCAAGGCAGATCGGTGATTGGGGAGAGAAGCTCACTCGGAAATATCTGAGGAAAAAGGGCTATCGCTTCATCGCCTCCAATTTTCAATGTCGCATGGGGGAGATCGATCTGATCGTAGAGGATCGGTACACACTGGTCTTTGTAGAGGTCAAGACACGCAAATCTGCCACCTTTGCACAAGGACGTGAATTCGTCGATTATCATAAGCAGCACCGACTTCGTGCCACCGCCGCTTATTACCTGTCTCAGAAGCCTACGGACAAGCCTGTACGCTTCGATGTAGTGGAGATCTATGCCCCCGAGGGTGCCGATACCAAGAGCCCTATTATTCACCATCTGGAGGATGCCTTTCAATGATACGTTTATTTGATTCTCATGCCGATACCCCTTACGAGCTATGGGTACGGAAGGAAACCCTGATTCAGAACACCTGCCATATCGACAGTATTAAGGCTGCCGACTTCTCGGAATACCGACAGGTCTTTGCCTTCTGCTCCTTGACGGGCTCCAAGTGGGAGATCTCAAGGGAGGAGTACCGGCAGTGCTTCCGTCATTTTGCGGAATGTCTGCAGGGTCAGACATGGGTCAAGCCTCATTTTTCCGTAGAGGGTGCCGAGGTCATCGACTGTGACCCGGAGCAGCTCTATGACCTTGCTCGACAGGGCTTTGTCATGTCTACCCTTACTTGGAATTACGACAATGCACTTGCCGGCTTCCATAAGAGTGACAAGGGTCTGACAGACCGTGGCAGAGCCTATGTCCGCAATGCCGAGGACACCGGCATCCTCATAGATGTGAGCCACCTGTCCGAGGTTGCTTTCTGGGATCTGATCAAGATGACTCACAAGCCCATCCTTGCCAGCCACAGCAACTGCCGCAGTGTATGGGATCACAGCCGCAATCTGACGGATGATCAGCTCACAGCCATCCGTGACACCGGGGGGTTGGTTGGTCTTAATCTCTATGTTCCCTTTCTTGGTCAAGAGGCAGATTTCGATACTCTCCTGCGCCACTTAGAGCATATGCTTAGGATTTGTGGACCGGATCATATTTGTTTGGGTGGCGATTTAGACGGCTGTGACGTCCTGCCTAAGGGATTCCATGATGTATCCGACTATCATCATTTCTACACATATCTGCAGGGCAGAGGATTCGGGTCCGATATCCTCGATAACCTGTTCTACAGCAATTTGGACCGTCTCATAGGGAGGAGGAGCTAATGTCCCTCTATGCAATAGGCGATCTCCATCTGTCCCTGTCCGTGGATAAGCCCATGGATGTATTCGGCGGTGTATGGAATGGTTATATGGACAAGCTTAGACAAGGACTCTCTATCATCGGTCCCGAGGATACCACCATTCTCTTAGGGGATCTGACATGGTCCTTAGATCTGGCCGGGGCACGGGAGGATTTTGCCTTCATCAATGCCATACCCGGTCGCAAGATCATTCTCAAGGGCAATCACGATTATTGGTGGACAACCGCCACCAAATTCTATAAATTTTGCGAAGCCGAGGGCTTTACCAACATGTACATCCTCAATAATAATTTCTACGAATACGAGGATATTGCCATTTGCGGTACCCGTGGGTGGTTCTTTGAGGAGGATGCGGCAGAGGGCAGTCATAATGACAAGATCTTCAAGCGTGAGCTCATCCGTTTGGAGACCTCTCTCAAGGCAGCGGGGGAGCGGCGCAAGCTGTGTTTCCTCCACTATCCCCCCCGTTACAGGGGATACGAGTGCCCCGAGATCCTGTCCCTGCTGAAACAGTACGGTGTAGAAGCCTGTTATTACGGTCACCTACACGGTGAGAGCCACAAGCTTGCCATCGAAGGCAACTTTGAAGGCACGGATTTCCATCTCTGTGCCGCTGATTTTATTAAATTTAAGCCGATTCTTATAAAATAACGGGAATTTACAAAAAAGTGCTTGTAATTTTACCGATTATCTGTTAAAATAGTTCGGCTAACTATAAAGAATAGAAAGATAACTCATAGGAGGAATTTGTTATGCAAGTTACCAATCTCGAAAAGACCGCTTCCCAGGCTACCATCATTGCCGAGATCACCAAGGAAGATCTGGAGCCCGCCATTCAGTCCGTCTTCAACAAGACCCGCAAGGAATTCACCGTTCCCAACTTCCGCAAGGGCAAGGCTACCCGTGGCATGATCGAGAAGTACTATGGCAAGCATGTATTTTACGAAGATGCTCTCAACGAGCTCTTCCCCCAGATCTATGTGGAATGTGTTCTGTCCCAGGACATTAAGGCAGTAGGTCGTCCCTCTGTCACCAACATGGAAGTTTCCGACACCGACGGTGTCATCCTCACCATCGTTACCGATCTGTATCCCGAGGTCACTCTGGGCGAGTACAAGGGCATCGAAGTCGAGAAGGCAGAGGCTACCGTTACCGCAGAGGAGATCGACTCCGAGATCCAGCGTATGGCCAACAACACCGCATCCGTCTCCGTAGTAGACCGTGCAGCAGAACTGGGTGATACCGCTGTGATCGATTACGAGGGCTTCAAGGATGGCGTACCCTTCGAGGGTGGCAAGGCTGAGAAGCACGAGCTCAAGCTGGGCTCCGGCAGCTTCATTCCCGGCTTCGAGGAGCACGTCGTAGGCATGACCGCAGGCGAGGAGAGAGACATTAACGTTACCTTCCCCGAGCAGTATCATTCCGAGGAGCTGGCAGGCGCAGCCGCTGTATTCCACATCAAGCTCCACGAGGTCAAGGAGACCAAGGTTCCCGCTATCGATGACGAGTTCGTTAAGGACGTTTCCGAGTTCGATACCGTAGAGGAGCTCCGTGCCGACATCGAGAAGACCCTGCTCACCCGTAAGCAGGAGGGCATCGACCGTGCATTCCAGAGTGCCGCTATTGAGAAGGCAGTTGCCAACATGACCGCTGAGATCCCCGCCTCCATGATCGACGAGGAGCTGGAGCGTGAGATGGAGCGTATGGATTACGAGCTCCGTGCACAGGGTGCTTCCCTGGAGGCATATGCTCAGATGCTGGGCGGTAACATGGACGCTATCAAGAACAGCCTCCGCCCCGGTGCCGAGAACGCTGTTAAGATCAATGTTCTCCTGGATGCAGTTGTCACTGCCGAGGGCATTGAGGTTGCCGATGACGAGGTCGAGGCTGAGTATGCCAACATGGCAGAGAGATATCAGATGACTGTTGAAGCTGTCAAGGATGCTATCAAGGCTGCCGATCTCAAGGGCGATATGCAGGTCCGCAAGGCTGCCAAGCTGATCTCCGACTCCGCAGTCGTGGTAGCTCCCGCTAAGACCGAGGAATAATTTTCCTTCTACGCGGTTACACTTTATGTGGCCGATACAGTGAAAGGAGTTATGAATATGAGTTTAGTCCCCTATGTTGTTGAGCAGACCAGTCGCGGAGAGAGATCCTATGATATCTTCTCCCGACTGCTGAACGACCGAATTATTTTCCTCTACGAGGAAGTCAATGATGTAACTGCCAGCCTTATCGTAGCACAGCTTCTGTACTTAGAGGCACAGGACCCGGACAAGGACATCCAGTTCTACATCAACAGCCCCGGTGGCTCTGTGACTGCAGGTATGGCGATTTATGACACCATGAAATACATCAAGTGTGATGTCTCCACCATCTGCATCGGTATGGCTGCCTCTATGGGTGCCTTCCTTCTGTCCTCCGGCACCAAGGGCAAGCGCATTGCCCTTCCCAATGCCGAGATCATGATCCACCAGCCTCTGGGCGGTGCCCAGGGTCAGGCTACGGATATCGAGATCCAGGCCCGTCGTATCCTGGATATGAAGAAGCGGCTCAATACCATCCTGGCTGAGAACACCGGCAAGGATATCGAGACCGTTACCCGTGACTGCGAGAGAGATCATTTCCTCACTGCCGAGGAAGCCAAGGAATACGGCCTCATTGACAAGGTCATCTATCAGAGATAAGAGGAATAGAGGAGAATCATTTTGGCTGATAAAGTAGTTCGCTGCTCCTTTTGCGGCAAACCCCAGGATAGTGTTAAGCGGATCCTTTCCGGTCCCGGTGTTTATATCTGTAACGAATGCGTAAATCTCTGCAGTACCATACTGGAAGAAGAGTTCTACGAAGCCCCCGACACCAAGACCGACGGTCCCCAGTGCCTTCCCACTCCCAGAGAAATGAAGGAGTTCATGGACAGCTATATCGTAGGCCAGGAGCAAGCCAAGATTGCTCTGTCCGTAGCTGTTTACAATCACTATAAGCGGATCTTCTTCGGCGGAGACTCTGATGTAGAATTGCAGAAGAGCAACATTCTTCTCATCGGACCCACGGGTTGCGGCAAGACCCTCTTTGCCCAGACCCTTGCCAAGATCCTGGACGTACCCTTTGCCATTGCCGATGCAACTACACTGACCGAGGCAGGCTATGTCGGTGAGGATGTAGAGAATATTCTTCTGCGTCTTCTCCAAGCCGCCGATTTCGACGTTGAGCTTGCAGAGCGTGGTATCATCTACATTGACGAGATGGATAAGATCGCCCGCAAGAGTGAGAACAAGTCCATCACCCGTGATGTATCCGGCGAAGGAGTCCAGCAAGCCCTCCTCAAGATCCTGGAGGGCACCGTAGCCAACGTACCCCCCCAGGGAGGACGTAAGCACCCCCAGCAGGAGTTCATCCAGGTGGATACCTCCAACATCCTGTTCATCTGCGGCGGTGCCTCCGATGGCTTGGATAAGATCATTGAGCGTCGAGTAGACCGTTCTGCAGTAGGCTTCGGTTCTGAGCTCAGATCCAAGAACGAGGTCGATGTAGGCGCCCTGTTTGCACAGGTGCAACCCCACGACCTGCTCAAGTTCGGCATCATTCCCGAGCT
>JAZRGR010000120.1:0-2170 GCA_045644345.1 Faecousia sp. | reverse complement strand
CGTATCTCTTGGCAAGAGCCTCGTCCTCTAACAGCTCCGGGAGGGTATACTCCACCCCCTTGACCGTGAAACGGCTGTTCCTGTCAATGGGCAGAGCGGACAGCTTGGAATCCGCAATAGCGGGCAATTCGTGAGGAGCCGTGTGATCCTCCACCGCCTTCCGCCGGCGGGTAAAGAAGGCATTGAAGTTGGGGAAATCCTGCTCCGTGCAATCCTCAACGCTGATGTTGTATTCCTCCATGAACTTCTTCACCTTGCCACGGGACAGGGGACTCTTCTGCCACAGACCGTAAAGGTCGGAGACGAATTTACGGCACAGGATCCCCTTTGCCAAAAGTCTGCCGAATACTGTCCCGTATACAAAGCGAATGGCACCGATGCCTACCTCCGGCACCTCTACCAGCTCTTTCCGATCCCAAACCTGCATATATGTTCCCCCATTTCTGTTCTTTCCTTCATTATACCCTCTTATATGCAAAAATGCAAGGTTGAAATCCGGGGCAATATGGGATATACTGTATACAAACGAAAGGTGTGATCATATGAGATCTGCAGGGATCCTGCTCCATATCAGTTCCCTCCCCTCTCCCTACGGCATCGGCACATTGGGGAAGGAGGCGTACGCTTTTGCCGATTTCCTCCATGCCGCCGGGCAGAAATATTGGCAGGTACTTCCCATCGGCCCCACGGGCTACGGGGACAGCCCCTATCAGAGTGTTTCCACCTATGCAGGGAATCCGTATTTCATCGATCCGGCACTTCTCATGGAAGAAGGCCTGTTGACCCGTGAGGAATTGGACTCCATTCCCAACAGGGAGCGCGTGGACTACGGAGAGCTGTATGCTACACGGTATCCATTGCTCCGCAAGGCATTTTCCCGTGACCGAGCATTCGACCCGAGAGCCTTTGTGGTCGAAAACCCCTGGTCAGAGGACTATGCCCTGTTCATGGCCATCAAGGATCACTACGGGGTCTCATGGGATCGGTGGCAGGAGCCCCTCCGTCTACGGGATCCCATAGTCCTTGACCTGTGTAAGGAGGAATATGAGGAAGACATCGCCTTTTATCTCTTCCTCCAATATCAATTTGACAAGCAGTGGAAGGCTCTTAGAGCATATGTACACTCCCTGGATATCGAGCTCATTGGAGATCTGCCCATTTATGTTCCCTATGATTCCTGTGATGTTTGGGCGGCTCCTCACCTGTTCCAACTGAATGAAGCCGGTCTCCCCACTGCGGTGGCAGGCTGTCCTCCCGATGCTTTTTCTGCAGAGGGACAGCTTTGGGGGAATCCCCTGTACCGCTGGGATAAGATGGCAGAGGATGATTTCCTCTGGTGGCGGAATCGGCTTTCGGAAGCAGGGAAACGGTTCGATGTTGTCCGCTTAGACCACTTCCGTGGGCTGGAGAGCTATTGGTCTGTTCCCTATGGGGACAGCACTGCCCGTGGTGGCAGTTGGGTCAAGGGGCCGGGAGAGGCCTTCCTCCGAAGTCTGAAATCCCACCTCCCCCATTTGCGGCTCATTGCCGAGGATTTGGGCTATCTGACCCCGGAGGTTCTGTCCCTCCGTGAGGCTTCCGGCTATCCCGGGATGAAGATCCTGGAATTCGCCTTCGATCCCCGTGAGCCGGGGAACTACCTCCCCCACACCTATGACAGGAATTCTGTCTGCTATAGCGGCACCCACGATAACGAGACATTGCTTCAATGGCAGACCTCCGTAGGAGAAGAAGGCATCCGCCATGCAATGACATATTTGGGATTAGAGAGCAGAGAACAGCTCCATTGGTCCCTCCTCCGTCTGGGCATGGCATCCGTGTCCGACACTTTCATAGCCCAAATGCAGGATTATTTGGAGTTAGGGGCAGAAGCCCGCATGAATACCCCCGGCATCCTCAGTCCCCAAAACTGGAGCTGGCGCATGGAAAAAGACGCCCTCACCCCTTCCCTGGCACAAAAGCTCCGTACCCTTACCCAATTGTACGAACGACTGTAACACCGCATCAAATTCCCGATTTATGGAGCAGTTCGATTTCCGAATTTGTTCGTAGGGGCGACCTGTGGTCGCCCGCAAAATGTTTCGATTTTGTCGGAAAACTCGTGATAATCCCGTAATTTCGTCATTGTCGTTTAACGCCAATGACCGGGCGACCCCAGGTCGCCCCTACG
>JAZRGR010000119.1:0-2496 GCA_045644345.1 Faecousia sp. | reverse complement strand
GTATGTGTCAAGTAGAAGTTGGCAAATTTGCTTTCGACTTTGAGTGCCAATCTATGAAGTTGTAAATGGGATGGATTTATTGAATTTCGACCGCCGACCTTGACAGGATGCTGTCGGCCTGTTGTGTGTAAAACGGCGAGGGGCTACGGGGTCAGATGTTTACAATTATTCCCCTCGTTTTCTCCATGGTAACAGACCGCCAGCCTCCTGTCAAGGCAACCTGCTCCGCAGGCGGCTAATCTGTTTTTTGTTGAACTGCCGTGGCTCAGGGTCAACCAAGGTCAGGTTTCCTTTTTGAGTGGGTGCAAAAAGGGTACGGCAAAGCACACCGTTCTCAGGCGGTGTTTTTAGAAATTATTCCGCAAGCTTCTGCGTAGGGTCTTGGCAAATTCTTGGATAAATCCGTTTCCGGAAGATGACAGTGCAGATCTGGCCCAGAACTCATAGCCTTTTCCTTCACGGACGGGAACCTTATCTGCACCAAATAAGGGCAAGGTATCTATAAATTCCGGTTCCTTTTTGGGTGCGGGTATGCTGTCAGAATCAAAGAACAGGTTTTCTAATCCGCTAGTATGGTAGGCGCATAATATGAGGGCAAGGTTGCTTGCTCCTCGGATGCTCCAACACGCTCTGCCGTCTTTCATCCGGTTGCCTATTAGCGTGTACACATTGCTTTCCATTGCTCCGAGCCGGGCATGGTGGATCTCCCCCGGCTTTCGAGTCTGTGGGATCTCAATCCCTCGGCTATAATATCCAAGAAGATTTTCCTTGTTGTCTGTATAGTATCGAAGTAGTTCTTGCAGTTTAGCAATTTCGGATTCATCACTTACGGAATTGATTTGTGCCTCAATGCACATAAGCAAAGTATCAATGTCGTTTTTGTACAGAAGATCTTTCAGTAGTTTGGCAAAATTCGGATCCCTGACACATTCGGTTATCTTCTTGTTTCTGTGAAATTCGTCTAAAACACTAATGATTTTATCCGAATTTGTTTTTGACATCCAATTTGCTCCGTCGCCGTTTAGAACGCGCAGTCGGATCTCGCTTACATTAAATCTGCTTGCTACAAGGCCTTCTTTCTGTTTCTTGAAATCTGTTGCATTTTCAAAGCTGGCATAGGCAACCTTGTTATCTAAAATTCGTCTTTTCTTTTTCCCACAAGGCATATGGCGTACTCCGTCATATGCAATGCCAACCTTCATTTCCTTGGATGGACCATGTTCTTTTCGGGACTTTCCCTGCAACTTCAACCATATTCCGTCGTTCTCTTCATAAAGAATCGGCGTATCGATCGCCCCAAGGCCTTGTCCGTTCTGTGCAAGTGCTGTGTGTTTTTCAATTGCCGCTGACCGTTCCTCTCCCAACTGTTGGATCATATTGTGGACAGCTTGATGGGAAACACTCATTCCGGTCATTTCTGAGATTGCACGAGCTGCTCCGCGGTATGTTGTTTCGCAGATCAAGCTTGCTGCTTGGTTGCAGACAGCCATCGAAAACATTCCGATACGGTTAATCTCTAAAGCCTCATCCAACAGATACACGCATTGTTTTTTCTCCACGGCTGCCATATCCAGGTATACTCGGCGTTGATACTCTACCGGACCCATAATTGTTTTTACACAGGACTTACGGAACCCTTTGCAACGAAATCGTTTGCGATCCCGTTCGCCTTTCAGGGTATCATCCATTTTCTCGAGGGTTTGCGAAACAATATCCCGACCCAATTTCAAAACACTTTGGTATACTGTTGCTACAA
This sequence comes from Faecousia sp., assembly GCA_045644345.1. Classification (GTDB taxonomy): domain Bacteria; phylum Bacillota; class Clostridia; order Oscillospirales; family Oscillospiraceae; genus JAZOXB01. Next base: position 740 of record JAZRGR010000119.1, on the reverse strand, counting down.
AATTTTCGAAATTTTCGATTTTGCTATTGCAAATTTCTAAGTTTACTGTTATATTCATACTTGCCACCACGATTCTTGTTTATTTGGTCATTTACAATATATCATAGCGTGGCAAGAGGGGGAACTTCGGTTCTTCCTCTTTTTTTAGTTTTTACGAGATTTGCCAATTATTATTTTACACTAAGGTAGACAGGACTCAAAATGTGACATATAATTTTTGAGAATCGTGAAAATTTTTCCTCCCCTCAATCGTTTTATAAGCAGAGGAAGCAAGGGCCCGCTTCTTCACATCCTACAAAGGAGGTGGATAATTGAATACACAACACTTTGAATGGGTGGTAGAGACCTATAGCCCCATGCTGCTCCGCATTGCATTCCTGTATCTGAAGAGTCGTGCAGAAGCAGAGGACATTGCACAGGAGGTTCTGCTGACCTATTGGCAGAAGGATCCCACATTTCCTACAGAGTCTGCCCGAAAGTCCTGGCTCTACAAGGTCACTGCCAACCGTTGCAGGGATCAGCTCCGATCCCATTGGTTCCGCAACCGTGAGGAACTGCCGCCGGAGCTTCCCTATCTGCCACCGGAGGAGTCCATCCTGTTAGACGCCATGCTAAAGCTGGATGCCAAATATCGGATCCCCCTCCACCTGCACTATTATGAAGGATATTCCCTGAAGGAGATCGGAAAGATCCTAAGCCTCCCCACCTCGACCGTAGGTACGCGACTCCATAGGGGAAAG
>JAZRGR010000118.1:0-37816 GCA_045644345.1 Faecousia sp. | reverse complement strand
GATGTTATTTTCGTTGGCCATCCGCCACCACCTTCCCGATCAAAAGCAATCCCTTTTGGAGCTCCTTTTGATACCCTTTCTCAGTTTACATTATACCACCCTTGTCTACTGCGTTTTACTGCGGATTACTGCGTTTTACTGCGGATTACTGACCTTTTTTCTCTTTCTTGAAAATTTCTCCTGAAAAACGGTGTCTAATGCGTCAATCCCCTGCCTGTGGATCTTGTACATCCTATCCTCATATCGTTTCGGGTCGTATTCGAAGTCCTCTGCCTCCCCAAAAATCTCCTTGCAGACATCCTTCCACTCCAATCCATAGTGATATCGGAGCTTAATGATCAGGGCCTGCATGGGCTTTATCCGCAGACACATAGTTTCCAATTCTTGCCAATCCTCTCGGATCTTCAACTCCTTCTTCCTGATCCTTGCTTCAATGTTTTCCAGGACCATGTATTCCTCCTCCGGAAGGCTTCTTCCCGGGGTAGGGCTTCCCTTGGGCATCCCGGTGTAAGCTGCACTCGGAAGCTTCCCCATGTGCTTCCGGGCATAGGTATACTCTGTGCACAATGCAGACAGATCGTCTATCATCTCCCTGTGCGTCTCCAGTCGTCTCTTCGCCCTTCCCTGTTTCATGTTATTCTCATGTTTCATTCTGATCCTCCTTCCGATCCGGTTCTTTTCCTTTGCTTACCACTCTTTGTGGGAATGTACCGTATGTACTGACCCAAGGAATCCGCCTGGTATTCGCTCCTCTCCAGCACATAGGCTCCGGGAGGCACGCTCATTTCCGCACGACCTGTCACGATCCGCTCCTCTACCACAGGCAGTTCCATTCCCTGGGTGACGCGGTACTTTTTTCGTTCCGGCTGACGACGAACCTGCTTCATGAGATAGACGGCAATAGGCGTATAGTCCCGCTGCCCTCTGAGCTGACGGATATCTACAGACCCCAGCTTCCATTCCTTCCGCAGAAGATCCCAGGAGATCCCCTCTGCTGCCAGGACAATGTGACAGTGACAGCGGACCAGCTCTCCTGTCTCGTGATCCATGTCGGAGACTACCATGAGAGCCTTGATCTGTCCCTCATGCTTCCGCTTGATCCTGCGGAGCCACAGTGTCAGCTCATGATCCATAGCCATTCTCAAGGCATCCAGAGCACCCTGTACTGCTTCTCCCTGTGCGTTCTGCTCTGCATTAGAATCGACTTTCTTAGTTTTCTGTCGCCCCACAGCACTCCATGTACCGATCTCTCCAACAGGGCATCGGAAGGCGGCAAGGGCCTCCTGCTGTTCTGCAGACAGCTTTGTGATCAGCTTGTCTAATCCCGCTTCGTGGAGGTCCAGGGTGATCAGCAGACCGTTGTCGTGGGTATAGTTGCAGTTAAGGATCCGAGCCACCTTCCTGATGCAGGTCTGCATGTTCTGTTCCTGCTTCCGTTCCTTGCTCAGCCGCTTCCGACCACGGAATACTTGCGTGTTGTCGCCAACGAAAAATCTCGTCCGCTCCACCACGCCGTTTGCACACTTGTACCGTCTCTCCATCAGCTTCACCGTCCCTTTCCCTCTCTTTCATAGATTTGGTTAAAACCTTAGGTCCTTACCGAGCCCCAAACACGCGCGCACGCGCCCACGCGCACGCGAGTGTTTGGTAGGTCTCAATATTCTCTTTTGCGAGTCATAAACTCCTCATAAACCCTACTCTATAGGATCTATGAGCAATCCACGATTTCCGCCCAAGGGCGGGAGGCAGATCCCTCTTCCTCCCACCTGCAGGCTTCTATATGCAAGTCATTTCCGATCCGCTCTTGCAGTGCCGATCTTGACCACTTCCATGTCCCTGGCCGTTTTAGACCACAACACCTTCAATTTCCTCGCCGCGTCCTTGGTGGCGGCGAACTTGTCCGGAGCAATTACCTCCACCTTTCTACCGTCCAGGGTCACGCTCCATCTATAAGATTTCATCTTCGCTCCTTTCAAATGACTGCGGAGGCAACTTTTTCGTACTCTCCACATAGGCCCGTAGCTTCCCGTATGTATTGTAAGGCGTCTTGTAGCATTTAGCCAGGGCAGCGATGTCCTCCATACTCATATTGTTCATAGGATTTAGACCCATAGCCTCTCGCTCCTTTGCTACCTCTAAAACCTCCATAGGATCCCGACACTGCAGATTGAGGTGCCGTCCCATGCCCAATGCTTGACAGCTCTCACACAACTGCACACAGGTAGAAGGCAGCACCTTTCCGCAGCTCGCACACCGTCTTAGTTTGCGTCTCCTCATCAGTCCTTGCCTCCTATCCACTGCACCACAGATAGGTGCTGTACCACCGCAGGAGGCAGCCTTACACCGCCGATACGCACTCTGGCACCGTCCTCCCACAGCACAGATTGCCAGCAACGATAAGCCGTTCCCGACTCCTTCTTGTCTATGATCCCGGTGTATTCCGGTCTCAGACCTACGATCCCAAGGGTGTCGGCTTCCTGCCAAACTTCGTTTCCTTCCCAAAGGAAATTTGTTTTCACAACCTCTTTCTCAGGTTCAAATTCCATCAATTCCTGTATCTGCTCCCACAGCACGCTTACTGCTACCAACTGTGCTCCGCCCTTCTTGCTGCATTTGTAGGCTTCCCCATCCTTGGGAATACTGCCTATATGCTCCACAATCAGTGCAAGAGCCTTTCGAGGGAGCTTCTCCATGCGGATCAACACCTCCCATTCCTCCGTCTGAATGTATGACAGGTTCCCCACCATTGCAACAGTATAGCCTGCAGTACCGCCGTAGGCCTTGTTCATGGCTTTTACCAGTCCTCCTTCAGATACCATGCCTACGTTCCCTCCTTTTTCTTTTCACCGATCCATCCCATCAGAGATCCCATAGAGCCCTCTGCCTTCGCCTTGGGTGCAGTAGGATCTACGGCATCGATCCGCTGAGGCTTGAGCCCGTCTGTGGTCAGCCCCTCGTCCTGGAGCACCTCTGCCAGGGCTCCCTGGAGCAGGACATGGAGATCCATTGCCCGCTTATAATCCTCTTCCGGGATTTTTACATCGAATGTATACCGGATCTTCATCCTCTTACCTCCTTTACCCCTGCAATGCAGTTATCCAAGGCCGTAAGCATCGCCTTCTGCAGCTTCCCGGCGGTGTCCGGGTCTCTCTGCGCCACCTCGCGCAATGCCTCCTGCGCCTCCATAAACTGCTCCTGGAAGCCTTTGAAGTGCACCTTGAACCGCACCAGCTCCGGCGCCGCGGTGGCCAAATCCTTCCGGATCCGCTCTGCCTCAGCTTCTGCCCGTGCCCGAGCCTCCCCGGCCTCCCGGATCTGCCGTTCCAGTTCCGCAGCCTTGGCTTTTTCCGCCTCCAAAGCCTTTTCGGAAGCTTTCCGGGCTTCCTCATCAGCTTCTGCTTTCAGCTTGTCCTTCATAGCCTTGGGGATCACCGGGTTCTTTTTCAGTTCCTCTAACTTGGCAAGAGCCCCCTGCTCTGCCGCTTCTGCCTGTTTTGCCTTCTTCCGGAGCTCATCCATCTGATCCATCAGCTCTGCCGCCTCGGACTTAGCCTGCTCCATCTGTCGCTTTGCCTCTGCTGCTCTCGCAGTTTCTGCCATAAGCTTCTCGCTACTGTCCACCTTGGTATCTGCCAACTCAGCCTGTAGCTTTAAGGACATCTCTCGGAGATTGTAGGAGATCTCCTGCTCCTTCGCAGCCTGTGCCTTGGCGTCCTCTGCCTCCTGCCGAGCCTCGTCTCGTTCCTTAATGACACGCTCCAATTCACGGGTGCTCATGCTCTCCACATCATTAGCTTGTATGAATTCCTCTCGTTCCTCTGCAGGCAGAGCAAGGAGCTTCAAAGCCTTGGTATAGCTCAAATTCCCAAGCGTTTGGGAAATTGCTACTGCACCGTCAAGTGTCAACTGATCGGCACTGTACTCTTCAAAAATCCGCATGTAGTTCTGTGCCGTGGACTGAGAGAAACCTACCTCCTCCCGGAGCCAGTTGCCCCACTGACCGTGAGGGAGCATAGACTTTGCCTCGCACAGTCTCCTGCCCAATTCCACCACAGACCGCACCACATACTGTACCGTCTGCTGATTGATCATCCGGATCTCTGCCGTGATCGTTTGGATATCTCTTGTTACCATTAAATGTTCCATTCTAAGCTCCTTTCAACTTTTGTAAAAATTCCAGCCACGCTCCCACGAACACCTGTACCTCCTCCGTAGGGGCGCAATTTTTAAAGCCATGGTTCTCTATCACGCGCAAGCTCTTCTCGTCCAAATTTAGCGTATACCATGGTTTCTCCGGTGCCTCTATCCGTCTGATCAGCATGATGGATGCTTGTTTTTTGCAATGGCGCTCTGCGTATCTCGCCACGCAGTGCTCCAATGCCTCACCCTCATCGATCAGCTCCCTTTCATTCGCCACAGGCCGTATAAGGATCCCCTCTCGTTCAAATGCAAATATCCGCAAGGCCTTCTCCCTCTTCAGGAATTTTCCCCGCAAATGTGCATTCTCTAAATACTTCTGCAGTTTCTGCACTTCGTCGTGTGCCTTTTTCAGATTCGTCGGAAATCGGGTCACTTCCTTTGTCAGATCCTTGCCTGCATGCATAGCCATTTCTCTGTAATCGTTCAGGTAAGAGATAGTCTTGCCCTGTTTCCGCAAGTATCTTGCAGTTCTCACCGGGTTATCCCCCATATCCAACAGCATTCGTGCGTCCCTATATCCTATTGGGAGCAGTTCTCTCGGCATCCTTTGCCCGCTTTCCCGTTTGATCATGCCATAGATCACCATAGCGCTCCACGCCCATCTCTCTGCCCGTGCATTCCTGATCTCCTCACGGTCCATACCCAGCATCTCTCCGGGTCGCTTGCTCCGCAGATTTAGTGCCGGCAATGTTAGGATCTTGTTCGGGCTCCCATAGTTCCCATACATTCCTCCGGTTAACTCGTCATAGATCAGGCCGACAAGCACATCCCCCATCCCGGCAGATATCAGATTCTCCACATGCGGTTTCTTCAGATACAACCTCACATAGCTCACAGGGGCTTTTAAGCCTTTTATCTTCATTAGCTCCTTCAGTTTTGCATTTTCCAAAACCGTCCCCTCCAAGGTCGACCAATCAAAGGGGAGAAGCTCTGCAACGGCTCCAAAATCGTCCGTCATCCTTTTTGTTTCCCGCGGGACTCTGTGGAATCTTCCGTAGAAATACCCGCCCTCTCCGTTTAAACGAACCACCTTATTTTCTTCCACGACAAACGCCTTGTCCAGCATCTGCCTGTCTATCTCCGCCCCGGTTTTGTCCACAACCCGTTGCACGCACCATTTCAGGAAGACCGGCATCCCCCGAATCACCCGGAGCTCATGAGCCTCAGCCTCTGAGATCTTTACCTCTTCTCCGATCGTGCTGTAACACAGCAGCCGTACCGACTCACCGCACATCTCGCAGCGGTATGTGTCCCAGGAACACACCTCGCGCATACTCTGGTTGTCCCAAAAGCCATATGGCGCACGGGAAAAAACACATCCCCCACCTTTGATGTAATCCGCATAGTAGCTACCGCCACACGCACCGCAGGTGCATCTTACCGATTTACTCTTCAGACCGGTCATCCAATCCGACACCCACTCTGTTCGGTATATCATTGCATGATCCCCGTATTTGCCCCCACTCTTCAGCCACGGGATCATATCCGGATCCGGCATGATCTTAGAGACCATCTCCTCATATTTGGTCAATATAACGCCTTCTTTCTATTGATTTTTAGAGGAAAAGGCGGTATAATAATCCCGTAGGATTTGTGCCCTATACCGCCTTAACAGGCAATCCCGGACCGTCTGCCAACGGTCCGAGACCCCCGAGCCGCTTTTTAGCGGCTCTTTTTTATGTAAAGAACTCGTCCAGCTCCACGATCTTGCTCTTCGGCTGTATAACCACTACAGCCTGTCCTGCCGCCTCTCTGTCCGGTAGCTTGTAAAAATCCCGCAATACCTTCTCTGCCCATACAGGGCTGATGGCGACACCCCCGGTCTTGCCCTTCATAAGGCTCTTGCCGTACTCGTAGATTTTCCGTTCTGCATGATACAGATCCATTTCCTTTACCTGCAGATCGTTAGCAAGGAGCTCCGCCGACTTAGGCTCTCTCATGCAGATTTCCTTTAACTGCTCTCCTACCACATAGGGACAGGAATACTTCTCCATCCCCTTCTGCTGTTTCTCGATCTCAGCGATTGCCCGCTGCTGGAATTCTGTCATTTTGATTCCTCCTTAGTCATCATATTCGCCCCGAGCGATACGCTCCTTCGTGTCCTCCACCACCGCATCCAAAGTCCTAAAGGTCTCCTGCTTGCGGCTCCTTCCGGAGGCAATCACAGCCACCAGTGCAAGCCCAGCGATAATCAGCAATATCTTCATTTCTTCACCTCCTATTCCAAGCCCTTCCGGCTCGTCTTTCCGCCTGTTTCTTAGTCAGACCACCTCTCCAAAGACCGAAATCGCAGTCCCAACTGAGGCAACTGATCCGGCAATAATAAAAGATCCAGACCTTATAGTGCAGTCTGTGCAGTCTGCCACATCCGCACACACAGGGCTTCAAATCTGTCTTATTCACTACTCGCGCCCCTCCCAAGCCTCACAGGTATCCTCCTCGTCTCGGAAGTCTGCTCTGTATTCGCTGTCACCGTTGCAGCATGCCCCGGAATAGGCGTCATACCATCCGCAGGTTCTGCAACACTCATTCGTTGCAATCTCCATGGTCAATCTGCCTCCTCAGAGTCGGGCTCTTTCGGCTCCTTTAGAGCCTTATCCGCCATTGCAAGCATTTGCTTGTCCCCCTCCCGGAGGATATAGTTGTCCAGCAGTTCAATGATTACCATGCCGGGAATCGCACATGCCGCCCCGATCCAGAATCCCAGCCGTCCCACCAGCAATGTGAGCACAGTGATCAAAAAGGTAGTCGCCCCGAAGTAGTGTAGGAAATAGTCCACCATGACCGCTAACTTGAGACACCATTTGTATTTCATATGTAGATCCTTTCTAACAATATTTCTTACCCTTCCCCAGCTTACACCAGGCAGGGATCGGGGCACTCGGTCTGCCCCCTTGCTCCGCAGGCGCATGCTCAAATACACCCTTGGGTCGATCAAATTTCCCCATGTGGCAGAGGATAAAATCATAGCCTCGCCCAGCAGTCTCCACGCCTAAGAAGGGACAGCCCTCACAGGTCTTGTCCATATCAGCCTCCATATCCCATTCGGAAGCCCTTGTATCGGCATCCCTCATCTTGAGAGCACACAGCTCCATACTCGCATACCGCAGCACAGCCAACATGGTGGATCTCTGCCAGCTCCGGAAGCGCCTTTTCCAAAGCCAACCAATCCGCACCCCCAAGGCCTCTCTCCCAGTTGCTGATGGTTCCCTGCCCTATGTAGCACCTTTCCGCCAATTCCGATTGGGACATCCCTGCCCGGATCCGAGCAAGGGTAATGCATCGGCCTTCGCCGCAAGGATATTTCGGTGCCTCTCGGCAAGGATCCCTCTCCTCGGAGATCGGCATTCTCGTCCCGGGACCCTCCATGGCCGGCTCTTCTCTGTGTGTCACCTCCGGCTCGAAAGCATCCTTCCAGCCCCAGGAACTCTTCAGAGCTTCACGCTCCTTGTCCTCTTCCCCGGGACATAGGATGGCATCCAGATCTAAGGCACAGTCGGGGCAAAGCTCTCGATAGATCGGTACCTTCTCCTCACCGGCAGAATAGGCAAAGAACACGATCCGAACCTGTACCGCATGTTCCCGATCTACGGGCTTGCCGCACTTGTCACAGTGAAATTCCAGCATCCTACCGCCTCCTCATGAGCCATGCGCCCAGGGCGACCGGCAGAGCCGTGATCCCCAAATCCTTGGTAAAGGCCCATGCCACTACCGCCAACACGCCTACACCGGCGCCGATCCAGTAGCCAAGGCTCCGCTGGTGCCGACGGGTCTTCTCGTTCCTGGCAGCTCTCTTGGCCCGCTGCTCTGCCTGCTTCATGGTCTGCAATTGGGAGACCGCTTCCACAGCAGCAGCCTCTACCCGCTGCCGTTCCACATTGGCACGTACTCGGTCACGGAGCATCTGCAGCTCCTCCTGCTCTGCCCGATCATCCACCGGGGTACAATAAAGTACCATCTGCGTCATAAACGTTTCCTCCTTTGTAATTTTCGTCTATGTTTTCCGGGTAGAAGAAATGTGCCTTCCCCCGATATAGCTCATTCAAGTACCGGCAAAGAAGGTCCCTCGCAATGGGCGCCCATACCTCTTTCGGCAGATCCTTTACCTCTACCAGTTCTCCGTCGATCCTGACATAAGACTTCGTTTGAATCGGTTCCCTCTTCCTCGCCATCAAAAATCACCTCACTTTCATTCTATGTGGACTCCCTTGTCCCTGTTACCTCGCCTTTCCGTAACGGTGCCGGGTGCCTCTTCCCTTATGAGAGGCTTTTCGGTGCCGTTTCTTTTTCACCGCAACACGAACACGCTCAATGAATTTCCCATTTCTCATAAAAACGAGCTGTTCTCTGTACCTCACTGTCTCACCTCCCTCGCTTTTCGTTCTTCCGTAGGATTAGGCTCTCTCTGATAACTTAGCTTGCGACATTATGATAAGGACATACCTCGCAGCACACTTCGCTTTGCTCACCCACCTCCATTTCCTATTGCGTAATAAATCTTGGAGGGAACATCCGGAGTCGAACCGGAACCCACAAGCTGTGCTTGCCTGCGTGCCCTCCTCAGAGCCTGCTCCCATATTCTTCTTATCGTGTCCCTCTCCGCCCTGCACAACGGAGAGGGACTTTTTGCAGGGAGGACAGCCGAAGATCCAAAGACCGAGAGGAAACCTCGAGCAAAAACTCTCGCTCTTTCCCGTCTCCACACACCGGGTAAAGGATCACAGTCGGCGTTGTCCTTGGGCAATAAGGATAACCCTATCCAGCACTAAAGCATCCAGAGTCGTATCAATTTTCTCAAGAATGGCTTTAAGCTTGATAATCTCTTGCATAATAAGAACCGAAAGTGACATGATCTCGTAACATCCTTTCTGTTTACCGTCAATCTTCAAATGCAGCAACCGCCAACTCGGTCAGGCTTTCATAGAAATCCTTCACCGTTTTAACCTCGCCTTTCACCTCTTCTGCATTCAAGGTAATAGCACCGAGGGCTACTGCAAATTCTTCCAAACTGGAATCGCACTCCATTACCGCATCCATAATGGCTCGGACATCCTTCTGTACTTTCTTTTCATCAGGCTCCCACTGATTCTGGCGGTTGGGGCTTCATAAATTGATCCACTCTCACACCAAGTGCCCAACAAACACACTGATACTCCGCAAAGGTAAATCTGTGTTTTGCAGAAAGCGATAAGTAGAGCTCCATCCGTATTTGAATCTCTCGCCTCCCGTCAAGTTCTTATCCCCGAAAACAGTTCGTTAGGCTGAATGCCCAAAGCATCGCAAATTACTGGAATATCTTCCGCCTTAATCTCGCGTCGAAAGTTGATCATAGCCGAGAACTGGTTTTGCGTCATTCCGCATCGTTCGGCAATAACCTTCTGCTTTAGTCCGCTACATTTAATAGCTTTTCTGATGTTGGTTACAACTAGCTTTCTAATTTCCACATTCTTCACCTCCAAAGATCAAGAAGCTTGTACTATCCGAATATTAGCACAAGTTTCTTGATCTGTCAATATTTTTTTCTCAAGTTTCTTATATTTTTTCTTGACAACTACATCGCCCTTTGATATTCTAAGTGTACAACAGATATTGGAGGTATAAATCTTGGGAATTTCATCACGAATCAGAGAGGCTCGAAAGCGACTTTTGCTAACACAGGAAGATCTGGCAGAAAGGATTGGTGTTACAAAAGGTGCCATCGCAAATTACGAAAATGGTGTAAGCACACCAAAAATTGATATACTATATGCTCTTATGAAAGTTCTCGGTGTAGACGCCAATTACCTCTTCGACTATGTGCCAAGTGGAGATTTTAGGTTATCTGATCATGAACGCAACCTCATTATTTCTTACCGGAGCAAACCGGATATGCAACCTGCCATAGATACCTTGTTAGGCCTCTCTCCAGTTTCCTCTGCAAGCAAGAACGCCTAACCCGCTGCAAAATCATTAACATTACCAAAAAAGTCATAGAAAACGCTAATAATTTTACTAATTCTAAAAAGGAGGAGCTTTAACATGACGTGGAAGAACATTGATATAGTAACTAAAAACAAACACATGCAACTTATCATTCGTAACGCCAACTCATACAAATCCGACTTAGTTGAAATGAGTACAGTGCACGGTTGTTGTGGGGAGTGTGCGAAATACCAAGGACGAATTTATTCTTTATCTGGACAAGATCCACGCTTCCCATTGCTTCCTGATATAGTAATTCAAACAGGCCGGTTACATAAAGATTGCTCTCATGTTTTATACAACTATATCGAAGGTGACCGTCCATTCTATCTTGAAGGAGATATTTTCGAAGTTAGCAACAGACCATTCGTCGATGATCGATCAGATAAGGAAAAACATGACCGCTATCGGGATGTTGAAGGGGTCACCGTTGAACTTATGAGTAGCCTGCCTAACATGCCATTCAATTTGTCGAAGCCACTGAATTATAATAACCGGTATCCATATATTAAGATGGACTCTGAGAATCTTGATCGTGCTGAGCAGCACATTGAAGAGCTACTCGAAGCTATCCGTAGATGGAATCCTAATGCTCATGGAATTACACATGATTTAACAATATCAATGGACGGTGCTAAAAACAGCAGAATCGTTTGCACCCCTTATACAAACAAGCTAAGAATTGCCCACGTTCCGATTTCTCTACAATTCGAAACAAACAAGGTGAGCCCTATTCATTCTGAAGTTGGCGAAATATCCTATCGTTCTTCTGACGGAGCTATATGTCGTGCTTGGATCTGCTTCTGGAGAAACCATGAGCATATCAAATTCTCTTTCGCACTCTCCGAGCAAACCATCGTTGTAAGTAATGCCTCCATTAACGATATCTCTTTGTGAAAATTATTTGGGAAAATTATTTTAAAAGCAAACAAAAAGACCGCCTCCGGGTACCAGCCGGAAGCGGTCTTATAAAAAATCTGAAAGGAGTACCTATGAATCAAATACGAATCGCTGCTGCTTATATCCGTGTATCCACAGACGAGCAGACCGAGTTCTCTCCCGCTGCCCAGCTTCGTGAGCTCCGGGAGTATGCAACCGCCCATAATCTCATATTGGACGAACGCTACATCTTTGCCGATGAGGGGATCTCCGGCAGACGGGCAGAGAAGCGCCCCGGCTTTATGGCAATGATTGATGCGGCAAAAAGAAAGGACCACCCCTTTGAGGTAGTCCTTGTCCATAAGTTCGACCGCTTCGCCCGTTCCCGGGAAGACAGCATCGTATATAAGTCCATGCTTAAAAGAGCCGGTGTAGAGGTTATCTCCATTAAGGAGCCTCTCAGCGAAGGCTCCTACAGCGGAGTCATGGAAGCCATCTACGAATCCTTCGCCGAGGCCTACAGCATTAACCTCGGTCAAGAGGTCCGTAAGGGAATGAAAGAAAAAGCCCTCCGAGGAGAGCCACAGACCGCCCCTCCCTTCGGCTACCGTTTGGAAAACAAAGCCTTTGTCCCCCACGATACCGAGGCTCCCATCGTCCGTCTGATTTTCGAGCACTTCGCCGCAGGGGACGGCCTGTTCCCTATTGCCAAATGGCTCAACGCCCAGGGCATCACCACCCACCGTGGCACCGCCTTCGAAAACCGTACCGTAGAATATATCCTCCGGAATCCCGTTTACATCGGCTACCTCCGTTGGAATCCCATGGGCCGTACCCGTCGAGATTATAACAACCCCAATATTCTCACCGTCAAAGGAAAACACCCTCCCATTATAGAGCAGGAGCTATGGGACACCGTGCAGACCCGTATGGCAGAGGTCAAGGCCCGACACCGCTACCACGGCCGTCCCAGTTCCGACCGCAAGCATTGGCTCTGTGGTATTGTCCGCTGTGCCGCCTGTGGCTCCACTCTGATCTTCGCAAGGCCCAATTATCTCAAATGTAACAACTATGTCCGAGGTCGCTGCAAGACCTCCCAGCACACTACCATCCCCGCCATGGAAGAAGCCTTCCTCAACCGCCTCCGTGCCGACACAGACCCCGCACATACTCCCGACTATAATGTGATCCGCACAAGCTCCCCCGTCAACGACCAAATTACCCGGCTCCGCGGCACTCTGGATAAGGCAGAGCGGAAGAAAGCCCGCCTCACAGAAGCCTACCTCGCCGAAGCCCTCACCTTAGAGGACTACAAGAGCCTCTCCGCCAGGTTGACGCAAGAGATCCAAGATCTCCAAGCCTCCCTCCTGGAAGTAGAGTCCACTCTCGCTCCCATAGACACCAAAGCCCTCCTCCGCCAAGCTATCCATTCCACCCTTCAAACCCTGACCTCCCCCGATTCCACCATCGCCCAAAAACACGAAGCCGCCTCCGCTATCATTGACACCGCCACCTACGATAAAGCCACCAACACACTCTCCCTCACCTACCGCACGACGGTATAATTTTTTAGTAGTCTATTGGCATACGGTCCACCGTATTGCGTAATAATAATGCTTGCAAGCTTTGGGTTGCAATTGGCAATCTTTACGGGGTATTGGAGCTTCTTTTCATAGACAAACATACTTAGCCCTCCTTGTTGGCTTCGTAATCCCAAGGCCAGGGATCCTTCAACCAGTTATAGGAATCCTGTTCTGCAGCATTCTTCTGCATCAGAGGACCGTGCATGGATTCATACCGTTCTTTTTCCTCCTTGTACATCTGCACATAGGTGCGGAAAAGGCGAAATACCTCCTTATCCTTGGGGTGGGTATCCAGATACTCCCCTAATTCCGTAATTGCAAAAGCCATTGATTGCAGCTCATGGAGATGGGATCGGCTGAGTGGCTCCTTATTGATCATGCCCCTATAGGGCAGATCCAATCCGGGGAACAGTGTGCCCCTAACTACACCGTTCCGTGGTTCATAGGTCGGTGGATTGTTCCGCTGGAAGGGTACATAGGGATTGGCAAGGGGCGCTGAAGGTGGCAATACACCGTCGCGCCACATATTCTCATCCGGTTCCATTACACAGTCTGATGAACCGCAGCTGTCCCGGTCGCGGTCCGTAAGATCGCAGCGGTCACAGACTCTGTTCTGCCTTCTAAATTCCAAGTTGATTCCTCCTCTCGGGACCTTGGTCCCGTACTATCCTATGTGGAGGAATTCCCTATGGTTCCCTATATTTCTATTTTTCTGTCGAAAGCGTCAATGAAAAGGTGTGCTATTTCCCCCTTGCATACAGGGTAGTGAATGGATAGCCCCTCGCAATAGATCCAGCCCACCACATCGGGATTGATACCGCACAGGGTATCAAAGTCCACCGAAATGGGAGAATGTAAATCAGAATAGTAGGGATCACCCTGTTGCTGTGCCACAGTCCCTTCGCCTTGAGGGGACTCGTCCCCATCTCATAAACCTGTAGTACTTTGTGTCAACTTACCCCTCAAACCGCAGTCGGAAGAACCGTCTGGACTACCAGCGCAACAAGTCATCATAGGTCTCTTCAATTTGCTTATAATTCCCCATTTTGTCAACGATCCGATCGCCGGAATACAGGAAGATTTCGACAAATAAACATAACATCATGTAAAAGAACGTTTTTCCTATTCTAACGTACCCTGTAAAAGATGGCTATAAGAATCAAATCACCTTTACGCTCCCTAAAGTCTTATTGTTTTGTTTAACACGAATCTAACGAAAGGCTTCGGATTTACTGATCCTGTCAACAGTTTATTATGTCTTCGCAACGGTGGCAAAATATAACCCATGATCACATTGGTAAACAGCTGAGAAATTACCGAAGCTATTGAGGCACCAATAGGGCCTATTATCGGAATCAGAATCGCATTCAGAGCAATATTCATAGCGCAGCCCGACAGGTTGATCCATCCCAAATACCTCTGGTATCCATAGGACAGGAGCCATATGTTCCTAACTGTCCCTATATGAGAAAACGTTGTAAACCATACAACCACACGTAACAGATTTACCGAAGCAAGGTAATCTGAACCATACATAATACGAATAATAATGGGGGATGCAACAGTCATAAAGAAGCTCTGGAGCAACGAGAACCATATAATAATAGAATACAGAAATTTCAACTTATATTCAAATTGTGAAGTATCATTTCTATTATCAAGTATAGCCGGTCTAAAAGAATCGATAATTGCTACGAATACAAAGCTCGTCATACTCGCACATGTCATAGCAGCCGAATAATAGCCGACTTCCGCATTCCCACATAGCCACTTTAGCATGATTTTGTCAGTTTGAGAAAACACAACCACCATCAAGCCGGATATGATGTAATATTTACCCTTTCCAAGCATTTCCTTTGCACTCTGCATAGAAAAGGATAGCTTCTGTGATCCTTGTTTTCTATAAAACAGCAACAAAATGATGGTTATCAGTAAAAACTCAAGGACTCGAGCCAAAGCAAATAAATATAGAGCGCCTCGAAGTAAAATAAACAACACCTGTAGCAACTCTACAAAGCAGTATGATGCCAAAACCGCTATCGATGTATATTTTGATTTTAATTTTGCTTGAAACCAGTAAAGTATCATCTCCGCAGCTTGAAAGACAAGTTTGAGACTATAGCAGATGCATACTATAATCGTATCTTTTTCACTGGCATGAAACACAGAAACGAAACCATATATGCCAACTATGCATAACAATGCAGAAGCTATATTTAAAACGATAGCCGTACCAATGGTCTTTCCTTCCCGTTCCGGACAGGTTACCACTTCATGAACAAGGATCTCATTTAAGCCCAGTTGCATAATTGGAGTCAAAAAAGTCACGATGCTCGATGCGTAGCTAAGGATTCCGTATTTTTCAGCACCTAAATATCGCGAAACGATCATAGTGGATAACACCACCAAAACGGCCTTGCATAATTTACATGCAATAATCCATCCCGCATTAGATGCTACCGCATTCCCTCGAAAAGAGTGAGTTATTTTCATCCTATATTCCTTTTCTGCTTAGCACTTTTCACATAATGATACAGTTGTATTAATCGGAACAATCTGTGCCTTAGTGAGATAGTCATAAATTTAGCATTCCATGATTTATATTTCGCCTGCTTGATACACTCTGCATAAACATCGGACTTCAAGTGAGTTACAATATCCTTAACAATCACTTTATACGATTCATCCCGATTGAACTGAGAAACAACTACCGTAAATAGCTCATGGATCGTTCGCCTATGTAACTGTTCCTCAAAATTCAACGACTTGATATCTATATTGCTTTTAATCGTATTATAAACCAGTTCAGGGCCATTCCATAGCATCGGCTTTTTCTGTTTCGTCATAGATACGGCAATTTGGCGATAATAATAATTTGCTTCTTCAGAGATGTACAGGGATTCGGCATGGGAAATGCAAGGTATTGTGCACGCACCGTCCTCGCTAATTTTAATACGATCGTCCACTTGAAGTTGATACTTTTTATACAGTCCGGAACGATATGCTTTACCCCATATAGAAGGAGGGAAATATTTCGCAAATTCGTTGTGTATCAAAGAAGGATAGATTTCCTTTTCTATACTTTCCTTTGTATAATACCCACTTCGATACCGCATATTAGACTGACGATTTAAAGTTTCATTCTCATAGGCATATATAAATCGACATGTCACTATGTCCGGTGAAAATTCCCGAATGATTGAATTGAAATTTTCCAGATGAGTATCTGCAATCCAATCGTCTCCGTCAACACATACAATATACTCTCCCTCAGCAACGGACGCACCCGCTTTTCTCGCTGAAACCAAGCCACCGTTTTTCTTATGCAGAACCCGTACTCTGCTATCCGTTTTTGCATATTCATCGCATATAGACGGGCAATTATCCGGAGATCCGTCATCGACTAAAATGACTTCAAAATCAGAGTATGTCTGATTCAAGACAGAATCAACACACTGTCTTAAATACGGTTCTATGTTGTAGATCGGAATAATAACACTGAATTTGGGCATTATGTTCTCCTTTCCATTAGCGCCACATTTGATCGGTATTCCCTGCCCTATTTTGTCATAACTGTTGCCTAAGGATGTGCAAATATACTTATAGTCTATATGCATATGGGAATATACCTGTCTGTCCCAAAATGTAATACGTCAGTATAAACATAAACAAACAGTAAATTGTTACCAGAGTATAGAACAAACATCTGCTTCTAAGATTAAATGCATATTTCAGTTGCGTCAACAAAATAAAATCGACGTAGTTAAAATATATCGTAAGACGCTTTAGATAAATATTAAATATGCCCGTAAAGCCCAAGATCGTACCTATAATTATCATGTATATATACAGTCCGTTGGTGGATCTGTAATGGGTGATCTGTTTATTAAACAGCATAAATATAACCATCCAAAAGCAATTAAGTAATATACTCAGGTTACGACCCTGGATTTCTCCTGAGCTATAGTCACTATAACGTCCACCAAGTAATTGCATTATCATAGGAAGATTAATTGCTATAATACAATAGGCAACAATAATTCCCCAAGGCTTGAGTTTCAGAATTCTGAACCGGTTATCCTTGTTCCACATCCAATAAATCGGTAATATGATAGCCGAGCTTACATGGAACAAAGATGCTCCCACAATCAACAAAACAAATTTGATAAAATTGCGATCATACACATATTTTAAGGAATACAGAGCAATACTTGCCGCTGCCACTTGTCGCATAATATTCATACCCGTCGAGAAATGGCTAAGTAGGAAAAACAATGCTAAAAAGAATGTATCCTTCTTATCCTCTATGTCCAGTATCATCTTTGCTACAGGTGCATAGATAACAATCGCAAATAACGTGAAGAACAACATCTGAGAATCGAATATAGAAGCTATTTTGATCAGCAAAAACGTACCAAGTTCAGCTCGTTTATTATAGTCAAAATACTGTGCAAACGATAGGTCCGCATGGTCACGATACATATATCTATAATTATCAAAATCAACACCGACACCATAACGGATGCCCGCCATAATACACGGAAGCAGAATTGCTATGGAAGCAAGAAGAATCCTATAAATTTTTTTTGAAGAATCGGAGGACCAATACAATAATGCTGCTGACAGACCATATACCACAAGATATAATGCCAAAGACGAAATTTTACTCATTGTAACAGTCATAAAATACCCCCATCCTTTCACTAAGATTTCTGATAAAATTTACATTTCAATTACCACTACTATCTTTGGATAATCCTCGGCTTGTTCATAACAACAGTGCAGTTATCCGGTATATCTTCACACACAACACAATTCGCGCCTATCCGAACATTATTGCCAATATGTATTCCACCAATAATTTTAGCACCGGCACCAATATAGCAGTTATCTCCTATTACAGGAGCAGCATCATGCTCGGTACCAATAGTGACTTGATGAAAAATTGTTGCATCTTTTCCGATTACAGCATCATGCGATACAAAAATCCCCCTGATACCGTGCGGAAGGTGAGGGATACTGCCAAACGCTGCACTTTTACTCAGATGCGTTCCAAAGGAAGCATTGTTAAATGCATCCATTCGTTTGATTCTGTACAGATACCAAATTTTGATTAATGTTGTGAAACAACCGCCGGATTTCTCCATAATATAGTATCGCATAGCCCAATACTTTTTATGATTATAGCGTCGGGTAGCATGAAACATAAATTTCAACAGTTTAGCTTTCATAAATCTCTCTCATTATTTTATTGATATTTTTAACTTCAAATTTTTTCGCCAAGTCACGATTATACTCTCCCATTGAGATTCGCAATCCGGGATCGTTTACAAGCTCTTTCAGTGCATCAGCATAGGGCTTTACATTCTTGCCAACAGGGCAGATGACAGCATTCACATGATCTGTGGCATAGGATTTTGCCCCCCGATTATCCGATACAATCAAGGGTAGCCCTGCTGCCATCCCTTCAATTGCCGCAAGTCCTAATCCCTCTCGAATAGATGGAAATGCACACAAATCCGCACTTTTATACAGCTCCGGTATATCTGCTCTAAAACCCAACATATGGACTCTATCTTCCACACCAAGTTTCTTTGCTAAATATATAAGATAGTCTCGCAGAGATCCTTTTCCGGCTATTCCATAATGGATATTACTGTCGTCCATTTCTGCCATAGCTCTAATCATAACCTCGTGATTTTTATTATGATTCAAGTCACCGACCGAAAGCATGAAGAACGCATCTCTCGGAATTCCAATTTCATCGCGTTTCAAATCTCTGTCAACAGAAATATTGGCAAATTTGTCAACTTCAATTCCAACACCAGGAACATATTCTACTTTCCCAACTCTTAGTTTTTTACAGGCAAATATATAATCTTCCTGATTGATGGTAATTAGCACATCTGTCAAACGTGCACAGAGCTTCTCAACCGGATAATAGATCAACCAGTTTTTTAGAGGTGCGCCCTTATAAAAATGGAAGCCATGTGCAGTATAAAATACTCTCATTCCTTTTTTACGAGCCTTTCTGCAGGCAAGTCGAGTACACATCGCTGCTATAGGAGTATGACAATGTACGAGATCATAGTTTCCCTGTGATACAATGCGTTTCAATTGCTTTATCGCAGTAAAAGTTCCTTTATTCATCGGACTTCTGGTGCAAGAAATAGGGAACACTTTGCATCCCAGCTCCATATATTCATCGGGAACATTGGATATGCTTGTATTTGCTGCAATATCAACTGTATGCCCCTCTGCAACTAAATTCCTGATGAAATGCCTAAAAAACCGCATTGTTCCACCAATCGTTGTAACATACAAAATTCTCATATACGACAAGCCCTTTCTTATACGCCACCAATGTAACTATACCACAGTTAGGCCATAAATCAGCGGAACAGTGATAATTATGGTCAAATATGCCAATATATCGAACCAAATGGAATACTTAAAGAAGTCTCTGAATTGATATCCTGCAGACATTGCCATACCCAGAGTAGAGCTACCCAAAGGAGTGCTATACCCAACAGCTACAGCCAAGGTAATCCCCAAGGCATAGGCGTAGGTATTCAGTCCCAATTGCGGTGCAATACTGATCACAATGGGTAATACCATTACGATCGCTGTGGAATCTGTAATCAATTCTCCCGTGACTTGCACCATGAGGATCAGAATACAGAACAGGAGATAGGGGGAAATCTGATCCCTTACGAGCTGTTGGAACCACTGCCCGACCAGTGCACTGCCGCCACCGGCGATCAGAGCCTTGGCAATTCCCAAACAGGCTCCCAATCTGCCGACCACGTCCCAATTCACAGAATTTGTAGCCTTTTTCTGAGAAATACAGCCTGTAATAATACACAGCAGTGCCGCTGTCGTACTGGTCACTGCAAGGGGCAACCATTCCGTAATATAGAAAACGACCATAAAAACGAAAATGCAAGCCATAATGACCATTTTCTTAACATCATAATCCTTTATAGGAGCATTGCGTTCAGACCGCAGGGACAGGTCAGCATCTTCTCGGTGTCCCCAGATACGCTCTCCTCTCCTCCTGCCGATAAGCAGGCAGTACAGCAAGCCCACAAGGAGCAGAATACTGCCAACAAGAGAGAAATCGAAAATGCCGAAGGTCTGCAATCCCGCCTCTTCCAGCAAGCCTTGGGCAGTCATCTGCTGGGTAGACCCAACAAGAGTAGATGTGCCGCCCATGATACAGGCAAAGGTAATGGGCATGATCAGATTCTTCGCCTTGATCCGGGGATTCGCCTTGGATACTCCCATAATAATGGGAATAAACATTGCCAGAACAGCGGAATTGGTCAAGAAAGCAGACATGATTGCCGCAACGATATAGGTAGCGATCATCAGCTTGGTCTCAGAGCCCTTGGACACTCTCACGATCCATCTGCCAATAACCTCGGCTAAGCCAACCTCAGATATCGCCGCACCGATGATCATCACACCGATGGTCAATATGACCGTGTTGGAGGCAAATTGTCCGAAAACTGTCTTAAAGTCCGCAACCCCGCAAACGACCATGAGCACACAGCCGGTGATTGCACCGGTTGCCATAGGGAGCCTGTCCCATATAAAAATAACGATACAAAAAACAAATATCAGTAGTGAAATGACGTCAATAGGCATTGGTTATTTCCTTTCAGCCCCATCAAACAAGGAATTGATGGAGCGGTATGTGTGGATTGTTTCAAAGGAGTCTACCGAGGATATTAAACCCTGCTGCTCCTCAGCAGACAGGACACCGTGGGCACAGACCGCCAGCTTATGGTGTAGCTCCTCCGGTGTCATGGGATTGGCGGCATCCCCCTTGGGAATGGGGACATACTCCTCATACACAGTACCGTCGGAGCATTCCAGACAGACCCTTGCCCCACGGATACCGAGAGCAGTATTCTCCATACTTTCATCAGATAGGATAGATATTTTACCAATGATATCATAGAGCTCCGGCTCTAAATCCGCCACATAGAGATCCTCCAGAGTGAACCGTCCCCGTAGCAATGCCACTGCCAATGCATAGTGGATGGAGAACTTGGTGTCCTCGTCGGTTCTCGGAAGAGGGATATTCCCTGCAACACGGATAGCATTGGGATAGATGTATATGAGGATGGATTTCAGTTCTCGAGGATCAATGGTGCCAAAACGTTCCAGGAGCTTCTTGCGGATCTGCAACGCAGCCTCGATCCCGCAATGGGTATGTCGGCAGGAGGGATAGGGCTTAAGGTAGCTGTCACTGATGGTAAAGACCTGACCGAGACCATGAGTTAGTGCAGTAATATCTACAGCATCGGACATGGCATGGAACCAACCCTTCCGGCTCTCCAGAGGGTAGACCGGAGTCTCGATCCCCTTCTGTGCCATTTGCGCCGACAGGATGCCGACCCGTGCTGCATTGGCGGGGTTGATAGGCTTGCAGCCTTGGCCGCTCTCGGTGATCAGCATGAGCCCCCCGGACTGAACGGCACAGAGGGATATGGCATTGTAAATTCCTTCCTCCCCGAGGCCCAAAAGCTTGGCAGCAGCAGCACCACAAGCCAGCGCGCCGGCGGTACCCGTGGAATGGAATCCCCGCCGGACAAGACCGGGCTGTACTGCTGCTGCTGTCCGATTATATACCTCATAGCCAACATTAAGGGCTGTAATGATATCCTTACCCGTTACATGTAAGGTTTCTGCCAGAGCAAACACCGCCGACATTACATGGGCAGCCACATGGCCCATTGCCTTACGGTTGCCGTCATCCATGTCAGCTCCATGAGCGTATACCGCATTGAGGAAAGCGGCATTCCCAACGGGCAACTTCACATCGGAACGCAGGACAGAGGCTTCTTCCTTCCCTCCGGAGTCAAAGAGAAGCTCCTCCATGATCCGATTGAATTTTCTATTGACCTTCAGTCCGGCAAAGCAAGCGGCGTAATAGTCGAGAATATAGAGCTTTGTTGTCTCTACTACCGATTTGGGGATATCCTCATACTTTAGATCCGCAATAAAACGAGACAGTAATTCGGTTACATGAGTCATAGCATTCTTTCTATCCTTGATGCATCCATATGATAGTCCATCAGATCAGCCAGAGCATCCTCTGTTGCCCACCGCACGCCCCGTGGAGGCTCTGATGTGTGTGCGGCTCCCCAATCATAAAGATTGGGGATAATGATACAATTGAATAAGCTTGGAATTACTCGGTCCAGGGGCCAACAAACTTGCCGTCCTCGCCGAAGTCATAGTAGCCGGGGGTCAGATGTCCGCATCCGGTGTAACCCTTACCGATGTAATACTTACCAACTGCCAGGAGACCGTTGCCTCTGACATAGTACTGTGCGCCATCAACAGTGATCATGCCAAGACTCTTCTGGATCACATCATCCACATAATAGTGGAGATTGCCATCAGCACCGGCCTTGATACCGGTGAAGCCACCCTGAGAAGCCCAAGGACCAACAAACTTGCCGTCCTCACCGAAGTCATAGTAGCCAGGGGTCAGATGTCCGCATCCGGTATATCCTGCACCAATATAATACTTACCAACAGCAAGGAGACCGTTGCCTCTAACATAGTACTGAGCACCGTCAACCGTGATCATGCCAAGACTCTTCTGAATGACATCATCTACATAATAGTGTAAATTGCCGTCAGCATCCGTCTTAACACCAGTAAATCCGGAGCCACCCTCGTCAACCCAGGGACCAACCAACTTGCCATCCTTGCCGAAATCGTAGTATCCCGGAGTCAGATGTCCACATCCTGTGTAGCCGGCACCAATATAGAACTTACCTACAGCCAAAAGGCCATTGCCTCTTACATAGTAGTCAGCATTGCCAATGCCAATCAGTCCGAGTCCTGCCTGAGCAACACCATTTACGTAGTAACGGAGATTTCCATCTTCGTCGGCAATAATTCCGTTGAGGCTGGTATCGATCCAGGGACCAACAAGCTTGCCATCCTCGCCAAAGTCATAATAGCCGGGAGTCAGCTTTCCGCATCCGGTGTAACCGGCACCGATATAGAACTTACCTACTGCAAGGAGTCCGTTACCTCTTACATAATACTGTGCTCCGTTAACAGTGATCAGACCCAAGGATTTCTGAATAATACCATTCACGTAGTAATGGAGTTCTCCATCCTCCCCCTTCAATACACCATTAAGGCTTGTATCGACCCAGGGACCAATAAACTTACCGTCCTCACCGAAGTCATAGTAACCTGCCTTCAGATGTCCGCAGCCTGTATAACCTGCACCAATGTAGAACTTGCCAACAGCAAGCAGACCATTGCCTCTGACATAATACTGAGCGCCATCAACAGTGATCAGACCAAGACTCTTCTGAACGACACCGTTCACCAGATAGCAATAGTCACCATTATGGAGAGCAAATACACCGGTCTCCTCATCATAAAGCTTGATGAGTTCGCCTGTAACTTCATCAAAGTGATATAACTGATGCTCGGCAAAGGCGCCGATACGAATCATCTGATAACCTCTATAGAGGTATCCATCCTTATCGAAGCAATAGGTCTTACCGTGGATCTCCTGCAGCATATTATTTGCCCATTTGTAGCAATCAGGACCGTAGAAATACTGAGTCTTGCCATCGTCGGTAGTATGCCATACGCCATCAGTCAAATTGCCTTCATTATCGAACACATAGGTAATGCCTGCACAGTTGCCGGAAACAAACTTATAGGTGCCGGTAATAGCAGTCTTCTGATTGGATCTGAAATAATTCCAAATATCGTCTACAAGATGCCAGCCGTTCTTCAACTCGCCGGAAATAGCATAGCAATAGCCCTTTGCAGCTTCGTTATAGAACTTACCTGTAAACGCAGTCTTATTTGCACAAACACCGTCTTCGCCGAAGTTGTAGTACAAGCCGTCAACAAGCTGCACACCGGTATGAGCAACACCGTCAACATAATAAGAGTTCTCTACCCAACCATTAAGAGCAACACCATTGTCATAGGTCTTGCCGTCGGAATAAGTGCCGTTAAATACCTTGCCGCACTCGCATTGCAGGACGCCATCAGTCAGAGCATAGTTATGTCCTGTTGCATCGGCAATCTTGGTGCCCCAGTTAACAACAGAGTCACATACACTACAATAAGTCTGTCCGCTATACCCGTGAGTAAGGCATGTTGCAGCACTATCTGCAATAGCTACGGGAGTATGCTGGTGCCAAGCACCGAGATCATCAACGCCTTCGAGATTTGCCAGCTCACCGGACTTATTAACTTCGGTAAATACATCCATGGGATTCATAGCGAAGGAACCGGTGGTACCATCAGCAAAGGTGATCAAACCCAAGTTAGTCGAAACAAGAACACTTCTTCTCCACCAACCATTACGGGAAGCAGAATAGGTCTTGTACCATGTACGAATCGGTAAGGAAACCAAAACGGTATCGTCATCGGAAATAGCCTTATCGGTTCTGGTAATAGTCAGAGAAAGGTCATTGGAGTGGACATCAACCTTATAAGAAGCTTCAAATCCATCTGCAATAACCATATGCTCGGGCTCCCAATCATGAAGGCCATTCAGATTGATGATCGTAGAAATCTCAGACATTTCAGCAATGTTAGTAGTCTTAACATCGAGCCAATACAGGGAACCTGCAAGCATATTGACAGCATTGGGATCCCGGGGTTCAATTGTAACCACAGGAGCTGCATCATTAGCATCTACAACAATATGACGCTCAATGGATGCCGGGTTGCCGTTAAGATCACAAACTGTGAATTTGAACTTATGGGTGCCATCAGGCAATGCTATTTTTTCAAGACCCATGGAGCCATTATTGGAGCAAGTCAGTTTATCGGTAATATCAATACCATTCAAGAAAGCCTTAGCAGAAGAGCAGTCTAAGCCAACAGCATTATCTGCGACAAAGTCTGCAGCCTTAGTGCTGACAATGACTTCATTTGCAGTAATGGTCTGCCCATTCATAACAACCGGCTCATTGGTTCCATAGATGATCTTGATATCCTCAAAGGTGGGATTCTCACGATCCTCAACTGCCTCGGAATAGTCAATGGTAACATCGTCAATATAAATCGTGAACTTACCTGCTTCATTCTTCTGATCGGCAGCCACATAGCCATACGCAGGAGCATCCTGGAAGTCCTCAACATAGAGCTGGAGATGGTTAATTTCCAGATTAGAATTCAGATCTGCCAGACTTGCACGAACATAATACCAGCCGGGACGCTCGAGGGTTGACGCATATCCAAGAGGTAACAGGGAGGGAGAAGCTTTACCGATCGTACTGTTTGTGTTCGCATTGAATGTACGGAACTGCATATGGATACCATTAGCATCCTCGGGAATGTACATCCAGAATCCGATAGCCACTGCATTTTCTACATTGGGAAGTTCCCAATTCATAAGATTTGAACCACCGCGACCAACATATCCGAGATAGCCGCTAAAATCCAAATTCCATGCCATAGCGTACTGACCATTGCGCACCATACCGGTATCAGCAGTAACAAGCTCTACAGAAGCAGTATCGCCAACATTATACATTGATTTCCACTGGTAAGGGAACTGACCATCTTCAAAATCTTCTACGATTTCAGAGCCACGCCCCAGCTTGATGGTTGAGGTACCTACTACATCACTTCCAACGAAGCTTGCAGTAATCGTTGCCTCTGTAACACCGGAGGAACCATCATTTGCAGTAAAATTAAAGCCGGAAATAGTACCGATTCCTGCATCGGATAAGAACAATGCGATTTCGCCATCATTCCAAGCTACTTCATTGGCTCCGTCATTAACTGTAGCAACAACGTTAATCTTAAGTGACTTACCAAAAGGTACCACAATTCTTGTGGAGTTAAACCTAAGTCCGGTAGGGACAACGACATGGATTACAGTTTTACCAACAACTACGCCATTATGAACCAGCTGAACAACAGCATCGCCTGTCGTACCATTGGATGTAAACACACCATTCTCAACTGTACCCATAGCAGAATCCTCAAGGCTCCAAGAAACATCATCGGGAATTTCTGCAGGACCACCAACGGTGTCAACACCAATAGTGGCCACCTTTACAACGGAGTTGGGGGTGACATAATCGTTTTCTGCTTTGAGGACAGCACTATCGAATGTACCATCTGCAACAGCAGTAGATACGATCATAAGAGAATTGGATACAGAACGCTCAGAGCCATCCGAAGGAGTATTGACGATCTCGAGAGTATCAGAACCTGCAGGCTTGGATGTGTATGTTGCCGAGCCACCACCATCAAGGTGAATTGCTTCAACGCAGCCAAGATCAATCATTACCTGAGCCTGTTCCCAGAGAGTTAAACCGATAGACTTCGGAGCATTATTTCCATCAGCAGTCATCAGAATAAGCTTTCCATCTGCGGTTAAGCCAAGAGTCTGACGAGGATACTTGGTCTTATCGGAAATGTTCTGCTGATTGACACCGGCCTTAACAATATGATAGTAACCACCGATAGCTTCCTGAATCCGGCCCACATATTTCGAGTACTCACCCTTTGCACCGATCATATAAGTGCCATCCTTCAAGACAGCGAAGAAAGAATACTTATCACCTTCGCCCTGAGTGGTAACATCATTACCTTCCATAACAAAGGCACCGGTAGGTTTACCGTTACTGGTATTGTAATAGGATGCATTGATTGCTACAACAGGGGTATAGTTCTCGCCCTGATGCTTTGCAACAGCTGCAGCAGCCTGTTCACGAACAGTAGACATACCGTAAACTTCGTTTTGATTATCCTTGTAGTTTGCGTATACCTTTACTGTGTCAACGCTGAGATCAATTGTCGCAATAAACATCTCAACACGGTCACCGTTTTTATCCAAAGCAACAACTTCATCTTGGATAACACCGGGGGCAAGTGTTGTTTCTTTGTCTGATATTATGGTCAGATCGGTAGCGGTTGTCATTGCTGCTAAGGTATTCACAGGCAATGCACATACAACCATCGCAATCAATAAGGCCATTGCAATCAGACGACTCTTGATTTTTCTTGGTTTCATAACTTTCTTCTCCTTTTTAAATTTATATTAACCGGACAAGCCGGGTAATATCTGTGGGAATCAAAAATCCTTTCTCAGAACTTCAAATCACTTAAAGCAAGTAGGGTCAATAAGATAATTCGGTTACCAGATCGTGCCTAATCAGATCCTGTCCATCAGTGCCGATTGCCTTTACTGTGTTAACCGCCAAACGATATTTTTCTGTATAATCCTTTATATCATCTGATTGAATGACAATAGCACCCATGCGGTCACCGCTACAAGTAATGGCATCGTAAGTGGTCCCCTGGGACGAGAAAATATAATATTCCGATATGATCCCCTGTTCCTTCAGTTCTTCAAACCCCTCTGCATGATCAAATACACCGGGTTTGCAATACAGGAATGTGTTGGTAATAAACCGATTCTCAGATGCCCTTTCCTCAACATGGGGCTTTTCTCCCAGAGTCAGATCCACAACAGCCTTAATAACATCAAATCCACTGACCTTCTTGATCAATCTGAATTTAATGCACCCACCTGTACGAGCACAGAATTCGATAACCGAGAGTCTCTCACCATCCGTGATCATCTGGATCAACATGGGAGAATCTTTCAGCGAGAATGCATCTGCGATTTTCTGTGCAGTATCTTGAACCATTGCCTTTAAACTGTCGGACAAAGGTGCAGGATTCTTTGTTCGGAAGATAACAAAACGATCGCTATCTGCAATTTTATCATTTACAGAAGTTGCCAAAACATGAGCCACGCCATTTTCCACATAGACATCTACAGTAAGTTCCTCTCCTATGCAGAATTCTTCCACAATAGCGGTCTTAGTACGGCTGATCTTAACTGCTTCCCGGAATGCCTCGACCATTTCCTCATGGTTCAAAACCCTTCTTACCCCACGAGAGCCATAGGAGTCAACAGGCTTAACAATCAGAGGGAATCTGAAATGCTTAACCTTTTCTTCATCAAAAGTTCCCATGACTACATACTGTGCTGTCGGTACTCCGTTTTTGATGAAAATATCTTTCATATATTTCTTATCGGAAACCAACGTGGCAGTATGATAATCTATATAGCTGGGCAAACCAAGTCGTTCAGACACCTTGGCGGAAACAAGTAAAACCTGATCCGCACAAGCCGTTAAGACCATATCTACCTTTTCTTGTAAGGCAAGCTGATAAATAGCTTCCTCATCCAAGGCAGATACAGGGTAAAATGCATCTGCATAAGGAACAGCAAAAGCTTGGGGGTTTCTATCGGCGAGGATCGTATAGATTCCTCTGGATTTTAGTTCTTGAATAAGTGCTGCCTGCGAAATACTGCCGGCCAGAACAAGTGCACGCATATGTATCTCCTTAATTTTTCCAATCACTTGGGCTGGTCTGCCGAAGCAACCGGTTCTTTCTCTTCATCCGGTATGTAGTACTTAGAGAAGCGACTCACACCGCGATACTCGGGCTTAACATCTGTCCCCTGCTTCTTAAATACAAGGAAGACCGTCTTGAACAGAATCACGATATCCAACCAGAAGGTGAAGGTCTTAACATACTCAATATCATACTGAATACGTTCTTCCCACCGGATATTGTTACGTCCCTTAACTTGAGCATATCCCGTTAACCCGGGACGCATTTCAAACCGCAGGTGCTCCTCCCCAATGCATCTGGATGCCTGATAATCCAGCATAGGACGGGGACCGATCAACGACATGGTGCCATTGAGCACGTTAAACAGTTGAGGGAGCTCATCAAGGCTGGTCTTTCTGAGAATTCTGCCAACCTTAGTGATCCGATCCTCAGACATGATCTCTGCACCGGTAGAATCGTACTGCTCAAGGATCATGGTCCGGAATTTGTATATGACGAATAATTTCCCGTTTTTGCCAATACGAGGCTGGGTATAGATCGCAGGTCCCTTAGACGTAAGCTTAATGACAATAGGGATAACGATCAATACAGGAATGACAGTCAGGCATAAAATGGCAATTGCACTGACCACAACATCGAATGTCCTCTTTAAGAATAAATGAAATGATCTCATATTAAACATCCCGTCCATTTTTACTCAAAACAGCTCTTAATGATCCGGATCACAATATCCTGCTCCCGCTCCGTCATACTGATATCACTGGGCAAGCACAGCCCACGGTGGAAAATATCAGCACCTACATCAACGGTCTCTGTAGGGATATAAGCATTGGTGACTGCCCGGCCATTGCCCAGTCGAGTAACAAAGCCGTGCATCCTATACAAGGGCTGTAGGTGCATAGGCTTCCATATGGGTCTGCCTTGCACATTATATCTATCTAATACATCCAGGATCTCCTCGGGACAGGTTTTCCCTCGCTCGGAAATATAACAGCTATCCTTATCGCTGCGGACCTGCTTGCACATTGCATCGGCATGGATCAGCATACAGGACAACCAGAAGTTAGGTTCCATGGTCTGGGGATCATAGGGGTTCATGGATACAGGAAGATCCTTAAATCCCTGAGCATATCTGTCATAAATAGCTCTTTTCTTCTCCAGATGTTCATCCAGGTACGGCAGCTGTCCTCGCACCACCCCGGCAATCAAATTGCTCATACGGTAGTTAAAACCAATCTCCTCATGCTGATACCAGCGCGCCGCCTCACGGCTCTGGGTAGACCATTTGCGAGCCTTATCCGCAGCTTGAGGGTCATCTGTAAGGAGCATACCGCCGGATGATCCGGTAATAATCTTGTTACCGTTAAAAGAAATCACATTATATGCACCAAAGGTACCGGTCTGGCGATCTCTATAGGTAGCTCCAAAGGACTCTGCTGCATCCTCGATCAGAACAGCACCGTGCTTCTTAACAATGGCACAGATCTCATCGTATTTGGCAGGAGTTCCGTAGAGATTAACGACCATAACAGCCTTGGCATGGGGGTAAAGCTCAAATGCTCTCTCTAATGCCACGGGATCCATATTCCACGTGTCATATTCGGAATCTACGAACACAGGAACCGCCTTTTCGTAAACAATGGCATTTACACTGGCATAGAATGTCATATCACTGCACAGGACCACGTCCCCCTCTCTCACACCGGCGAGTCTGACTGCAAGGTGTAGGGCTGCTGTGCCGCAGGATAGGGGCACAGCATGGTTACAGCCGATCCGCTCACAGATCTGCGTCTCTAACGCAGTGAGGTTAGCACCCTCGGTGGATACCCAGTTAGTGTCGATTGCCTCTGCAATATAGTTGATTTCGTCACCGTGCATGTAAGGTGATGCAAGCCAAATTTTACGTTTAAACGGTTCAAAGTTCATAAAATTCTTCCCTTTAAATTGTGTCTATATATCCCCCCTGTCTGCAAGCAGAGGTATGATTTAGGAATCTACAGGCTCGTAGAACAGATCGAGAATCAGTCCGTCCAGAAGCTCTAAGTCAGGATAGAACTCATAGTATCGGTCTCCAAGGATGGTTTCTCCCTCGAGAGTGATACAGCCTGCAAATCGGTAATGACTATATTCAGTTGCAAGATTATAGAGCGCCATTGCTCTGCAATCCGTCTGTACATAATCGGAGATATTGTCCCGGAGCTCTACAAAGAACATCTTGTCAGCAGATATGGATGCTTTTAACGAGGCTACAAGCCCCTCCATATACTGCATCTGCCGTTCCATACGGGATAGATTTAACTGAGAGCCTACCCCGTCTCTGCTACGGATAAAGCTATAGGCTTGCTCCCCATGGAGGACCATGGTAGCCCCCTGCTTAAGAGTAGGATCCACCGCCGAGAAATCCTCGTCGATCCGAACCTCTACTCCTCCGACGCTATCGTTAAGGACGCAGATACCATCCATGTTCACGCAGAAGTAGTGGTCAATGGTCAGCCCATACAGAAAGTCAGATACCGCACTGCAGGTATTCTCACAGCTATCAGCCATGCCTGTTCCATAATTATGGCCGGTGGCAAGCCGGGCATAAACAGTACCTGCATCCTTGCCGTTTATACCAAGGACAGGAATATTCATCATGGTATCTCGATTCAGACTTAGAATGCGGAATTCTTCAGTTGCCTCGTCAAAAATCAGCAGTGCAACCAGATCCGCAGAAGCCTTGTTATTATCAGAGCCACTGTGCTCCGGCTTGCCACCTGTGTCAGTACCTGTCAAGAGGATCACCCGGATATCCTGTCGAGGGTAGTAGATAGTTCCGTCCCGCTCAATCCTCCGTGTAACCGTCTGACTGGGTACGTTAACACGTGGCAACAAAAGCGACTCCAGCAATTTAACGCCGCCGAGAAGGAACAGTGCAACCATAACAAGGATCAACGGGATCAGCAAATACACTGTTCTGGATCTATGCTTCATATTCCCACTCCCTCACGATGCACGCAGCAAAGGAGATTACCGTCGATCCTTATTCCCGCTCTTATGTCTATGAGGCTTGCCGGAATCATGCTTTCCGTAATAGTGATATCCGTACTTCTTGTGGTAACGCTTATAGCCATAACCGTTACCGGATTCGGATGCACAGTTGTACACCACACCCAGGATCTTGGATTCGATAAATTCAAATTGGTGGACCGTGGCTAAGAGGGCATTACGGTTGCAGTAGTCCTGCCGAACCACAAGAAGGATCCCGTCTACCTGGCCGGCAACAGCCAGAGCATCACTGACCTCGCCTACAGGGGGCAGATCCAGCAGGATGTAGTCGTAGGACTTGCGGAGTAATGCCAGAGTCTTAGCCATCTTGTCGGAGCTGAGGAGCTCAACGGGATTGGGAGGTGTCTGTCCGGCGGTGATCACGTCGAATACACCCTTGTCATCCTTTAAGGTGCAACGCTGCAGGAGCTCAGAAATGTTCTCCTGACCGGTAAGCCAATTGGACAGTCCCGGGGTCTTGCGGAGTTTCATCTTCTCAGCGAGGGTGGGACGTCGCATATCACAGTCGATTAAGATGACTCTCTTGTTGAGCTGCGCCAAGGAATAGGCAAGGTTCACGGAAGTCAAGCTCTTGCCCTCTCCTGCCATAGCACTGGACACGCCCAATACTCTGCAACCACCGTCATCCGTAAAGGAGAACTGCAACTTGGTACGCAGGAGCTTGTATGCCTCGGATGCTACGAAGCTGACATCCTCGCCAAGGAGAACGTCCTTTTTCTTCGTCCCGGAGTTACCCTTGGATTTATTAGAGTCATAGGCAGAATACTTGCTACCCTTGCTCTGTACCATCATGTCAGGTATAGATGCAAGGATGGGACAGGATGTAAGCTGTGCCACAGCCTCCTCGGTACGGATCGTTGTATCAAACAGGAGACGCAGTACGATCACTCCTACAGTCCCCATCATAAAGAGGAGGAATCCCACAATTACGTTCTTGGGGTAGCTGGGAGAGCTGGGTCTGGTAGGAACCATAGCAGAGTCAACCACCTCGGCAGAGCTCCCCTCCAGGATGTCCTCGATCCGTTTGGGGAGGATATCCTCTATAGCTCTTGCGATCCGCTCCGTCTCGTAGGGATCCGGCCCTGTAACCACGACCTCAAAGATCTCTGTAGAGTTGACCGGTGCGGCACTGATCATCCTGCCCAACTCATCGGCAGTCATTGACACACCTGCCTTGTCAACAATATCATTGAGTGTGGCACGAGCTCTTAGGATAACGATATGGGAATCTACCAGTCCTCTGGATGCGGACACGTCAGCGGCAGAAATGCCAACGTTTTCTAAAGAAATTCTGTTGTTGTTCACATAGAACATGGCAGAGCTCTGATACTCAGGCGTAATGAGGTAGTAGGTAAAGAAAAACGCAGCAATTGCTCCCAGGACCGACATCAAAACAATCAGCCATATTTTGTGAAGCAGTGCCTCTGCGATCCGCTTAAGATCTATCTCAATTACACCACCGGATTCTGTCGATTTTTCATTCATAGCAGACACCTTCTCTCCTTGGACATAATACTGGACGATATATCTGAATTATAACACACAACTATATTGAAGTCAATGAAAAGATTGCTGAAAATATTCAACCGTAGAATCATTTTACAGTGAATGCTTAAAGCGAAAGTCCTGTTGTTATTCGTTGCATTTTACAAGGATCTGTGGTAGAATATATACAGCACTTGTTTGAAAGGATGTTACGTCATGGAACTTGTTTTATTGACCGCTTTAGGCGTCGGCGGTGCCACTATGATCGGTGCTGTCATAGGATTCGCCTTTAAGAAGCTGTCTCATCGTTTTTCCGACATTGTCTTATCCTTCGCAGCAGGAGTCATGCTCTCTGCGGCAGTATTGGGATTGATCCTGCCGTCCCTGGAATATGGCGGAAAATTCAGCCTTGTAATTACCGTTTTCGGCATTTTTACCGGTGCAGCCTGTCTAAATCTGATGGACAAGTTAGTCCCTCACTTGCACCGCCTGGCAGGAACCGAGGACGAGGATCACAACAACGCCAATCTTAGCAAAATCCTGCTATTTGTCGCCGCCATTGCCATCCATAATCTGCCGGAGGGCATTGCCGCAGGAGTTGGCTTCGGCTCCGGAAACAACAGCCGTGCACTCATGATTGCCGGCGGCATCGCCCTGCAGAACATTCCCGAAGGCATGGTAATTATCGGACCCATGCTTGCTGCCGGCGTATCCCGTAAGAGAACGCTTCTCTGCGCACTCCTCACCGGTGTCGTCGAGGTCATAGGCACGCTCATAGGATATTTCGCTGTGAGCTTTTCTGCTGCGGTGCTCCCCTTTGCCCTTGCTTTTGCAGGAGGCACCATGCTCTATGTTATCAGTGACGAAATGATCCCGGAGACCCATGCCCACGGCAGTCAGCGCGGAGCAACCTACGCTCTTCTGGTTGGCTTCTGCCTAATGCTGATCTCCGACGTGCTACTGGGGTGAAGCAATGGCAATCGGTCAGTATTTTCTAAACGATCCCATAGCCCCCAAGCCCAACAGCCCTACCCGTATCGGCACCAATGTTTATCTGGAATGGGAAGGCAAGCTGTTGCTTGAAAAACGCTGGGACTGTGAAATGTGGGGCTTGCCCGGCGGTAGATTGAACAAGGGCGAGAGCTACACCCACGGCATAGCCCGGGAAGTGTGGGAAGAAACAGGTATCCGACTTCCCGA
Organism: Faecousia sp.; assembly: GCA_045644345.1. GTDB lineage: Bacteria > Bacillota > Clostridia > Oscillospirales > Oscillospiraceae > JAZOXB01. The sequence continues at coordinate 4,067 of JAZRGR010000118.1, read as the reverse complement.
ATCCGCTTTCTGCCAGATCCGTATTGTGGATGATCAGCGCATCGCCGCCTATGCTGACGGCACCGTATGGCGCATGATCATTGTGTTGTTCTCTGCTGTATTGGAACAGGAGCCCACATTCCGATGCAGTAAGGAATCCGGGGAGCTCCGCTTCTTCTCATTAGAAGAGCTCTCTACCGTCACTCTCGTCCCCACTCATCAAGATCTCATCCTGCAATGGATGCCAAATGTGTAAAAACACCGCTCCGAATGATTCAGTGGGAGTCATTCGGAGCGGTGTTTTATAAATGATTATCTGAGGTCCTTGTCTTCCTTCTCACGTTTCTTCTGCGCAGCACGCTCTCTGGCAGCAGCCTGAGCCTCTGCACGAGCCTTCTTCTGCTTTTCTGCAGCGGTGTCGTTGGTAGAAACAGAGAATTTCTTAAGTTCCATGCGAACACGGTCCTTGCTGGTCTCGATAACGAGACTGTCGCCCTCGATCTCAACGATCTTGCCTACAATGCCGCCGATAGTGGTAATCTTATCCCCAACAGCAAGGGAATTGCGAAGCTCTTCTTCTTCCTTCTTGCGCTTCTTCTCCGGGCGCCAGATCATGAAGTACATGAGTGCGACCATGACAATCAGCAGGGGAATCATGCTACCTAAGCCTTCCATAATTACATCCTCCATTATTTAAAGTGCAGATATTATACAGGATATCTGTAAATTTTGCAAGTGTATTTTCGTATTTTTAACAATTTTTTCTTAATCCTCAGCCTTTTGATCCAGCAATGCTGAATATTTGCCCCGGAACTCTCCGAATGTACCCTGATCCAGAGCATCACGGATCCGCTGTGTCAGTTTGTTGTAGAAATACAGGTTGTGCATGACAGACAGCCGCATGGCAAGCATTTCCTCTGCCTTAAACAGGTGGCGGATATATGCACGGGAATAGCGGCGACAGACGGGGCAATCACATTCCTCATCAATGGGTCGATCATCCCGCTCATACCGAGCGTTCTTAAGATTGCGACTTCCGCTCCAGGTGAAGAGCTTGGCATGACGGGCATTTCGCGCCGGCATAACGCAGTCAAAGAAGTCTACACCACGTGCAACCGCTTCGATAATGTTGGAGGGAGTTCCCACACCCATAAGATACCGAGTCTTTTCCTTGGGCATATGGGGCTCTACCGCGTCGATGATATCATACATGACCTGTGGCGGCTCACCGACTGCAAGAGCGCCGATGGCATATGCGGGAAGATCCAGATCCGCAATCCGCTTCATGTGTTCCACACGAAGATCTGCATAGGTTCCGCCCTGGTTAATGCCCCACAGCATCTGGTGAGGATTTACGGTAGTAGGCAAGGCATTGAGACGAGCATTCTCCTCCTTGCACCGTACCAACCAACGATATGTGCGATCAATCGATCTCTTAACATAGTCATAGGGAGCGGGATTCTCAATACACTCGTCAAAGGCCATGCAAATATCAGAGCCCAGATTCGACTGGATCTGCATACTCTCCTCCGGTCCCATAAAGATCTTCCTGCCATCCAAATGGGATGCAAAATACACGCCCTCCTCCTTGATCTTCCGCAACGAAGACAGGGAGAACACTTGGAATCCGCCGGAATCCGTAAGGATCGGTCCGTCCCAAGTCATGAACTTGTGCAATCCACCCATATCCCGTACCACTTGATCACCGGGACGGAGATGGAGGTGATAAGTATTGGATAGCTCTACCTGACAACCGATATTCTTCAGATCCTCTGCACTGAGAGCACCCTTAATAGCCCCCTGGGTACCAACATTCATAAATACAGGTGTCTGTACCGTGCCATGGGCACAAGTAAACTCGCCTCTTCGGGCAGCACCCTCTGTTTTTAGTACTTCAAACATATTCCACACCTCATTCAATCAGCATTGCATCACCAAAGGAGAAGAAACGGTACCTTTCCTTAACAGCTTCTTTATAGGCTCCCATCACATGGTCATAACCCGCAAAAGCTGATACCAACATAATCAGAGTACTCTCCGGCAGGTGGAAGTTGGTGATGAGTCCATCCATTGCCTTGAAGCGATAGCCGGGGTATATGAAGATCTCTGTCCATGCAGAACGCTCTGCAAAGGAGCCGTCCTCATTTGCCAGAGATTCCAGAGTTCGGCAAGATGTCGTCCCTACGCAAATGATCCTGCCCCCCTTAGCCCTGGTATCATTGAGAATCTCTGCGGTCTCACGGGATAACATGCAGAACTCTGAATGCATATGATGATTGGTAACATCGTCAACCTTAACCGGACGGAAGGTGCCCAAACCCACATGGAGCGTTACATACGCAAGCCGAACCCCCTTTTCCTCGATCTTCTTAAGAAGCTCCCTGGTAAAATGAAGTCCTGCCGTAGGAGCCGCAGCAGAGCCGTTGACCTTGGAGTACACCGTCTGATAACGCTCACCGTCCTCCAGTTCTTCTTTAATATAGGGAGGTAAAGGCATCTTGCCCAGTCGCTCCAACTGTTCCAAAAAGATCCCCTCGTAGAAGAACTCAACCAAACGGTTCCCCGTCTCAGTTTCTCCAACGATCTTGGCAGTCAGTGCACCATCTCCGAAGAGAACCTCTGCACCTACCTTTAGCTTACGGCCCGGTTTGGCCAAGCATTCCCAAACATCTCCTTCACGCTGTGTCAGAAGAAGGATCTCTACCGCACCGCCGGTAGGTCTGTGTCCCAGCAAACGCGCAGGAAGCACACGGGAATCATTCATAACCAAGCAGTCCCCGGGACGCAAATGGTCCACCACCGAGAAAAACTGCTGATGCTCCAGCTCACCGTTATCCTTGTGCAGTACCAGGAGTCTGGAGCTGTCCCGTTGCTGCAGAGGTGTCTGTGCAATCAGCTCCGCAGGCAAGTCGTAGTAAAAATCACTGGTTTTCATACTATCTTCACCTTTCAAATCATAGGGCAATACGTATCATTTCATTACATACTGATTCATTATACCCCATATTCCCATTAAATGCAACAGAAATATTCACCGTTTTAAGTGGAACGCATAGAATGAATGGGAGGTGTTTGTATGAAGGACCCTGTATTTTTAGGAACTGCCACTGCTCTTATTACCCCCTTCGATGGAGATGGCATTGATTTTCAGAGTTTAGATCTTCTCCTGCAGAAGCAACTGGATGCCAAAATCCCTGCTCTGGTCATTTGCGGTACCACAGGTGAGGGCAGTACCCTGTCCAAAGAAGAAAAAGCACAGCTATGGATGCATTGTGTCCGATATGTAGACGGAGCCTGTAAGATCATCGCAGGCATAGGCTCTAACGACACCCATACTGCTGCGGACCTTGCCCAGACAGCAGAAAGATGCGGTGTTGACAGTCTGTTGGCTGTAACCCCCTATTATAACAAATGCACACAGGAAGGATTGGCAGAACATTACCTGACCATTGCCAATGCAAGCACCCTTCCGCTGATCACCTATAATGTCCCCTCTCGAACCGGCATGTCCATGACCACGGAAATCTGCAGGAGACTGTCCACCCATCCACGAATCAACGGGGTTAAGGATGCCGGTGGAAACATCAGCCAAACTGCACAGCTTTGTGCCCTTCCGAACTCTTTCGTATGGTCAGGAAACGATGATCAGATCGTCCCCATTATGGCTCTGGGAGGTTGTGGTGTCATATCTGTATTATCCAATCTCTGCCCGGAAGTTGTAAAAGCCATAACAGATCTGTGTCTTGCCGGCCAATATAAAAGAGCTGCAGAATTGCAGCTCCAATATCTGCCCCTGATAGAGGCTCTATTTTACGAGGTCAATCCCATACCCATTAAGACCGCATTAGCCTCTCAGGGCTTGTGCAAGGATCTCCTGCGGCTACCCTTAACTCCCCTATCCCCGGATGGACGGAAGAAGCTTTTTGCCGCCATGGAGAGGTGTCTGATCTAAGGAAGCTCTGATTAAATCGCCGAGAGCAATCGGCGAGAGATTTTGTTCCAAATTGAGGTTTGGAAAACGCAGGAATACTTTGTGTATTTCAAGTTTTTCAAACCGAAAAGTTGGGACAAAAGATTCGCTGAGTGCC
>JAZRGR010000117.1:0-1734 GCA_045644345.1 Faecousia sp. | reverse complement strand
CCGATTTCCCATCTTGATCCCTCCTAATTCATACCGTAACCCATTCTATGCAGCCGCGGACGATTAAATTCCGATTTATCGCTCTGTCGATTTTCGAATTTGTTCGTAGGGGCGACCTGTGGTCGCCCGCAAAATGTTCCGCTTTTTTCGGGAAACTCGTGATAATCCCGTAATTTCGTCATTGTCGTTTAACGACAATGACCGGGCGACCACAGGTCGCCCCTACGGTGTTATACGTTAAACAGCTCCATAAATCGGGAATTTGAAGATAAAATATTTACAAAATCGGTGTTTCTGCGAAACTTTTCCTTGCTTTTTTCGTCTTAACAGGTATAGTAGAACTATAGAATAATTTAGGAGGTTAAAGATTATGCGCGGTAAGAACAAGTGTAAGATCCTCCGGCAGATCCGTCAGCGGATCGCCGAGGAGAACGACATTCCCTTGATCACCAAGGAATGTACTTATCAAGGGGAATGCTCCGGCACCTGTCCCAGGTGCGAGTCTGAGCTGCGGTATTTAGAGCAGCAGCTTGCCCGCCGTCAGGCTGTTGGGAAGGCTGTCACCGTAGCTGCCCTTTCTGCGTCCCTTATGGCAGGAGCTGTGGGCTGCTCTTTAGGCGGCGGAGAATTGCAGGGGGATGTACCCAACATCACCGCTCCTTCCACCACAGCAGGGGAGAAGGGGAACAATGATGGCCCCCTCAAGTTCCTCCCCGACGGAACAGACTGTGATCCCAACGGGGATACCGTGTTCGAGGGTGAGCCTTATCCCGATGATATGCTTACGACGGGCAGGCTCCTGTCAACTACAGAGGATCAGACCGAGCTCGTAGAGTTAGAGGGAGATGTGGCCTATATCCCCCTTCCCGATGACACGGAGACTGTAGGTGCGCCCCCTGCTCCTACGGATTGGGAGCAGACCTCTGAGCCCAACATGCTGGAGGCTGTCGGAGGCAATGGCTGAGCCCCTGTACCCCTTCCTGACCATGGCCCGTCTGCGGATGGAGATCGACGGGGAGGGTGTCACTACCCTTGTGGGAGGGGCAGGCTGTCCCCTGACCTGCAAGTATTGCATCAACAAGAAGCTCCTGACCTGCAAGCCCACTATGCTCACCCCACTGGCACTCTTTGATCGGGTAAAGATCGACGACCTGTATTTCCAAGCCACCGGGGGCGGTGTGACCTTCGGTGGGGGAGAGGCCCTGTTACATACGGACTTTATCCGTGCCTTCCGGGACCTCTGCGGCTCACGATGGCGGATCTATGCCGAAACGAGCCTCTCCGTCCCTCGGGAGGCTGTCGACTTAGCCGCTCAATGCATAGACGGCTTTATTGTAGATATTAAGGATATGGATCCGCAAATCTACCGAGCCTACACAGGTACAGAGGGGACCCTTGCCCACGAGAACCTGACCTACCTCCTGTCCCTTGTGGGAGCGGAACGGATCGTGGTCCGTGTGCCCTTGATTCCTGACTTTAACACAGAGGAAGCCCAAGCCCGCAGCCTCCAACAGCTCCGCAGCCTGGGCTTCACCCGTTTAGATCCCTTTACATATACAATCAGGAACCCGTGATAAGGGAAGTGTGTCAAATTCCCGATTTATGGAGCTGTTTATCGTATAACACCGTAGGGGCGACCTGTGGTCGCCCGGTCATTGTCGTTAAACGACAATGACGAAATTACGGGATTATCACGAGATTTCCGACAAAATCGAAACATTTTGCGGGCGACCA
>JAZRGR010000116.1:0-11414 GCA_045644345.1 Faecousia sp. | reverse complement strand
CTGATTAAATCGCCGAGAGCAATCGGCGAGAGATTTTGTTCCAAATTGAGGTTTGGAAAACGCAGGAATACTTTGTGTATTTCAAGTTTTTCAAACCGAAAAGTTGGGACAAAAGATTCGCTGAAGTCGGATCGTAGCCATGTCGTTCTGTGTGCCAAGGAGTTGGATTGACCTGTTGTCTTCCTAAGACCGCTTGGCCTCCGACTTCTCAGCGAATCTTTTGTCCCAACTTTTCGGTTTGAAAAACTTGAAATACACAAAGTATTCCTGCGTTTTCCAAACCTCAATTTGGAACAAAATCTCTCGCCGATTGCTCTCGGCGATTTCATCAGTGCTTCCTTAGCAATAGAAGTCGCGGATCTTCTTGGCACGGCTGGGATGGCGGAGCTTGCGGATCGCCTTGTTCTCAATCTGGCGGATACGCTCACGGGTAACACCAAAGTGCTGTCCGACTTCCTCCAGGGTATGGGTCTTGCCGTCATGCATACCGAAGCGGAGGCGGAGTACGTCAGCCTCACGCTCTGTCAGAGTATCCAGGATCTGACTCAGTGCCTCGGCAAGAAGGGTATGATTGGTAGCATCTGCAGGACCGGGAGTATTGTAGTCCTCGACGAAGGAGCCGATGGTGGTATCCTCTTCGTCACCTACGGGAGTATCCAGGGAAAGGGTGTCTGCCGCAGTACGGTTTGCCTCAATGATCTTGTCAATGGGCAGATTCAGTGCATCGGCGATCTCCTCCAGAGTGGGCTCTCTGCCCAACTCCTGCACCAGCTTGCGGTTGCAGCGAGTTGCCTTGTTGATAACCTCCACCATATGCACAGGAACACGGATGGTTCTTGCCTGGTCCGCAATGGCACGGGTAATGGCCTGACGGATCCACCAGGTTGCATATGTAGAGAACTTGTTCCCCTTTGTATGGTCGAACTTGTCCACAGCACGGATCAAGCCCGTATTGCCCTCCTGGATCAGATCCAGGATATGGAGTCCGCGACCGGAGTACTTCTTGGCGATAGAGACGACCAGTCTGAGGTTTGCCTCGGTCAGCTTGTTCTTTGCCTTCTGGTCACCCTCAGAGACCTTTTGTGCCAGATTCTGCTCCTCATCGGGAGTCAAGAGAGGGATCTGACCGATCTCCTTGAGATACATTCTCACAGGGTCGTCCAAATTATACTCTGCAGCCAACTCAACGGGGTCAACCAGAGGTTCTTCTTCCTCTCCGTCCACGGGGAGCAAGCCCAACTCTTCGTCATCCAGGAGGGTAGGCAGAAGCGTCGCCTCAGCGGGGTCTGCAGCCATGACCTGGATCCCCATATCCTCCAGAGAATCATAGATCTCCTCGATCTTCTCGGGAGACAGATCCATCTTCTCCAGTACAGACATGACCTCTTCTGTGGTGAGCATTCCATCCTTGCGACCCTTGCTGATCAGATTGCTCAGGGAGCTCATCAGTTCTCCGTTATCTTGTGCATGTTTGTTTGTGGTAGCCATGAACGCACCTCTTGTTCGTAAATTGGTTTCATCCTATAATGCTGTTTCTTGGCGGTTCAGCCGTCATGCCACTGATAGGTGGCATAAGAAAACGACAAAATCGCTCTATTGGAAATACGTGTCCATCCGTCTGTGGGCTCTCTGTGGTTTCAAAAAAGCATCTAATGCCTACGGGCGAGCGACCCTAAATAACCATGAGCGCACAATCTAATACATTTTACCACAGCTTTTCCTATTCCGCAAGACCTTTTCGACAGAAAAAATAAAAAATTTTCGCAAAAATAGGTTTCAACGGCTATTTCACAGGATACCCGTCGAAACCTATTCTCATACAAGGAAAATACTGATATTACTTATGGATGATCAGCTCGCATCGGTTAATGGGCGTACCCAGCTCGTAGAACTTCTCCTCATAGCCGGTCATAATGCCTACAGGGCCGTTGGCATGGAGATCTCTGGTCAGATTGCGGATCTCCAGCTTGCAGAACTCGAACTCCTCCAGGGACCACTCAAACAAGGGAGCATTATCCGTCTTGAAGTGGATCTCACCCTCGTTCTTAATGACCTTCTTGTACTTCTCCAGGAAGCTGCGGAAGGTAAGACGGCGCTTGGCATTCTTCTTGCGGGGCCAGGGATCGGAGAAGTTCAGGTACAGCAGATCGATCTCACTCTCTTCAAAATACTCTTCCAGCTCTGCTGCATCGATGGACAGGAAGAACAGATTCTTAAGTCCCATCTGCAACGCCCGTTCCATACCCAGGAGCATAGCCTCACGGACGCATTCCACAGCCAGGAACAGGATGTCGGGATGCTGCTGTGCTGTTTCTACAGTGAACTTGCCCTTACCACAGCCGACCTCTAAGCGGATCTCCTTCGCCTGGGGCATGAGCTCCAGCCACTTGCCCTTACGCTCCTTACCGTCTCGGATCCAGATGGCAGAACAAGCCTCCATCCGAGGCTCTAAATTGTTACGTTTGCGCATTCTCATAGGTGTTTCCCCTTTACCGTTTTCCCCCATTATATCAGAAAATTCCCCCTTCGTAAAGGGGGAACATCTATCTTTAGCCTCTCTTGTTAAAAATCTCTGCAACCAGGGCTATGGCGAAATCTCCGTAGTGTCTGCGGAGGCTGTCTCCCGTATAGATCAGAGGCAAGCCGTGATTGGCACACAGGCGGTTGACAATATCCGTGGCAGAGATCAGACTGTTGTGGGCAACCCTGCGAGTCCCGTCTGTGGAGCTGACCGCCTCTCGCAGCTCCTCTCCGTTCCGACCGATCAGGTTCCGTGCCGTGGTCTCCATGATAACTACCTCTCGGACATATCGTGCAGCCTTGAAGATCATGTCCTCGACACACTCCATTTCCTCGGTGTCAAAGTGCTTCTGCATTTGCTTTACTTGCTCCAACAGTTCCATAATATACCTTCCTTTCTATCCACTACACATCACAACAACGGCCTGCTTCTTTTTGAAAAAGCCTACAAAATATTACCATATGGTAGTTCAAATGTCAACACATCTACAAATATTTTTGAATTGGGAATTCCCTCTTGATTTTCCTCTCATTTGGGAGTACAATGTTGCTGTTTTGCGTTGAAAGGAGAATCGTCTATGCTCAACAAGTGTGTTGCTTTTTTCAAGAAGAATGCTACCATGTCCATTGCGCTGGTTGCCGCCTTGATCACCTGCTTTTTGGTACCGCCCGATGGTGCCTATCGCGATTATTTTGATCTCAAGACTCTAACCTGCCTGTTCTGTGTCCTGGCAGTGGTCTGTGCGCTGAAGAACATCCGTTTCTTCTACATGCTGGCTCGGAAGATCGTGCAGAACTTCAAGACCACCCGGATGGCGATCCTCGCCCTGGTGTACATTACCTTTATCGGCTCCATGCTCATTGCCAATGATATGGCACTGCTCACCTTCCTGCCCCTGGGCTACTTCGTCCTGTCCTGTACCGGCAAGCAGAAGTACATGGCATTTACCTTCATCATGCAGAACATTGCCGCCAACTTAGGCGGTATGTTGACCCCCTTCGGCAATCCTCAGAATCTCTATTTGTATACCAAGTTCCGGATTCCCACTAACGAGTTCATGGGCATTATGGCGCTCCCCTTTGTGATTTCCGTAACGCTGATCACTGTTTGCTGTCTTTTTGTCAAGTCCGAGCCCCTGTCCGTGGACGACGAGAAGATCACCCTGGAGCCTAAGCGGACAGTTCTGTACCTCCTGCTGTTTGCGCTGTCCATTATCATCGTTTTCCGCGTAATCCCCTATTGGATCGGCTTGCTGGTGATCCCCACTACCCTCTTGTTCGTAGACCGCAAGGCATTGAAGATGGTAGACTATCCCCTTCTTCTCACCTTTGTATTTTTCTTCGTATTCGCAGGGAATATGGCGCGGATCGAGCCTGTTCGCAGAGCCTTTTCCGCACTGTTAGAGCGGAACACCCTGCTGTTCAGTGCGCTGTCCTGTCAGTGCATCAGCAATGTTCCCTCTGCGATCCTGCTGTCTCAGTTTACGGGGAATTATGCAGATCTGCTGATCGGTGTCAATATCGGCGGTGTGGGTACCTTGATTGCTTCTTTGGCAAGTCTCATCACCTTCCGTGAATATGTAAAGTATAATCCCGGTCGCAGTGGCTATTATATCCGCCGTTTTTCCCTGTACAATTTCGCATTCCTGTCCCTGTTGCTCATGTGCGCTCCCGTATATCACCTGTTTTGACCGAAGGGGAATACAAGTACAGAACATAAAAAATCAAGTGCAGAAAAAGCACTTGATTTTTTATTTGAACCAGTGTATAATGGTAGACACTTCCGGGTTTAGCGAAGTTTGGTATCGCGCTTGGTTTGGGACCAAGAGACCGTGGGTTCGAATCCCGCAACCCGGACCATATCGAGTGTTCATAACGGACTTGCGTTATGAACACTCGATTTCTTTACCCTTTTGGGTTTTCGGTGCAAATCAAGAACTTCTTGAGCAGGTTTTAGCCTAATCCTTTTATGTTTAGGCTGTTTGGGTCAGATATGTGGCTGCAACACCTCGTTCAATTTAAGCGATAGGAACTATACATCAGGCACCTTGCTATTTTGCGTAATTATCCCGACAATGCACTATTTCATTGTACTTTCCCTGTATGAGAAGAATGAGACCTGATGCGGTAAAACTCCTTCGGATAAACGAATATTCCTCCTGCAACAAAGCAACCATTGCAGGCTATCAGGAAATAACTTATATATCCATAAACCAAGACAACTATGCTCAAATACCGTATTTTAAACGCACCGTCGCTACTAATTCAAACCGATATGGAGGACGCTTAGATGAGTATGGATTTTTACATCTATCTTAAGGAGGACAAGCTTTTTTCTCCTAAAGACTTTGAGAACTTCTGCCACAGTTTGGATCTGTTGGTAAGTATGTCTCCCGACTTTGATCTGAGAGAAAGCTGTGATTATGTGCCCCTCGTTTTTACCACAGAGGTTTTTTCTCCCAAGGGAACAGCCGAAAAGTATGCAACAGGCTTCGAATTCTTCTCCTCTGAATACGAGTACAGTCCCCAACAAGGAAATACAGATACGGCGAAAAGAACCGGAGGCTTCCTGCGAAAACTGTTCTTTAAAAAAGAAAATCATCAAGCTCCAAAACAGCCCCCCGCAGAAAGTCTCTTTGAGAAAGCCATAAAAGATTCCCGGTGGGTGGTAGTGTTGAGCTGCCATAGTGGTAATTCCTTTGAGCCTTTGATGGCCTATTTGCTCGGTGCCTATCTTGTAGAGTCCTTCGGCGGTATATTTGACGATCCGCAAAGCGGTCAATTCTATGACAACAGCCGTGAGCTCAAATCAGAAATTGCCATCATTCTGGAAGACATAACCAAATTAGCCGCCTCCGGGGAGCTTCAATACGAATTACCTCTCTAACTCAAGAAAGATAGGTGCAAGCCTCGGGCGCTGAGCGACTCTCAAGGAACCGGGGCTGGTGCTTCCGCTATAACAAGGAAAACAGGACAGTTCGAAGATGCCGAAAAAGCAGTCTTATTTCTTGGGTACAGCAGACTGTGCATAGATTCACGGCTTTCTTTTCGGTAAATTGTGCATATACTGCATTTTTCTCAACTTCATTTCCCTCTTCGATCTTTCTTCCGGCTCTTTATCGTAGAGCAAAACTTTTGTCCCAATCTAATTGTCCAAGCTACAATGGGGCATATCGTCAAATCCATTTGTCCAATGTACTCTATAAAATTTGCATGAAAGCCCTGCTTAAATCTATGCAACCCGTAGTGCGGATTTTCCGGTGTAGGTAAACCTTCTACCCCACGGAAATCATATGTATTACAGCCTTGTTTTATAGCATGTCGTATCATTTCCCATTGCAATATGTGATTAGGCATGTTTTCTCGTCCTTCCGTGAAGGAACATCCATAAGCATACCATGCTGTACTCCCAAATATGACCTCAATGGCACCGGCTAAAATCTGTCCGTCCTTCTCTGCAAGAAACAATTTTGCATATTCTCCGAAAGCACACAAAAAATGAAAGTAGAACTCTTCCGGTTTACATATAAAGCCATCTCTTTTTGCAGTTTCTTCCATCATGGTGTGAAATGCTGGGATATCGGACAAGCCCCCCTCCCGAACAATCATCCCCCTCCGCTGGGCAAGGCGGATATTGTACCGAGTCTTAGGATGGAATTGAGACAGAAGCATTGCTTCCTTTATCAGGCTGGTCTGATAGACGCATTTAGGCTGATAAGTTGAGTAATCATTTTTCGGATTGAAGCGGAATTTCAGATTCTTTGCTTCCTGCCGAAATAACTCATCTTCTTTCGGAATCGGAGGATCAATACGAAGCAAGTATCCATTATGCTTTCTGCAGTATTCTTTAGCCGCCATGATAATCTGCCGAAACTGATTAATCGTTGTAAACACCGGTCCTCGCGGAGCATAAAATATACATTTACCTAAAAAACGAGAAGGGCGAGAATGGAGTGCTATAGATGCGGTGATCTTTCCATCTGAGTCTCTAATAACAATAGCATTCCAATGATAATCCGGGCGACTTCTGCCGTAGTATGTAGTTTGCATATAGTGTCCTCTTGGATGCTTTCTTACGAAATCGTCCAAACCTTGCGCATCATCCAATGTCAAGCATTCTATCATTATGTTCAGCTCCTTTGTACCTATAATAGATGAAAAAAGCATCCAAACGGCAACAGTCTATCATTTTTGTAGCATCTTTTAGAAAAGTGCGGTAAAATGCATGAAAATGATGCCGTTTTGATGCTATATGGATGTATCCTAATGTTGAGGTGAACACACATGAACCATATTCTTATTGTCGAGGATGAAAAACCAATTTCTAATTTGATTCGAATTAGCCTGAAACGAGCCGGGCATTCTTGTGATTGTGCTTATGACGGAGTAGAAGCACTGACCTTTTTAGAAAAGCAATATTATGATTTGATACTATTGGACATCATGCTTCCTCAAATTGATGGTTTTTCTCTCATGGAGTATATCCGCCCTATGGGTATTCCGGTTATTTTCATTACAGCAATGAACGGTGTTTCGGATCGGGTGAAAGGCCTCCGTATGGGAGCTGAGGATTACATCGTAAAGCCATTTGAGGTGTTGGAATTGCTTGCGCGAGTAGAGGTTGTTCTGCGGAGATACAGTAAAACCGCCGACCGGATTGAGATCGGCGGAATAACCATTGACACAGTGGCCATGACAGTTTTAAAAAATGGAACAGAAGTCAATCTTACCAAAAAGGAATACGATCTTCTTCTCCTCTTCGCACGCAATCCCAATGTAGCACTCTATCGGGAAACAATCTATGAACGGGTATGGAATGAGGATTTCCCCTACGGGAGTAAAACCGTAGATTTGCACATCCAACGCTTACGAAAAAAGGTGGGATGGGGAAAGCTCCTAAAAGCCGTAAATAAGGTAGGCTACCGATTGGAGGCATGAATGAGATTCAGAACTAAAATATTACTGTGCATGGTCTGGATTTTGGTCTTGGCATTGGGGATAAGCGGCACCATGCTAATATGGTTTTCCTTTTCCGATGCACTAAATCGTGAGCGTGAAAATTTGTTACAAAGCTATCGCATTGTAAGCTCTGTTATGGGAACAGCTATGGAAAACCCGAAAGGAAAAGCTTTAGAGGATATATCCTCAGACACCTTCCGGCAAATGCAAGGTGTTTTGGAATGGAACTATGCTAAGCTGGATTTAAATGGGACCGAGTTGTATAGCAAGGGTGAAGACATTCCTGTTGAGCCCGAAACGCCAAATGTCGGTGAGTGCCGAATCACAGTATTCCATTCCTCAGGGACCCATCACTGCATTTGCCTTGATGCTGGAATAACCGTTGACGATAGCCGCCTAACGGTCACCTTAGCCCGTGATATTTCCCATATCTATGAAGCTCGTAATTCCATGCTTTCTGCTTTCCGAAAGGTATTTCTTGTGTCCCTTGCAGCAGGAGGTTTGCTTAGCCTCATTCTATCCACCGCACTGACTTCCCCTCTGCAAAAGGTCTCGCGTGCTACACGACAAATGGCAAACGGCAATCTGACTGTTCGATTGCATGCAAGGTCGAAAGACGAGGTTGGTCAACTGTCCGCAGACTTTGATCATATGGCAGATAAACTGGAGGATAACATCGCTGCCATGGAAAACACAATGGCAGCGCAGGAACGCTTTATGGGGAGCTTCGCCCATGAACTCAAAACGCCTATGACATCTATTATTGGATATGCCGATTTGCTGCGAACGCAATCTTTAGACGATAAAGATGCTCAAGAAGCTGCAAATTACATATTCTCAGAAGGTAAGCGGTTGGAAAGTCTGTCATGGAAACTATTACAGCTCCACCTCGCCAAACACGAAAAGCCTGATTTGGAGACTGTGGAAGTGGATAAGTTTGTGGTGCAAATTGTCCGACAGCTTCGTCCTGTATATGAGAAATTATCCATTCATTTGAACTGTCGCACCCAGTCCGGCTCATGGCACATTGATCCGGAATTGATGGAATCCGTACTGACAAATCTAATGGATAATTCTCGAAAAGCAATGGAGCATGGCGGTATGATTATCCTTACGGTAGACTTCCTGGATGGAAACTGCCGTATCCGCATTGCAGATAACGGTTGCGGAATGCCACCTGAAGTACTGAATCATCTAACAGAAGCCTTCTATCGAGTAGACAAATCTCGATCCCGTGCACAGGGAGGAGCCGGTCTTGGGTTGAGCCTTTGCAACGAGATCATCCGATACCACAACGGGGAACTACATTTTGAAAGCATAGCCGGACAAGGTACCTGCGTCAGTGTGATATTAAAAGGAGCAAAGAAATGAAACGTATCTTAATAGCCCTTCTGCTACTTTTAGCACTCATTATTGGTTTCGCAATGCCGGAACTTTGGCTCGATTGGAAAGATAAAACTTTGGAATCGGCACAGATCATCGATCTGTCTGAGCCGATTTTGAAATGGGAAGCCAACAAAAGCACCGACAAAATACAGGAAACAGAAATTTCAGGTGAAGAGATTGCCTATCGACTGCGCTTATTTGAATCAGGTCCCGAGATATCGATTCCCCAAAGCACGGCAGTTTCTGTTGATACAACATGGGTTTCCGAACATGCTATTGCCTTCCTAACCGAGTTATTTGAGGTAGAACCAAGTATTTCTGGTTTTTTCATAGAATACCGATTTGCTTGGTTTGAAAATGGTATGACGATTCCTATTTGGTCTGTAGAAATGGCATTTAACGAAATCTGGCATTGCGCCATTGACATAGATGAAGCAAGTGGTGCTATTATGCGGTGCGTTATCCAATCCAATGGTCAATCTTTTGCAACACTGTTCCCGGATACTTTAGAACGCAGCGGCCATGATGAATTTAGTTCCTATTTCAAATCACAGGTAGCTATGCGGTTTTGTGAAGCACTGCAACAAGCAATGTGCTATTACGACGGAATATCGATTTCTGCTTGGCCGACCCTTGATTATGATGGTGTAAATATTGCTATTACCGAAAAGCAAACCACATCAATCACAACAGCCCTCAATGTTTATCCGCCGGAAGGTATTTGGTTTAATTATTTTACTTATCCTACAGAACTCGCTTCCAATTAACCGGTCTGTCTCATAACTTTCTCTTGTATGCGATCATCGAGTTTGCTTCTTGTAATTCTAATAATACCTGCCGTATTTTTTGCGGCATTTTGTCCCAAAATCTAGAAAATCCTATTGAAAAATTCCAAATCATGAGTTATAATATAATTAAATCATGATTAAGGAGTGAAAAACGTGGCTGATAAGCAAATTTACCCAATGATATCTGAAAAAAGCTGGTGGCAACTTCGTAGTCAGTTTAAGAAAACAATCCCTTCTGTTGTTAATGTGAGTTATTTGAAATCGTTGCTTAGTTTGAATTCTGATCAATCAGCGCGAAATATTTTAGCTCCTCTTAGACAAATGGGGATAATTGATGCAGATGGCAAACCGCAACCGAGGGCAACTGACTGGAGAAGCGATACTAAATATCCAGATGTATGTTCCACTATTATTTCCGAAATCTATCCTCAAGAGCTACTCGATCTTTTTCCCGACGCACAAGTTGATACTACGACAGCAAAATCTTGGTTTATGGACACCTGCTCCTTGGGGGACAACGCCGCTGGCAAGATCACCTTAACCTTTTCCATGCTGAAAAGTGGTCAAATCAAAGCAGACACTGAGGCTTCAAAGACTGTAGCATCACCCAAGAAAGCCAAAGCAAACAAACCACAGAAAAACACTCCGGCTGATAATCGTGCCACTCCTGTTTCTGTGCCTCCTATGCTAGCTGTTGATGTAAATACCCCCACCATACCTGCTGCCGCTGCTTCTCCTACTCCGTCGGTACATATTGATTTGCAAATTCATATTTCACCCGATGCGTCTCCGGAGCAAATCGATAGCATCTTTGCCAGCATGGCTAAACATCTTTACGGTAGATCTTAATGGTCAATGCTATTTTTTTGAAAGCTCAAATGCTTCAAGAGGACATTGATGCTTGTTCTGGGGTTCTACCGCGAAAAGATGCAGGAAGCCAACCCCCACGTGATATTTTTGATCAATTGGTAACAGATAAGGCACTCCGAAAAACGGTAGAAAAACTATACCGAGATGGCCACCATGCTCGCGCTGTTGAGGAAGCGTACAAGTTCATAGATAACTTGGTCAAAAGAACAGCAAAGCAAAGCGACACCAATCTAACTGGTTCTAAGCTGATGACAGCAGTCTTTAGTGGGAATGCCCCCATATTAAAGATTAATGCTGGAGAAAGCACCTCAGAGCGAGATGAACAAATTGGATATATGCAAATCTTTTCCGGATGCATGACAGGTATAAGAAATCCTCGTGCCCATGAGTGTGATTGGGAAGATAGTGAACAACGCGCCTTACAACTTCTTGTTTGGGCAAACCATTTAGTCGAGAGGATACATCTATCCGAGAAGGCTTGAGAGAAATACTGATTGTTGACTACCCGATAACCGTTTTTGTACTTTCGATTTCGTGGAATCCTATAATTCCACTCGGACCATGCCCCCCTCTAAGCCAACAGCTCAGAGGGGGGCAATGATGTTTGCCTACGGCAAATGATGTTGTTTCACGAATGATGTCGGCTTCACCTAATGTTTTTAGCAAACATCGCATCATTGCACAGCGTAGCGGAGCAACATCATTTTGCGAAGCAAAACATCATATCGCTTTAGCGATATATCATTTTAATGTCACAATCAAGAATATGTGTATCCTACTGACGGTCAATATTTCGTTATTATCAAGTCCGTTATGAACACTCGTACCATGACCCCCTCTGGGCCATTGGCTCAGGGGGGGTCAATGATGTTTGCCTGCGGCAAATGATGT
>JAZRGR010000115.1:0-8192 GCA_045644345.1 Faecousia sp. | reverse complement strand
TTTGTTGCCATTTTTTGTAAAGAATTTCTTTACGAACGACTCATTTTTGTATATACTAATCATATACCCAATATGTACGGCAAGCCGTACCAAGAAAAAGGAGGAAATATATGGAACTTCAACTGATCCCCCTGATTATCGTGGTCGCTTACCTGTTGGGCATGCTGTTCGTCGGCTTTGTAGTCGGCAAGCTGCACATCAAGGACAGTAAGGACTATCTGGTTGCCGGACGCAGAATGGGCCTGTTTATGGTTGCATTCTCTCTGTCTGCCAATAACATCGGCGGCGGCTCTACCACCGGTCTGGCTCAGAAAGCCTTCGGTGAATGGGGCATGAGCGCCTGTTGGTACGTGCTGGCAGCCGCCATCGCAATGATCCCCCTGGCATACTTCGCACCCAAGATCCGCAAGACCATGGCTGTCACCATCCCCGAGGTGGTCGGTCGTCGCTTCGGCAAGCTGTCCTGCAATTTCACCGCTGTGCTGAATGTCCTGTCTCTGTTCTGTCTGACCTCCTCCCAGATCGCCGCTTCCGGTGTGGTTATCTCCACCTTGACCGGTATGCCCCAGAATGTAGCTCTCCTCATTGCAGGTGTGGTCGTGATCCTGTACACCACCTTCGGTGGTATGATCGCCGACCAGATATCGGACCTTGTACAGTTCATTATCATCCTTGTCGGTCTGGCAATTGCCACTCCCTTCGTCCTCAAGGGCGTAGGCGGCATCCAGGCCATCTCCGAGGCACTGCCTCCCGTGCAGATGAGCTTCACCAAGATCGGCTGGATCACCATCATTGGCTACATCTTCAACTATTTCTGTACCTTCCTATCCGGACCCGAAATGGTTTCCCGTTTCGCCACTGCCAAGGACGAGAAGACCGCACAGCGTGCTTCCCTCCTGTCCGGCGTCCTCATGGCTGCTATGTCCCTGTTCCCCACTCTCCTGGGTCTGGCTGCTCTGTCTGTTAAGGATGCCCTCCCCGCTCTGACCGCAAATGGCTCCAATGCTATGATGGCAGTTACCTCCGCCTACGCTCCCCAGTTCATTATGGGTCTGGTTTCCGCCGCCATTATCTGCGCTACCATGTCCTCTGCAGACTCCAACCTGCTGTGCATGTCCACCATGGTCATGAACGACCTGGTATTCGGCAACGGCTACGGCAAGGCTATGAGTGAGAAGAAGATCATCTTCGTCACCCGTATGCTGAACATCATCTTCGCGATTATTGCTATGTGCATCTCCCTGTTCGGTGTTGATATCGTAACCATGAACACCTTCGCTTTCGGTATCCGCTGCGCAGGTCCCTTCGCCGCATACGGCTTAGGTCTGGTGGTTAAGAAGGCCACCAAGAGAGCAGGTATCTGGTCCATTATCACCGGTACCGCAGGCTTCATCTTCTGGCAGATCCTGAGCAAGGGTGGCTTCCTGTACGGCATCCTCCCCGTGGTCTTCGGCTGTGCCATCGGCGTCATCACCTTCTTCCTCATCAATGTCATTGAGCTGAAGATGGGTGTCGAGCCCGCTCCCTCTGCTTATACCGAGAAGTAATTCTTCCCGCTCTTTCAAATGCGTTTTCCCTCCCCCAAGGCTCATTTTATGGGTCTTGGGGGAGGCTGTTGTATTGCAATCTCCCCTACTATATGATACTATATATCCATAGTCTGCCATTTTTTGGCGGCATTCATAACAAAGGAGGTCTCCTCATGCAAACTCTCAAGCAATGGCTTTGCCTCTGTCTTTCTCTGATCATGGTCCTCTCCCTCCTGCCCGGTTCTCTGTTCACCCAAACCGTACAGGCGGCAGAAGCACCCTCTGCAGAAGACACCGCTATTAGCAAAGCTCCCACCCGTGCTGCTGTTTCTGCCTCAAGTGTTTCTGTCCCCTCCTACTCCGGTGGCGATTCCACGAGCTGGATGACCTACGACTGTGGCTTCAGCGCTAACCATGGCGACATTGGCACGGATTCCAAGATGCGGGTCATTAACAACACCACCCCGGCTCAGTACAGAGCCTACTGTACTAAGTTGGAGAGCAACGGGTATATCAAAACCTTCTCCAACACCATGCCGGATGACAACGGGGACAACCTCTTTGCCAAGTTCCTTGCCAAGGACGGCACCCATTCCCTGTATGTCTATTATTTGGCTGTCTACACCCAGGTCCGTATGATGGTAGACACCAACCCCATGACCTTCCGCAACTTTAGCTACACCCCCACAGGTAGCTACAGAACCGAGCTGTATATGTACGGCCTGTCCGGTGCAGAGGACGGCTTCAGCACCGGTGAAGAAGATCTTAACACCCAATATCGCAGTAACGCAGGTGCCATGCTCTTCTTCCGTATGTCGGACAACAGCCTCTTCATCATCGACGGTGGCGGTAGTAACCAAA
This sequence comes from Faecousia sp., assembly GCA_045644345.1. Lineage (GTDB taxonomy): Bacteria > Bacillota > Clostridia > Oscillospirales > Oscillospiraceae > JAZOXB01. The sequence goes on along the minus strand of JAZRGR010000115.1, from coordinate 5,802 downwards.
TGGGTGACCGCTCCTGCGAAGACCTGTATAACTTCCTCCGCCGTATTACCGGTGTGCCCGAGGGAGAGAAGATCGTCATCAACACCTGGTTCACCTCTCACTATGACGGGGATCATGTAGGCGGTTTTGCCCGTTTCCTCCACAAGTTCCACCTCCACTTTGATGTAAAGAACATCATGTATAACTATGACGGTCAGGGTTCCTCCCACGGTTATTTCCGCAGAGTCAGCCGGCTGTTCCCCAATATGCAATTCTATAAGCCCCACACCGGCGAGAGCTTCACTGTATCCGGGGTAAAGTTCGATGTGCTCTACACTGTAGAAGATCGCTACAAGCCCAACAGCAACTACGATCTGATCCTGGAAAGCTCCGATTGCACTAACTATCCCGACGGAAACGACACCTCCGTGGTTCTCCGTGCCAGCTTCGACGGCAAGACCGCCCTCCTAACCGGAGATCTGAACCAGGCAGACAAGGTCCTGATGAAGATCCACCCTGCCTCTGCCTTGAAGGCAGACCTTCTCCAGATCCCCCACCACGGATTTGACAACCACACCACCTTGGTCAAGACTGTAGCCCCCACAATTTCCTTCTTGAATCAGGTGGAATCCGCAGTCAGAAACTGTGAGGGTATCTATCGGAACAATGCAGGCTGGGCTCCCTACGCAGGAACCATCTATTACGGTGGCACCAACATCGTAGGCTATGCCGCCGATGAAGGAATCTTCTTAAAAGAAACCTTCCAATCCGTCAGCAATCTGGACTGGTCCACCAAGTCCTACCTATTCTGGGAGGAAAACCCCTACAGCCAGCCCCCGGTGAAAGCCAACGAGCAATACTACGGCTACACCAAGGTGACCGAAGTCGGGCAGGAGGATCAAACCTACCTGATCGTAGACCCCAAGGTAAACCGTGTACTTTCCTACAATGTGGCAAACCGTTCTGCAAACAGTGCAGATAACGGGTTGTTCGACGGTGAAAAGTGGTACTTCTCCGCCTCCTCCCGTCAGAATGTCAACTGGATCATTCACCGAAACTATTCCCAGTACAATCCGGACTCTGCTCTCCCCGATGCAGTTTCTACCTATTCCGACGGTGTCCCCATCCGTAAGGGCACAGGAGATTACTGGTCCACCAGCGGCAACTCCAAGGAAGTGGTCTTGGGCAACAACGACAGCTTCTCTTATTCCGGCATGTTCGACTCCTTCTGCTCCTTCCCCAATCAGATCGAGTCCGCTGCAAAGTGGACCTGGATGGATGTGCTGAAGGATGGCAGCTTCCTGATCTATCGCCACGCCAGCGGTACCTACTACCCCCTGTTCCGTGACGGCAATGTTGTAAGCAGCGGTGGCTGGGGTACTGCGGCTCTCAGCGGAAGCACTGTTCGGAATTACATCGACTACATCAAGACCCACCTGTATGTTTACGACGAGACTCCCGCCGATATGTATGTCAGCTGGACAGGGCACAAGGACTACTACTGCTACGCAGGTCTGCGGAAGGAGGACATGATCTCCCTCCTGGCAGCAGACATCCGTGTAAAATGGTCCATTCCCGATTTCGGTGCTTCCGGGGAATCTCTCCACACCACCCGTAACGAAAGACACCCCGGTGAATATTGGTTCCAATTCTCGCCGGACTTTACCACCGCCTCCTTAGGAACCTACACGGCAACCATCATCTATAAGAACGCCAACGGCAAGCTGATGGAAGTCGGCAGTGTAAACATCCATGTTGTTGAACGGGATCCTGAGGATTACACCCCCTATTCTCTGGAATTCGGCTTCGGTGACGAGACCGCAGACCGCTTCAGATACAAAAATGCAGGTCCCTACAGCGAGATCAACTATGACGGCACCCTCCGTTGGTGGTTCAAGCAATATATTGCCTCTCCCAAGAGTACCACAGACACCCCCGGTGAGGTCGATACAGACAACGGTGTGCTGATCTTGCGGAAAAATAAAGACACCAACACCCCGAACTCTCTCTATGTCCAGCCCTATGGGTTAAGTGGCACACCTCTGAACTTCAATCCCAAATACGCAGAAGTCATGCAGATCCGCTTTAAAATGGATAATCTAAAGTCCATTCCCGATACAGGTGCGTTCTTCCGTCTCTGGTATTTCAAAGAGGACGGTAGTCGTACATACGATGTTAGCTACAGCTTCGGTTCTGATTTCGTATCCGACGGAGAATATATGACTCTGACGCTGGATCTCTACACTCAAGCAGATATTAATGCCAATGCTTCTGTTTCAGGCTTCCCCTCCCAGCCTATGAACAAGCTCTCCAAGGTTACCGGCTTGAATTTAGGCTTCCATGAGCTTACCCGTACAGACAGCACCAAGGATGGTGTCATTACCATTGATCATCTGTACATCGGACCCAGAGCCGGACTTCCCCAAGAGGAGCCCAAGAATCTCCTGTTCCACTTCGACAACTCAGAGGATGCACAGAGTCGGTACACCAACGAAATTTACAACGGTCACAACTTTGACCGTGAAGAGCAGCCCAACTGGGCAACCCTGAACACAGACAGAGCTTACGCCGTCAGCAATTCTGACAGCACCTTGACCCTTCCCGTTGGGCAAGAGGCTCTGGACGGTGTATATGGTCCTTGGTTGACCACAGCCACCTTCCACAATGTATACCCCGGAGAGGGGGAACGGTTCCGCCAGCCTCTTGGCTACGCTCCCGATAATGCAGAGGTGGTGCAGATCCGCTTCAAGACCGAGGATTGCATCCTTGCAGACAGCGGACTGCAGCCCAATGTAGTGGTAACCTATGATCGGGATACAGATGACCGGGTGGGAAGAGGCACCTACGAAATGGAAGCCTCCTACAGCCTGCAGAACGGCAAGTATACCACCATTACCTTCCCCCTGAGCGAGGATTTCCAAGAGGCAGACTTTATTACCTCTCTGGGTTTCCACTTCTCCAACATCCGAGGTGCAGAGAACGGCAAGGGCAACGTGACCATTGACTATATTTTCGTAGGAGCTGAGGAAGACGCTCCCATGGAAATGGCAGATGTGACCTTCGTCAATGCAGACGGAACCATCCTCTATTATGCACGGATCCCTGCAGGCTCTTCTGTAACCTATGAAGGGGAAACCCCGAAGAAGGCTCCCACTTCCACAGAGCACTTTACCTTCATCGGCTGGGTAGACGAAAAGGGGCAGACACCCAATTTTGCAGAGGTAAACGAGGATCTGATCCTGAGAGCCACCTACACAGGAGCCACCCACAGTTTCACCTATGAGGAAGTCGATACCCTCACTCACAACAAGCTCTGTCCCTGCGGATATTCCGAAACTCACGGACACAGTTGGGATGCCGGCACCCTGATTTCCCATCCCTGTACACAGGACGGCGTGGTTCGGTACAACTGTGCCGATTGCGGAGCTATCCGCGAGGACATTACTCCCATGGCAGGACACCAAACCGTAGTCACCCCCGCCAAGGAAGCTACCTGCACCACAGACGGTGTGACCGAGGGTGAGATCTGTACCGTATGCGGCACCGTGCTGAAGGAAGCCACCGTCATCCCTGCTACAGGTCATGCTATGGTCACCGTTGCCGGTAAGGAGCCCACTTGTACCTCCTCCGGCATGACGGACTATGTGTACTGTGACACCTGCAAGGAAGTATTCTCCCAACAGACGATCCTCCCCAGACTGGGACACAGCTACAGCTACAAGGATAACGGAGACGGAACCCATACCGGAACCTGTATCCGTTGCAGTAAGACCACAACAGGTGCCCATACCGTAACAGAGAACGGAACCTGCCTCTGCGGATACGGAAATGCTGTCACTGACGATGCCATCAAGCTGAACCACAGCCTCAACCTTGCCAGCGACATTTCCGTCAACCTATTGGTGTTCAAGCCCCTCTTAGAAGGCTTCGACATGAGCACTGTCTATGTAGAGAGCACCGTGGAAACTCCCAACGGAACCACCACCCTGCGAATCGAGCCTGTAGAGGATGGATATTACTATTATTTCACCTTGGACGGTCTCACAGCCATTCAGATGAATGATAAGATCTCCTCTGTCCTCTACGGCACCAAGAACGGGCAGACCTATCGTTCCCCTGTTGACGAGTACAGCATTGCGACCTATGCCTATTCCCAGATGAACAACCCGGATCGTGCAGAGAGTCTCAAGATCCTGTGCGCAGACCTCCTGCGCTACGGCAGTGCGGCACAGATCTTCAAGTCCTACCGATTGGATAACCTTGCAGACCGTGCCATGACAGATAGCCACAGAGCCTACCTGTCTAACATTGAGACTGTGACCTTCGGTAATACGAATACGATTCTGAACGATCTTCCCAATGCCCACATTACTTGGGCAGGCAAGTCCCTAAACTTAGAGTCCAAGGTAGCTCTGAAGTTTGTCTTTAACTCTGCCAACTATACAGGTAACTTAGCTGCACTGACTCTGCGGATCTCCTATGTAGATGCATATGGGAATACCAAGACAGCGACGGTCTCTAACCCCGAGCTGTATAACGAGCCCTTAGGCTACTACGTATTCACTGTAGACAGCCTCCTTGCCGCTGAGCTGAGAGCAGTGGTCTCCGTGCAGATCTATGCAGGGAATACTCCTGTATCTGCCACCCTGCAGTACAGCCCCGACACCTACGGCAACGGCAAGTCGGGCACCCTCTTGGCCCTGTGCAAGGCACTCTTTGCCTACTCCGACAGCGCAAAAGCCTATTTCGCATAACCCTGCCCGTTTTCAATAAATGAAACAGGATCCCCAAGGGAGTACCCCTCCCTTGGGGATCCGTTCCGTTGATAAAATTCCCGATTTATGGAGCAGTTCAATTTTCGAATTTGTTCGTAGGGGCGACCTGTGGTCGCCCGCAAAATGTTACGATTTTGTCGGAAAGCACGTGATAATCCCGTAATTTCGTCATTGTCGTTTAACGACAATGACCGGGCGACCACAGGTCGCCCCTACGGTGTTATACGATAAACAGCTCGACAAATCGGAATCTGGGCGTAATTGAGGATCCATGAGGGACAAACCTCATGGATCCTTTACGGTTTATACGAAATAGGCTTTTGCGCTGTCAGAGTAGGCAAAGAGTGCCTTACACAGGTCTAAGAGGGCGCCCGACTTGCCGTTGCCGTAGGTGTCGGGGCTATACTGCAGAGTGGCAGATACAGGAGTATTCCCTGCATAGATCTGCACGGAGACCACTGCTCTCAGCTCTGCGGCAAGGAGGCTGTCTACCGTAAATACGTAGTAGCCTAACTGGGCATTGTACAGTGTGGGATCGCCTTCGGTGGCTGTCTTGGTATTCCCGTATGCATCTGTGTAGGAGATCCGCAGGGTCAGTGCAGACAGGTCTCCCGTATAATTGGCAGGGTTAAAGACGAACTTCAGAGCTACCTTGGACTCCAGATTCAAGGACTTGCCTGCCCAGGTAATGGGGGCATTGGGAAGATCGTTCAGAACCGTATTCGTATTACCAAAGGTCACTACCTCTATGTCCGACAGATATGCCTTATGTGCTTCTGTCATAGCACGGTCTGCAAGACTATCTAAGCGGTAGGACTTGAAGATCTGTGCCGCACTGCCGTAGCGGAGCAGGTCTGCACACAGGATCTTAAGGCTCTGCGCACGGTCCGGGTTGTTCATCTGTGAGTAGGCATAGGTTGCAACGCTATAGGTATCTACAGGAGAGGTGTAGGTCGTCCCGTCCTTCACACCGTATAGAGTCGTTGCAATGGAGTCATTCATCTGAATGGCTGTGAGCCCGTTGAGGGTGAAGTAATAGTGGATCCCC
>JAZRGR010000114.1:0-8824 GCA_045644345.1 Faecousia sp. | reverse complement strand
CGGTCATTGTCGCAAAACGACAATGACGAAATTGTAGGATTATCACGAGATTTCCGACAAAATCGGAACATTTTGCGGGCGACCACAGGTCGCCCCTACGAACAAATTCGGAAATCGAACAGCTCGATAAATCGGAATTTGAAGCTTTGTCATACACATTTTACTACAGTATAGAAGGAGGTTTTTATGGAAGCTTTACTGCAAATGTTATCACGTCAGCCGGGGTATGATACCCTGCTGAACCGGCTAAAGAACAATCAGCACGTTGGTCTGTCCGGGGCATCCCAGATCATACGGTCCCACATGATCGCCTCGGTGATCCGTCATACGCAACGACCCGTGGTAGTGGTCTGCCAGGATGATACTGCGGCCCGTAAGCTGCAGAAGGAGCTGGAGAGCTTCCTGGGACAGGAGCTGCCCCTCCTGCCTGTGAGGGATTGGACCTTCTACTGTGCTACCGGTGTATCCAGACAGTGGGAGCACAAGCGTATTGAGCTCCTCTACGATCTTGCAAGGGGCAGATGTCCCGTCCTCATTGCCTCTGTGAAAGCACTGTCCATGCGGACCCTTCCCAAGGAGTGCCTCCTTGAGCAGGCACTGGAGCTGGAGCAGTTTTCCCCCATGAGCCCGGAACAGCTCACTGCCCACCTGCTCCGCTGTGGCTACAGCCGCGGAGATCTGGTAGAGGGTGTGGGACAGTTTGCCTTACGCGGAGGCATTATGGATGTGTTCTCCCCGGGGATGCCCCATCCTGTTCGCATCGAGTTCTTCGGTGATGAGATCGATGTTATGGGCTATTTTGATCCCTTGACCCAGCGAAGGATCGACGAGGTCAAGAGCTATCGGATCCTGCCTGTGGCTGAGACCGTTGCCCATTTCCATCCCCAAGGGGTCTCGGGCCTCATCCGGGATCTGGACGCTCTCAGAGGCAGACTGAGCAGGCGTAAGAACCCTCACGAGCTCCTTCTCAGGACCCTGGCAGAGGACACAGATGCCCTGGAGCACGAGGCGTACTTTGCAGCCTCGGACCGATACCTCTCCCTGATCTATCCGGACTATGCCTGTGCCGGGGACTACTTGACCGAGGGCAGTCTGATCTGCTTCTGTGATCACGGAGCCCTCCGCAAAGCCGCAGACCTGGACCAGGAGGAGGAAGGCATGATCCTGGACAATCTCCTAAACGGGGGGCTCCTCTGCGGTGAGCTGTGTGATTACAGCCGTGGATGGGATGCCTTCTGCGACGGCATGAGCAATCATTGCATCCTGTATCTGGATGCCTTCCTGTCCTCCGCCTATCCCAAGGGCTTAGAGCCCAAGGAGCTGCTCAGCTTTACCGCCAAGCAGTTACCCTCCTACGGTGGCAATTTGGATGTGGTAGCTACAGATCTGGAATTCTACCGCAACAACGACTTCGGCGTGGTAGTCCTGTGCGGCACCCAACGCAGAGGCGAGGCACTGCAGCAGGAGCTGAAGGAACGAGGCATCCACAGCAGCCTCGCCCTGCCCCTGGTGCAGCTCCCCAAGGCAGGACAGATCCTCCTGGCTGAGGGCAATCTTCCCTTCGGCATGGAATACCCCCAAGCAAAGTTGGCTGTTCTTTCCGAAGGACAGCTCCATACCCAAACAAAGAAAAAATCGCTCAACAGGAGTCAGAAACGCTCAAACAGGCAGAAGTTAGAGACCTTTGCCGATCTGAATCCCGGCGATCTCATTGTACATGATGAATACGGCATCGGACGCTTCCTGTGTATGGAGCAGGTAGTACAAGACGGTGTTGCCAAGGATTATATTAAGATCGCCTACTTAGGCGACGGTATGCTCTATGTCCCTGCCACTCGGCTGGATCTGATCGCCAAGTACATCGGCGGCGGTGAGGACGGAGTGGTCAAGCTCAACAGACTGGGCGGCAGCCAGTGGGAGAAGACCAAGAGCCGTGCCCGTTCCTCTGCCAAGGACATGGCACAGCAGCTCATCTCCCTCTACGCAGAGCGGAAACGTCTGCCGGGCTACGCCTTCTCCCAAGATGATGCCATGCAGAGGGAATTCGAGGATAACTTCGAGTATGTGGAGACCGAGGACCAGCTCCGCTGTATCGAGGAAATCAAGGAGGATATGATGGCCGCCTTCCCTATGGATCGACTCCTCTGCGGTGACGTAGGATTCGGCAAGACGGAGGTCGCCCTCCGTGCCGCCATGAAAGCCATTGCAGACAGTAAGCAGGTCGCCATACTGGTCCCCACCACTGTCCTTGCCCAACAGCATTATACCACAGCTATGGCACGGTTCCACGGTTTCCCCATCAATATCGGCGTTCTCTCCCGTTTCTGCTCTCCGCAGCAGGTCAAGCACACCCTTGCAGAGCTCCGGGCAGGCAATGTGGATCTGATCGTAGGGACCCACAAGCTCCTGCAGAAGGATGTGCAGTTCAAGGATCTGGGTCTGCTGATCATTGACGAGGAGCAGCGGTTCGGTGTGACTCATAAGGAAAAATTAAAGGAACTTTCCAAGGGGATCGACGTCTTAACTCTGTCGGCAACTCCCATCCCCCGTACCCTTAACATGGCATTGACCGGTGTCCGTGACCTGTCTACTTTAGAGGAGCCTCCCCAGGACCGATTCCCGGTGCAGACCTTCGTCTTAGAGCATAATGATGCGGTGATCCACGATGCCATCCGCAGGGAGCTGGAGCGTGGGGGGCAGGTGTACTACATGCACAATCGTGTCCAGTCCATCGACCGCTGTGCAGGGGAGCTGCGCCGCGCCTTCCCCGACGTAAACGTAGGAGTCGCCCACGGCAAGCTCAGCGAGGGCGAGCTCAGTGATACCATGCAGGATCTTATGGATGGGGACATTTCCATCCTGGTATGTACCACCATCATTGAGACCGGCATTGATAACCCCAATGTCAACACCCTGATCATTGAGGATGCAGACAAGCTGGGACTTGCCCAGCTCCATCAGATCCGAGGCAGAGTGGGCAGGAGCAACCGCCACGCCTTCGCCTATATGACCTATCGCAGGGGCAAGGTTCTGTCCGAGATTGCCGAGAAGCGACTCAGTGCCATCCGTGACTTTGCGGAATTCGGCTCCGGCTTCAAGATAGCCATGCGTGACTTAGAGATCCGCGGAGCCGGCAACCTACTGGGTGCGGAGCAATCGGGACACATGGTCTCTGTAGGCTATGATATGTATCTCAGACTCTTGGAGGAGGCAGTCTTAGAGGAAAAGGGTGAGACTGTCAAGGCTCCTCCGAGCTGTACCGCAGATCTGAATGTGGATGCCTGTATCCCCAAGCATTACGTTTCCACCGTGGAACAGCGGATGGATCTGTACCGCCGTATGGCGGCTATCCGCAACCGGGAAGACAGCGAGGAGCTCCTGGACGAGATCGTAGACCGCTACGGCGAGCCGGAGAAGAGCGTCATCCATCTGATGAACATCGCCCTCCTCCGTGCAGAGGCGGCACGTCTGGGGATCTCGGAGATCCGACAGTTTGCAGGCGCTCTCCATTTCTGCATCGAGATCCCCGATGTACTGGATCGGGTGGAGGCGGCAGATCGGGAGCCCTATTTCCGCAAGAGAGTCAGTGTCTACTCCAAGGAAGACAAGGCTTTCATCAAGGTCCTCCTGCCTAAGGGGAATGACCCCCTTAAGGAGGCACAGTATCTGATAAATGTCCTGAGTAAGAAAGAGGAATAAAATTTTTCAGAATTTTCAGCAAAACCCATTGCTTTTTCTCTTTCCTAAGGTATAATATCAGTGAACCGATCATCAGCCCCTTTGCGGCTGCGTTATATGACATCAAACAAGGAGAATAGCATGGGAAAATTCGAGAAGCAAAATCGTCCCGGGACACCTCCCGTCCCCCCTGTGGCAAGGGGCAACAGCCCCCGTCCCCAGACCCCCAACCCTAATAAGCCTGCCCCCAAGAAGGCATCCCCCATCCTGCCCATTATTCTGGGCGCACTGGTGTTGGGTGTAGGTGTTGTGGCAGGATTGCTGTGTATGAAGTTCCTCGGCAAGGAGGATCCCACCCTTAATCAGATCAAGCCCAATGTTTCTGTTGCCGGTGTAGACGTAGGCGGCATGGACAAGGCAGCCGCCTTAGATCGTCTCATGGAGGTCTACGCCCCTCTGACCCCGCCCGTCACTACCCCCGAGGGTACAGTGCAGGGTCCTGTGCTGGCACAGCTCTATGGCAACAAGAACATGAACATCCGTCTCTATACCACTCCCGAGGAGCTGGTTCTGTATCGAGGCACCTACGATCCCGACGCTCTGGCTCCCGTAGACATTTACGGCAAGCCCCTGGAGCAGGAGCCTACAGAGTCCACAGAGGAGACCACCGAGGAGCCCTCCGAGACTACCGAGGCGACACAGGCCACCACTGCCGTTGCCCTGCCCGAGGATCTCCATCCCCCTGTAGCGGAGAATGGCAAGGAGTATCTGTTGGACAAGACGCTGGTTCTGCCTGCCTCTCAGGTCAATGTGACCCTAGATCTGACCGCCGCTGTCGAGGCAGCCTTTGCCGTAGGCAGAGAGGGTGGAGCAGAGCTCCAAGAGGATGGTACAGACGTGGATCTGACCCCCTTCCTGTCTATGGACTCGGCTTATATCCGTGATGTGCTGGACAGTGCCTACGAGGACACCCTCCTGCAGGCAACGGACACCAATATCCAGGAGACCAAGGTCCCCATCATGGATCAAGATGGCAAGGAGACCATGGTAGACGGCTTGCACATTACCTTCGGCACTATGGGCAGAGAGCTGGACACCGAGGCCCTGTACGAGCAGATCATGGATGCCTATACCGCCGCAGAGTTCGAGGTACAGGTGATCTACAAGGAGACCCTGCCCGAGACCCTGGACCTTAACAAGGTCTACGCGGACTATCACTGTTCCCTCCCTGTCAATGCAGTATGTGACCCCAAGACCTTCGAGATCACCCCCGAGACCATGGGCTACGGCTTCCTCATGAGTGATGCCCTCGCTCTTGCCGAGAATGCCAAGCCCGGCGACACCATCACCCTGACCCTGATCGACCTGGAGCCCCAGCATACCAAGGAGGATATGGAGAAGCTGCTCTTCAGCGACATTCTGGGTAGCTGTGTCAGCCCCCACGTCTGGAACCCCACCCGTACCCGTAATCTGGAGCTGGCGGCAGGCGCCATTAACGGCACCATCCTCCTGCCCGGTGAGGAGTTCTCCTTTAACCGCATCGTCGGTGAGCGTACTGCGGACAAGGGTTATGGCGAGGCAGGTGTCTACGTAGGCGGCAGAACCGAGAACCAGTTAGGCGGCGGTGTCTGCCAGGTTGCCTCTGCCATTTACTATAGCTGCCTCAAGGCTGACCTCAAGATCGTCGAGCGTTACGAGCACCAGTACACTCCCACCTATGTCCCCTGGGGCATGGATGCTACCATTTATTGGGGTGCGCTGGATTACCGTTTCATCAACAATACCCCCTACCCCATCCGTGTGGATGCCTCTGTCCATGACGGATCCGTGTACATCGACCTGGTAGGTACCGAGACCCGCAATTACAGGGTCAAGCTGGACTACTCCGTGATTGAAGAGGATCCCGCTGAGGAGAAGACTATCTATATCCACCCGGATATGAAGGACTACCACAAGTTTAAGGACTACAAGAACGGCGAGACCATCCAGACCGCCTACGACGGCTACAAGGTCAAGACCTATATGTATAAGTATGACCTGGACGGCAACTATCTCGAGACCATCTGGATCAACAATTCCAACTATGACCGTCGGGACAAGGAGATTGCCTACATTCTGGATCCCTCCAAGCCCATGCAGGAGCAGATCGACGCAATCGAAAACCCTACTGAGCCCACGGAGCCTCCTACCGAGCCTACAGAGCCTCCCACAGAGCCTACGGAGCCTCCCACCGAACCTACAGAGCCTCCTACAGAGCCTCCCACGGAGCCCGATCCCACCGAGGAGACCCCGTCGGAATAATATTCTTTGAGACCGCAGCGAGGATATCCCTCGCCGCGGTCTTTCCAACTTCCGATTTGTCGAGCAGTTTACATCCGCACAGACCGGTGTAGGGGCGGCATGCGGCACTTTCGTCACCCACACAAATTTCGTTATAACGAATGCACTGCCAAGTATGTTCGTAGGGAACGACCCTGTGTCGTTCCGTGGCAGTATCGTAGCCCGTACATATTATACTAGTTCTTGATAAAAATGTTTAAAACATTTTTATAGCACCGTAGGTGCGTCAAGAACTGCATGAGACGGGATTTTGCAATTTTCTATATCAAAAATTGCAAAATCGCAACGCATCAGCGGTGCTCTTTCTGATAGAAATCAAACATTTCTATCAGAAAGTAGTATTAGTTATGTTAGGAAAAGTCGGGTAATAGTCGATAAAATAGGAAATTTGCAGGATGTTTCTTTTGAAATTTATGACAACGTATATTGTTACCTTAGCGGAACGACACAGGGTCGTTCCCTACGAACAAGCTTGGCAATGCATTCGTTGTAACGGAATTTGTACGGGTGACGATAATGCCATTTTACCCTCTCCGTCGCTTTGCGACACCTCTCCCAAGGGGAGAGGCAAGGGGCGTATGCAAATTTCAAGCTACTCGACAAATCGGATTTTAAAAGTTTTTGAAACGGATTATTTACTGAGCAGAGGGAAGAATTCCCTTGTAATTTGGGAGGTTTAATGGTATGATGATATGCAGACATTATGATAAAGATGAAAGCGTGGGAGGTGGCGGTTTTGCATGGGGGAAGTATGAGGGCATTTTATTTTGTCACATTGTTGTTCCTGCTGGTGCCGCCTATTTTTTATGTTGTTTTTCGTTACTCGGTGGAATCTCGGCTTAGGAGCCGGCGTATCAGCAAAACCAGGATCCGAAAGCTGAAGAAGGGGAAGAGGAACTTCTGGTGGTATGAGTCCCTCCACAAGGAGCTCAACCTGGGATGGCTGTATTTCTTAAACAAGTTTTTTACGGTTGTATATCTACTTACTTTGATTTTATCTGTGACGCTGGGGTGGTGTCGGTTTATGGCACCGGTGATCGCGGTGCTGTATGCATTGGTCTCTCTGGCTGTTGGGGTGATGACCCTGTTTTCTTCGGTACAGGGAAATATGGAGAACTACGGTACTCCCATTGTTCTCCTGCGACGGACAGAAAACCGGGGATTTACATCATCTGTACTGGATCTTATGATTGCGGGGTTTCCTTTGTGGGTTAGCTATGCCCATATCATCGGAACCATTGAGGTTATGCAGGGGGGATTGAAATGAAGAGAAACGATTTTTCTTTGGCGCGGTTATACGAGATCAAGTGCAGATTATTTGCTCCCGAGGATGAGATCGTGGAACATGTGATCCTGGGGGTTCACGGTTTTTCCGGGGACAAGGACAGCTCTATGCTGGAAAAGCTGGGAGCCATGGTTTGCGACAATCGGGGTGCTTTGATTTGCTTCGATTTCCCGGCACACGGAGAGAGTCCTGTAGGAGAGGACATGCTTACCATAGACAACTGCAAGGAGGATCTGCTCCGGGTCATGGAGTACGCTTCGGCGCTGTATCCCCGGGCGGAGAAAAGCGTCTTTGCCACCAGCTTTGGGGGATATATTACCATCCTGTGTGCAGAGAAACTGGGTGAAGTCTCTCTGATCCTGCGTGCACCTGCAGTGACTATGGCAAAGGTTCTCCTTGAAAACGTCCTATGTATGGACGAGGAGGCTTTTAAGGCAAGAGGTGTGGTAGAATGCGGCTATGAACGTCCTCTGAAACTGCCCTATTCCTTCTACAAGGATCTGCTCCAACAGGAATGTATCTTCTGCAAGGAGATCCTTCCGCCTACCCTGATCATACACGGGGACAGGGACGATACGGTTCCTCTTGATGATGTGGAGGCTTTTGCAATGGTTATGAATGTTCGGTTGGAGATCATAGCCGGAGCAGATCACCGATTTAAGCACCCGGGAGAAGCAGAGAAGATCCTCTCCTTAACAAAGGACTTCCTGGGGCTGTAAGTTTTCGGAAGAACCATGGATTTACCCGATCCCTGCCCGAAGCAATCATAAAAACGGAGGTATTATAAAATGAAAGAAATTGTATATCGTTTCAACACCTTGGGCGCTTATGAAGCCGAGGAACCTGCAGCTTTCGGAGAGGAAGCTCTTTTGAACCTCATTGTGGAGCCCCATGATTTTTCTATTGCTGTAGGCAGAGAGGTCCTGAGACAGTCCTCCTGCAAGGGGTATCAAATCGAGGTATCTCGGAAAGGGGCGATTGTTCTCCGTAATGCGGAAGGAACCGAGATCTGCCGTAAGGAAGGACAAGACCGAGACTATAGAGAAGTCCGCCTCCTGTGGAAGCAGGGCTTCCTATCCCTGCAATTTGGGCAAGTGGAATATATCGACAACTACCCCAACTGTGACGGGGAGCATGACCGCTGGGATGAACGCTGGCGGACAGAGTACGAAGTCACATTGGACGAAGGAACCAACACTTTAACCCATAAGATCCTGTAACACAAGTCTTTATCACATTTCTTAAACAGGGGCGGTTTCATTTTGAACCGCCCCCTGCTTACTGCCATATCCAACTTCTGATTTGTCGAGCTGTTATGCTGTCGCAAATGGAAAATTGAAAATGGAAAATGGAAAATGGAAAATGGAAAATGTTCCCAACTGGAAATTCTAATCATAAAATATTTTCATTTTCGCAGAAAATTTTGGAAATACCAGAGATTGTATCGACAATATGTTGCTCTATTTTATACTAGTTCTTGATAAAAATGTTTAAAACATTTTTATAGCACCGTAGGTGCGT
>JAZRGR010000113.1:0-9305 GCA_045644345.1 Faecousia sp. | reverse complement strand
CATTTCAGATAGTAGCTGTCGTAGCCTGTCAGATAGTCATAGCGGACAGCATAGTTGATGGAGATATCACTTGCCAGATTGAGGGAGTGCTGGATCACAACAGCCTCGTCAACCGTTGCATCGGGGGCAAGGGTCGCACCGCAGACGCAGGCACCGGAGGCATAATCATGGGCGGCAGTGGTGGTCTTGGAACAACGGATACAGGTGCCGGTGTGGGTGTCGCCGTTGTTCGCATAGGTGTAACTGTGACCCAGACGGGGCAGGACGGTCTGCTGCTTCACCGTCGCACCGCAATCGGCGCAAATGCTACCCTCAGACAGGCCGGATGTCAGACAGCCCGGCTCCTTGCCGGGAACGATCTGCTCTCTGTGAGGAGCAACGGGGAGGACGGTCTGTGCCGTGAGGACTTCACCGCAGACATTGCAGTGGGAACCGTCGGACAGACCTGTTGCGTTACAGGTGGGAGCGTAGCCCTTGTCAGTGACAGGGGTGTGGGGCAGAGTCTCGATCACGGTACCGGCTGTCAAGGTGGCGTTACAGACGGCACATACAGTATCCCCTGTGTAGCCGGGAGTGGAGCAGGTGGCTTCCTTGGCATTTACGAGGGTGGGGGTATGGTCAGTTACAGCAATGGACTGTGTATAGCTCCGTCCGCAGGAGCAGGTCAGCGTTTTGGACCCCTCAGCAGTGCAGGAGGGCCGGGCAGTGATGTTCTCTGTATAGGTATGGGCTGTTGCGGTAAAGCCTGCATAGACCTTCATATCTCCCTGTACATTGGTCAAGGTGGCGGCAGAACCGCCTACTGTGGTCAGCCATTCCTTAAAGGCATAGTGGTTTGCATCGTCGTATGCCTTAACGGGAGTAGCTGCGGTGTATTTAGCATCCGCGCCCTTCTTAACCTTGACAGACTGGAGGGTGGAGCCTGCCTCATCACAGAAGGTAACCGTATATTCCGGTGTCATTTCAAATTTGGTGTTCAACTTACCTACAAAGTCATATGCCTCGTAGTACCCACTCCTACCCGAATTGGTCGCAAAATACATTATGCCATTGCGAATCGTAACGCTCTCGAGCTCCATGAAATAATTATAGGTAGAAGAAGTCATATAGATGCTTTCCGCCGCAAGGGGTTTCCGTTCTGCCTTATTCTCGGGGTAGTCACTGATGTCGTATACGAGGATGTAGTTTTTGCTTCTGGGTGTATTGGATGTTCCGGCAGTCATCAGATAATAGATCCTGTCATTGGAATAATGCATACCCTGCACAATGTACATCTTAGTCCCACTACTATTCGTGTAATTGTAAGTAGGTGCACCGGAAATTGACAGCGAAGATGTAAAGTCGATATTGAATGCCTTGGTGCAGGAGGCAGTCCCCGAAGGCTGATCATGGGCAAGCTCGATCGCATAGAACTTATGGTCCAAGCAACCCAGCAGTACAACCTTCTGCTCATCCTGTTTATACAGTGTCAGGCCGGTAAAATTCCGGTTGGAGGTACCCTCTACCACGTCATAATATGCCACCTTCTTCAAGGTGCTGCCGCTGACCTGGAACTTCCATATGCTGTGCGTCTTATAAGTAGAGTGTGCCTTGTGATACATGGTGCTCAGATACAAGTAGGTCACACCGTTATGTACTACAGCACACATATCGTTGCCATGTCCCAATTCCACAAAGTTACTGATACTGGTATCATCCGTAAACTTCATAAGTGTATTTTTGCCGTCAGAAATCGAAGTGCGGATAAAGTGAGCCACGCCATTGTTATTAGGTGGGCTCTGGAAGGTGTAGATGTACTTGTCGTCTGCACACATACCCTGGGTAGCGCTGTAGTCATTGGGCAGGATCGCAATTCTGGTATAATTGGCATCCTTCACCACCAAGGCGAAAGCTGTCCCGGGCAGGAGTCCCAAAACCATGGCAATGGTCAAGAGTACCCCTATGAGGCGTGTTTTGTGTTTCATGTCCAGTCTCCTTTTGATGTTAATTTTAGGTAAAGTCCTTGGTTTCAGTATACCATTGCGCCGGTATTTTGTCAACACGTCCCAAAAAACTGAATATATTTTCAACTATATATAGACAGTTCTGCAAATTTCTGCTATACTGAGAGGTAATCCTATCCTTTTCGGAATAGGAAAATCATTCGGGTAGTTCCCTTTGGAATGGGCTACCGACAAAGGAGAGATACTATGAAACGATCCCGCACCGTTCTTGCTCTTCTTCTGGCAATGTCCCTCCTGCTGTCCTGCTTCGCAGGAGTAAGTGCAGCAGCTCCGGACGTTCACGAAGTTGAGGAAGAAACCACCTCCGCACTGAATTTAGGTGCTCTGAGCCAGGAATTTAAGGCAGCCAATGCCCACAAATTCGCTGACACAGACATCGTCCGTGCCATCATCATTCTGGAGAGTGCTCCGGAAGCCGACATCGAAGGCTCTGCCGCCGAGAAGTCTGCTTACCGTCTCCGTCTGAACAAAGAGCACGCTGCCGTCCGCAAGGCAATGACCATGCCCTATGAGCCTGCGTACGAGTTCACCACCCTCCTTAACGGCTTTAGCTGTGATGTTGCTTATGGTGAGCTGGAGAGCATCGCCAAGATCGACGGCGTTTCCGCTGTCTACATTGCTAATCACTATGCAGAGCCCGTCCTGGAGAAGCCCCAGAACAACTATGCCAACCAGATGATCGGCAATGCTACCATGAACAGCAACGGCTACAAGGGTCAAGGCATTGTTGTAGCAGTTCTGGACACCGGTCTGCATACCACCCACGAGGCATTCAAGGTCTATAGCGGTATGCCCCTGACCTCCACCCTGACCTCCAGTGCTGTCAACAAGGTCTCTGTCAATGCAAAGTACTTGAGCCAGAAGGTTCCCTTCGCTTACGACTATGCTGACAAGGACAACAATGTTGCTGACTCCAACGGTCACGGCACCCACGTTTCCGGTACTGCTGTTGGCTACTCTGCCAGCTCCGATGGCGGTGTCATTATGTCCGGCGGTGCTCCCGCTGCACAGCTTGTCGCTATGAAGATCTTCCAGGATGCCGGTGGCGGTACCAGCTCCGACATCTACTTCTCCGCACTGGAAGATGCTTACACCCTGGGTGTTGACGTCGTCAATATGTCCATCGGTGCACAGAACGGCTTCACCTATGACAGCAGTCTGGAGTCTAACGTATTCGGCAACATCTATAAGCGTATGGAGCAGGCAGGTATCGTCATGTGCGTTGCCGCAGGTAACGAATACTCTATGGCTCAGTTCTCCTCTGTAGGCTTTATCGGGACCGATTATACCGATTACGGCACCATTGCCTCCCCCGCCGCTTACGAGGGCAATGTCTCCATCGCCGCTGTACAGAACAGCCATTACCCCGACTACGCACTGACCTTCAATGGCAAGTCCTTCCTCTTCATTGATAGCTGCCAGGACGACACTCACGGCTGGCTCCAGACCTTCAGTGGCAAGAAAACCTCTGTCGTTGTTCTGAAGAACGCTGACGGTACTGATCTGGCTCTCGGTAAGCAGTCCGACTATAGCTCTGTCAATGTCCGCGGTAAGATCGTTGTCGTCTCCCGTGGTGAGATTTCCTTCCAGGAGAAGATGGACTTCGCCGCCAACGCAGGTGCTGTAGGTATCATCGTTGTCAACAACGAAGAAGGCCGTATCTCCATGTCCATCGATCCCTTCGCAATCCCCGCTATTACCGTTGATGTCTCCCTCCGTGAGACCTTCCTCTCTGCATCCTCCACAGCAACCCTCTCCACTCCCAGTGGCAAGTCCTATGTTGAGAACCCTGATGCATACCTCATGTGCGAGTTCTCTAACTGGGGTCCCACTCCCATGCTGACCATTGATCCCACCATCAGCTCCATCGGTGGCAATGTCTACTCCGCAGTTCCCACCGGTAACAGTGCTTATGAAGTCATGAGCGGTACTTCCATGGCATGTCCCAGTGCCGCAGGCACCTTCGCTTGCCTCCTGGAGGCGATCCGTGAGACCGGTGTTGCAGGCAACACCTCCGGCGGTAGCCGCAAGACCATGACCAAGCTTCAGAGCCTTGAGAAGGCTGTAGCCCTCATGGCATCTACCGGCATCATTCTGTCCGATGCCAACGACTACATCTACTCTGTCCGCAAGCAGGG
Source organism: Faecousia sp. (assembly GCA_045644345.1). GTDB lineage: Bacteria > Bacillota > Clostridia > Oscillospirales > Oscillospiraceae > JAZOXB01. The sequence continues at coordinate 5,164 of JAZRGR010000113.1, read as the reverse complement.
CGGCGGTCTTGCCAACAGTGCAAACTCCTCTGCTGTGTTTAACAATGGTGCTTACATCTCCAACCCTGTCCAGGAGCTGGGCGATGACAAGAACAAGACCGGTGTTTACACCATGAACCTGAAGCTGGTCAACGACGGTTACGAGACCGTTACCTATGATCAGTTCAACACTTACATTGTGTATGACCAGGTGGCACAAGCAACCGAGACCATCTATTCCAACACTCTTTCCAGCGGTCATCTCTATGCAGGTACCGAGGGCAATGCCACCGTGACCTACAAGGTAAACGGCTCCACTGTTTCCTCCATTACCCTTAAGCCCACAGAGACCAAGACCGTTACTGTCACCATTACCTTAGACTCCGCTGCAAAGAATTTCTATGACACCTACTTCCCCAACGGAACCTATGTAGAAGGCTATGTTTCCTTCGGCAATGCTGAGCTGGAGACCCATGCCACCTTCCTCGCCTTCTACGGCGACTGGCTCAAGGCTCCCGCGCTGGAAAACTTAAGCACCTTCCATATGCTCCAGGCCAACTATGCCCTGAACAACGAGATCTACGCCGACGGTCAGACCTGGGCTGAAGCCGGTGCAACTGTGGCAAATGTCCTTCTGGAAAAGTACGGTCCCTTCTACACCAACATGAATCAGATCTATGTGATCGATTCCAGCGGTGAAGCCGTCAATTACCTGGGTGGCAACCCCATTGATGTAGGCAACGAAAACACCGTCTACAGACCGGAATACAATGCCATCAGTGCCAATTCCTCTTCCGGCAACGGTGCAGGCTTCATGATCTACCCCTTCCTGCTCCGTAATGCCCGTCAGATCAGAATGACCGTTAAGGACAAGAATACCGGCACCGTATACCTCACCGATACTGCCGATTACATCCCCAAGGGTCGTTATGACGGCGAGAACAGCCAGTGGAACCCCCACGTCAGCTTCGAGTGGAAGGGTACCAAGGCTAACAGCACCACCTCCTACGTCGCTTCCGGCACTGTAGTCACTGTCAGCATCGACGTACTGCTTCCCTACGGCGAGAGCTCCAAGACCTGGCAGAACGGTGTCATGACCTTCGATTGCACCGTTGACTCCACTGCTCCCACCATTCAGAGTGCAGTATACGATTCCTCCAAGAAGCTGGTTTCCGTCACTGCATCCGACTCCCAGTATCTTGCCGCTATCGTACTGGTTTCCTCTGACGGACAGACCATCCACGCATCCAAGACCTTCTCTCCCACCGCTAAGGGTGAGAGCTGCACCGCAGTCTTTGATGTCAGCGGTCTTGCAAGCAACAACATTGTCCCCGTTGCTCTGGACTATGCTTCTAACCAGGCTTCTAAGAGCCTGACCTCCGGTACTGTTACCGACACCCCCACCGATCCCACCGAGCCCACTACACCTCCCACCGAGCCCACTGAACCCACCGAGCCCACCGAGGATCCCGGTGACGACAACACCGTAGATACTTACACCTACACTCTCGTCACCTCTGCAAACAACCTGACTGCAGGCGACTACATCCTCATTACTGTTGCCGGTGGCAAGTACTACGCTCTGTCCACCACGCAGGATGGTACTTACTCCGTTATGCAGAGCATCCAGGTCGGACTGAGCTCTGTCGCTTCCAAGATCTCTTGTGACAGTACCTCCGCTTCTGCCTTCGAGTTCAAACTGGCAGGCAACGCTAACGGACTTACCCTGAGCACCGATCAAGGCGGTCTGTACGCATACTCCGGCAGTGACGGCGTAGGTCTGTACTATGACAATGCATCCACCTGGGCAGGCAGCTATAACTCCTCTTCCAAGGGCTTCACCCTCAAGAGCGGTAGCCTCTACCTGGCTCTCCGAAACGACATTTCTACCACAGGTGAGAACGGCTATCCCTTGTTCGCCGTCTCCTCCTCTACCTCTACGGGTACCACTCTGATGCATATGTACAAGAAGGATGCTCCTGCAGAGTGTACCCATGCAAATACCACCACTACCACAACCGACGCAACCTGCACCACCGCAGGCAAGACCGTAGTCACCTGTAAGGATTGTGGTGCAACTGTCAGCACCACTACCATCCCCGCTCTGGGTCATGACTACAAGTACACCTCCAACAACAACGGCACCCACAAGGTCACTTGCTCCCGTTGCTCCTACAATGCAGCCGAGAACTGCACCATGGTAGACAACACCTGCAAGCTTTGTGGTTATACCGCTCAGCCCGATGTCCCCGACGTACCCGAAGTCGAGCTGAAGGACGGCAAATATGTCATCGCCGCCTATGTAGATGGAAAGTACTACGCTATGTCCAACACCTTCGCAAGCAAGATTAACGGCACTGTCATCAATGTCACCAATGGCAAGGTTGCAGCAGCCGATGCAGAGGGCTATATTGTGGAACTGCAATCCGTAAACGGTGGCTGGACCATCTCCGACGGCAACGGCTCCTATGTCAAGTACAGCTCCGGCACCAGCCTTGCTAAGTCTGCCACTGCCTACACCTGGAACATTGATGCAGGCATCAACGGTAGCTGGAGAATCACCTCTGTCGCTACTGCAACCCGCGGTCTCATTTTCAGAGCCAAGACCTACAACCAGTTCGGTGGCTATGCAACCACCAACTGCACCGCAGGTAGCACGGAATACTACGATGTAGAGCTCCTGCCCATCGATGGTGAGGTCACTCCCGACCTGCCCTGCAGCCACGAGGGAACCAGCACCTCTACCGTTCCCGCAACCTGCACCGAGGCAGGCAAGACCGAGGTCACCTGTGACGATTGTGGCGAAGTCCTCAGCTCCGAAGTCATCCCCGCACTGGGCCACAGCTACAAGTACACCTCCAACAACAACGGCACCCACAAGGTCACCTGTACCCGTTGCTCCTACAATGCAGCCGAAAACTGCACCATGGTAAACAACACCTGCAAGCTCTGTGGCTACACCGTAGAGCCTGAGCTTCCTGATGAACCCGAGCTCCCCGAGGTCGAGCTGACTGACGGTCAGTACGTCATCGCCGCCTATGTTAACGGCGAGTACTATGCTATGTCCAACACCTTCGCAAGCAAGATCAACGGCACTGTCATCAATGTCACCAACGGCAAGGTCGCTGCAGCCGATGCAGCAGGCTATGTCATTGAGCTTGAGGAGACCTCCTCCGGTTGGACCATTTCCGATGGCAACGGCAATTACGTCAAGTACAACTCCTCCACTAACTTAGCTAATACCTCCGATGCCTATACATGGACCATCAGCGAGGGTACCAACGGTTCCTGGAGAGTAGCCGCTCAGACCTCCGGTCGCGGTCTGGTATTCAGAGCCAAGTCCTACAACCAGTTCGGTGGCTATTCTACCACCAACTGCACCGCAGGCAGTGCAGAATACTTCGATATCGAGTTCCTGCCTGTAGAGGGCACTGTTGCTCCCGAACTCCCCTGCGGTCACGAGAACACCAGCACTACTGTCATCTCCGCTTCCTGCACCGAAGATGGTGAGACCATCGTTACCTGTGAGGATTGCGGCGAGGTCGTCAGTACCACTGTTATCCCCGCAACCGGTCACAACACCACCACTACCACTACCGATGCAACCTGTACCGCAGCCGGCAAGACCGTAGAGGTATGTATCACCTGTGGTGCCACCATTAAGACCACCACCATCCCCGCAATGGGCCATGACTACAAGTACACCTCCAACAACAATGGCACCCACAAGATCACCTGCTCTCGTTGCTCCTACAGCAAGACCGAGGATTGCACCATGGTTGACAACACCTGCTCCTACTGCGGTTACACCCAGACTCCCGAGCTGCCCGATGATCCCGAGGTTCCCGTAGGAGAGCTGACAAGCGGCAAGTATGTCATCGCTGCCAATATCGACGGCGTATACTACGCAATGTCCAACACCTTCGCAAGCAAGATCAACGGCACTGTCATCAATGTCACCAACGGCAAGGTCGCTGCAGCCGATGCAGAGGGCTATGTCATTGAGCTGGAAGAGACTTCCTCCGGCTGGACCATCTCCGATGGCAACGGCAATTACGTCAAGTACAACTCCTCCACCAACCTGGCTAACACCACCGATGCCTACACCTGGACTATCAGTGAAGGCACCAACGGCACCTGGAGAGTTGCATCCGTCGCTAACAATACTCGCGGTCTGGTATTCCGTGCAAAGACCTACAACCAGTTCGGCGGCTATGCACTGAGCAATGTCACCGAGACCGGCACCGAATACTACGATGTAGAATTCCTGCCCATCGACGGCGAGATCGCTCCCGAGCTTCCCGAATGTACTCACGAGGGAACCAGCACTTCCACCACTCCCGCAACCTGCACCGAGGACGGCGAGATCGTCGTTACCTGTGACGATTGCGGCGAGATCATCAGCACCACTGTCATCCCCGCACTGGGCCATGACTACAAGTACACCAGCAACAACAACGGCACCCACAAGGTTACCTGCTCTCGTTGCTCCTACAGCAAGACTGAGGACTGCACCATGGCCGACAATACCTGTACCGACTGCGGCTACACTGCTCAGCCCGATCTGCCCGATGTTCCCGAGGTTCCTGTAGGTGAGCTGACAAGCGGCAAGTATGTCATTGCTGCCAAGGTTGACGGCGTATACTATGCAATGTCCAACACCTTCGCAAGCAAGATCGCCGGCACTCCCATCACTGTTACCGACGGCAAGGTCGCAGCAGCCGATGCAGAGGGCTATGTCATCGTACTGGATTCCGTTGACGGTGGCTGGACTATCTCCGACGGCAACGGCAATTACGTCAAGTACACCGCCGGCACCAACCTGGCTAAGACCACCGACGTTTACACCTGGACCATCAGCGAAGGCACCAACGGTACCTGGAGAGTTGAGGCTGAGACCTCCGGTCGTGGCCTGGTCTTCAGAGCTAAGACCTACAACCAGTTCGGTGGCTATTCCACCAGCAATATCACCGCTACCGGCGCTGAGTATTTCGACGTAGAGTTCCTGCCCATCGACGGTGATAATGTTCCCGAGATCCCCGATGAGGAGACCTTCTCTGTTAAGATCAACCACTCTCTGAACCTTGCAAGTGATATTTCCATCAACTACATGGTTCTCACATCCCTGCTGGAAGGCTACTCCGACTACTATCTTGAAGTCGTAGTTCCCACCTACGAGGGCAAC
>JAZRGR010000112.1:0-6597 GCA_045644345.1 Faecousia sp. | reverse complement strand
TACCCAGCTTGGGGTTGGTGTAGTCAACGCCGGATGCGGTGTAGACTTCCTTGTAATTGGTGCCGTCCTGGCTGAATGCAGCGATATAGTCGTTGCCGTCCTTCTTAAACTTGAAGTACATGGTCAGGGAGTTGTCAGCTTCAGCCTGGACCTGAGTGGTGCCTGCTGCGGAGAAGCTGCCTGCAGTCTCTCTGGCGGGTTCGACAACCAGGTTGCCGCTGGTGTTCTGGCAGTTCAGGCGGATGTAGTTGTCTTCATCCTGCCAAATCAGGAACATAGCCTGCTGGTAGTTTGCGGAGGGACGTACAGGATATACGACCTTAGCAACAACTTCCCAGTTACTCAGAGCGGAAGTAACGAAAGCGTTCTTCCAGCCGGTGCCGTTGGTGTAGATGTCATAGCGCTGGGTGGGCATGATGATACCCTTGCCTTCTTCAACGCTGAAAGCGGTTTCGTCCTTGTTCAGGACTTCCCACAGACCTTCGTCATAGCTGCCGTCTGCGAAGTAGTCGTTGACAGGAGCATGGTCGAAGCGGACAGTGTAAGTGGTGCTGGAGGCTTCGGAGAAGACATTGATAACAGCTGCGCCGAAGACATCCTCAGCCTGAGCGATCTCTACGCGGAGAGATTCGTCAGCGGTAGCGGTGACAACGGGAGCCTTGGTGGCATCCAGAGCCACTGCGCTGGAGTAGTTGAACTTTTCGGGGTTGAAGTCTGCAAGAGCCACGCCGTCCAGAGCAATGCCGGTCAGGCGGGGGTAGAGCAGGTTGACATTGAAGATATTGAGGCCGTCGAAGGTGGCGGTGAGGCCTTCGCCGATGGCAACAACACCGACCTGGGGATATGCCAGGTTTGCAGTAGCAGTGTTGGCAAATTCAGTCCAGGTTTCGCCGTCGAAGGAATAACGGAAGATGTACTTGTTGGCCTGCTTGACGATCTGCAGGGACAGTTCGGTAGCTTCAGCGGAAACGGTCAGGCGGTTAACCTGGGTGCGAGCGCCGGCTTCTACCTTGTAAGCGGTGAGGTAACGGGTGGAGCCGCCTTCGTATACCAGCTGGAGGTTATCATCAGCGGTATCCATGACGATCATACCGGCCTGCTGGTCGGCAGCGGGAACTGCGGACAGATCAATGTTGGTCTGAGCAACCCATTCGCCGTTTGCGGGTTCGGTGTAGATGTTCTTTGCGGTGCCATCGAGGATGGTGCCGGCTTCGCCAACGATGGTCAGGCCAGCGTCGCCGAAGGAAGCATTGTCGGAGCCGTTCAGAACGGTCCAGTTCTTAGCCTGTGCTGCTGCCCAGCCATCTGCGAAGTCGGTGGCAACGGGAGCGCCGGCGATACCGATGCGGTATACATCGTACTGGTTGGAGGCTTCGCACTCAGCAACTACGGTTGCAACACCGGGGATGCCGGTGAACTGAGTAACGGTAACCTTCAGCTCGGGATCGTTGTTGACAACGCCCACAACGGGAACCTTGTCGAAGTCAGCGATGTCGAGGGTGTAAGCGTGCTTGTCGCGGGCGAAGCCCTTCAGGGGCTGGCCGTTGATGGTGATGTCTTCCAGATAGGAGTTACCCATGACATAGATAACTTCTTCGCCGGTAACGGTGACATCGTTGTAGGTAACGGTTGCAGTGATGGTTGCAACGCCGGGGCCTACGGTTCTCAGCTTGTTGTTCTCAACTGCAACAACGCTGGGACGGTTGGAGGTATAGGTAACTTCCATGCCCTCGGGCAGTTCGGTGGACTCAAGGCTCTTAACGAGGCTCTTCTGGTTGGCAATGATGTAGCCATAGATGGACTCGTCGTTCATAGAAACGGTGAGCTGGGGGTTGATTTCCTTGTTCTTGTCGTAAATCAGACGTTCTTCGATGCCGTTCTCGGAGTCGCCAGCCTGGTTGGCCTTCATGGTGACAACAGCGGGATAAACGTCCATTGCGCCGGAAACGGTGAAGTCGGTGGTCAGGTTAGCTTCGGCACTGTTGGTACCGACCTGAACCTGGTACAGACCAGTGTCAACTGCGAAGCAGTCGTTCTCTTCGCTATAGAAAGCGAGGTCGGGAATGGCAACTTCCATTTCCACGGTCTTGGTTTCGCCGGGCTGGAGTTCGATCTTGTCGAAGCCCTTGAGCTGGCGGATGGGGCGCTGCAGTGCAGCGGGTGCTTCGGGCTGAGCGATGTAGAGCTGGGTGATTTCCTTACCAGCTACGTCGCCGGTGTTGGTAACGTCGAAGGAGACCTTTACGGTTTCGTTTGCATCGTAAGCGGTCTTGTCGATCTTCAGGTTGGAGTACTCGAAGGTGGTGTAGCTCAGACCATAGCCGAAGGGATAGCTGGGAGCATTTTCACCGTTGTAGTACATGTAGGTACGGCCGTTCTTGCCTTCGGAGGGCAGCAGATCGTAGTCGGTAACAGCGGGAACGTCGGATTCGCCGGTGTCGTTGACTTCACGATACCAGGTATCGGTGACCTTACCGGAGGGGTTCACGCCTGCGATAACAGCGCCGAAGCCGGTCTCCCACTGGCCCTGGAAGCTGGACCACAGGATGGCGTTGACGTCGTCCTGCCAGGTGTGTACGCGCATGGGACCGCAGGTCTCCATGATGGCGATGGTGTTTCCGTTCAGCTGACCAACAGCGGAGATCAGGGATTCCTGGTTGTTGGGCAGGATGATGCTTGCACGGTCCTTATCCTCAGCGGAGTAGCCGGAGTCGGTACCGGTAACGACGATGGCGATATCGGCGTTAGCAATGGTCTGCTTGTTGGCCTCGGTGAGGCTGTTGCTGGTGATGTAGGTGAAGGTAACATCGGACTTCTTAGCCTTGACAGCGTTTGCAATACCTTCCTGGATATTGTCTTCGTTGCCGGATGCCTGGGCATAGAGGCCGGTGTTGCCGCTGGTCTGGTAGGAACCAACGATGACAATGCTGTCAACGCCGTCTTCGGACAGGTCCAGGGGCAGTACGCCATTGTTCTGGAGCATGACAACGCCTTCAGCGTTGATGGATTCAACCAGAGCGCGGCGTTCGGCACGCAGAGCGGTGGAGTTGGCCTTGCGGTCAGCTGCATCCTGCTTGATCTGGATGTTGCCGTCGAAGTCGCCGGTCTGCATACGAGCAGTCATCAGACGATGAACAGCGATATCCACAGCATGCTCGGTGAAGATACCCTTGTCGGTTGCGACTGCTTCTTCCAGCATGGTGTCGATCTGAGCATTGTAGTCAGTCTTGAAGCCGCTGGTGCCGGAACCGCTGGAGGAGTGGCCGCCGTTGCATTCCAGGTCTTCGCCGTGTGCCAGAGCGCCGGACAGAGCTTCGATCATGGTGATGGTCTCGCCGGTGTGCTGGTTGGTGTAGTTCAGGTTCTGCATACTTGCAACAGAGTCGCAGTCAGAGGTGATGTAGCCCTTCAGACCGTAGATCTGACGGAGCAGGGTGTCCATCAGGTAGGAGCTGTAGGAGCTGGGATCGCCATTGAAGGAGCTGTATGCGGTCATGACGGAGGAAACATTCGCTGCACGAATGATTTCGCCGTAGGGCAGTGCGTAGTACTCACGGAGCATACGCATGCTGGAAACAGCACCGCTTCTCAGACGACCGGTGGGGTCGGAGCTGTTCTTGCCTTCGTTGTTGTTAGCAACGTAGTGCTTGATGGTGGTGTGCAGGTTGTAGTAACCGTCGGGGTCAACCATGGTGCCATCATCGTTTCTGCCTTCAGCGCCGAGAACCCACTGGGTGCCGAAAACGGTGGTCAGAAGAACGTCTTCGGAGTAGGATTCTTCGTTGCGGCCCCAACGGGGGTCACGATGCATGTTGACGGTGGGGGAGTAGAAGTTCAGGTTGGTAGAGCCGCCTTCGCGAACTTCCTGAGCAATGTTGGTAGCCTCAGCACGGTACAGTTCGGGATTCCAGGTGGAAGCCACGGTGGTGTTCTGAGGATAGTTAACGCCGCCGCGAGTGCCGTGGAGCATTTCGGACCACCAAGTGTATCTGGGCAGATCCTTGGTGCCGGGCACGTTCAGAGCGCCGCCGCCCAGCTGGGAAGCGGAAATAGCTGCGGTGTTGTTGATGAGCTGGCCAGCCTTCTGCTTTGCAGTCATACGGGCGACCAGGTCAGCTGCACGTTCCTCGAAGGAGAGTGCAGTGTTTTCGTACATGGGGATAGATGTGTCGATAGCATTTTCGTCCACATCAGCTGCGAGAGATACAGCCGGGAGCATGCCCAGGAGCATCACCAGACACAGCAGCCATGCAATACTGCGAGTGAAAGTTTTCATAATGTTCCTCCTTAAAAATTTTGAGTAAGTTTGTGCGAATGTTGCTTCTGTGAAGCGGATTCTTCACCTTCCCTTCTCTGTTTTTGCCCGGATGACGGCCCGACGCACCGTCACACGGGACTTGGTTTAATCTTTTACAATCTCGTATGGCCAATCACTCAGGCCGCCGAGGTTATAAACGGAAGAATAGCCCATTTCCGCTGCCTGCTCCGTTGCCTTCTGAGAACGCATACCGGAGGCGCAGTAGAAAATGATCTCAGTGTAATAATCAGGTACCAGTTCCGGCAGGCGTGCTGCCACCTCTGCCAGAGGCACATGGATGCTGCCGGGGATGTAGCCATCCGCTGCCAGCTCATCTGCCTCACGGACATCAATCAAAACAGCGCCCCGCTGCTCGATGTCTGCCCGGGCCTGCTCTGCGCCGATCTTATCCTGACGGATCAGGCGGCTGTCCAGTACGCGGAAGTAAAAGTCTTCGCCGCATACCAGTACGCCATCGGAACCAGTTGCAGTAGCCCACAAATCAGCATCCACTTCCAGATCCTTTTCCTCATTGCATACCACGCAATCGGTAATATTGAGGATGCGGCCACCGTTCATGACGCCCACAATCTGATCGGTATTGAAGCAAATATCGTTGACCAGCATGTCCTTTTCCGGATCCAGGGGTTCGCCGTTGACTTCTGTAAGTTCCTTGGACATCCATACATCCCCCAGTTCTGTGAACATGATGAGTGGGGTGTTGGGACTTTCTTCATGATAACCCAGAACGAAGACGGTACCGCCCGCGCCCACTGCCTTGGTGAACACATAGCTGGGATAGAGTCCATGGTAGAATTCATTGAAATTGTACTGGCTCCAGTTCATGCCGTCAGCAGCGATGTACACATCCGTTTCCGCCGTGATGGCTGCCACACAGTAATTGGTGGCCACCAGGCTGATGATCTCGCTTGTGCTGTTCATCTCGATGGGTTCCCAGCCGCCTGGGTTCTGGCGGTAGATCATACCGCCCTCCCCCGCCGCAAACACAGAACCCTGATAGAACGCGGCTGCGTTCAGGTCGCTCACAGCGCCTGTTTCCAGCTTCTCAAAGCTCTTGCCGCCGTCCTGGGATTGGAGCAGAGTGCCGTTGGTGCCGCTGATGAGGATGCGGCTGCCATCGTAAAAGATATTGGTCAGATCTTCTGTCGTTCCGCAATCAAGGCTTGTAACCTCACCTTCCGGGCTGATGATATCCAGCCGACCTCCGGTGCCGCAGGCGAGAAAATCGCTGCCCATGGGCACGGCACAGTAATAGCCCTCAGCACGCTGGGTGATGACAGGCTCCTCCGGCTTTTCCGGATCATCCGGCTGCACAGACACCATGCTGCAGCCAACACTGCCAAGCAGCAGCGCAAAGATCAACACCCACAGCAGTGTGGGGAACAGAATATGCTTTTTTATCATCTTACATGTCCTTTCTGCAGCACCTTGTCCGGCCGCTGCTCCGGAGCTTCCATAGTACATACCTCTGGTTATAGTTGTTATATATTCTATCTCGTCAAGGCATAAATTTCAACCCATTTCCCAAAAAGAGGAAGTAAAACAGAAAAATTCTATATTGTGTTGCATTTTCACCGGGAAGTTTTATCGATAATTATAGTAGAAATGTTTATTTGTAAAAATAGTGTCAGCGGGGCGAAACATTTGTCGCCCCGCTGACGGGAAGAAAAAGAGTTAATGATGAAAACCGTTGTATTATTGCGGCTTAGCCTACGCAGCGATAGAGGAATGTGACGATCTGGGAACGGGTGCAGATCATATCAGGGCTAAAGATGCTGCCGTCTCCGGTGCCCTTGGTGATGCCCTGTTCCACAGCCCAAAGCACGGCATCGGTATAGTACTGGCCCGCTTTCACATCGCGGAAGGGAATGGCGGTGCTTTGTGGAACGGGGCTGCCCTGACTACGCCACAGGAAGGTGACAATCTGGCCTCTGGAGCAGTTCATGTCCGGGCTGAATTTGGTGCCGCCGGTGCCGGTGGTGATGTTATTCTCCACGGCCCAGAGCACTGCGTCGGCATAGTAGCTGCCTGCGGGCACATCCGTAAAGGGCATTGCGCTGCTCTTGGGTGCGGGAGAACCGGCAGCACGCCACAGGAAGGTGACCACCTGGGCTCTGGTGCAGTTCATATCCGGACTGAAGGTGGAGCCGTCGCCGGTGCCATTGGTGACGCCATTGGCCACAGCCCACATGACCTGCTCATAATAGTAGGCACCTGTGGGTACATCGTTGAAGGAGCTTTCAGGGAGGGGAGCGAAGGTGAACCAGAGGTAGATCGTG
>JAZRGR010000111.1:0-3690 GCA_045644345.1 Faecousia sp. | reverse complement strand
CTCCATGCTGGACAAGTACGCTCTGTGTTCCTCTGTCATGGCACTGTCGGCAAGGCTATCTATGCGGTAGGCCTTGAAGATCTGCGCCTTGGTACCGTAGCGGAGCAGGTCTGCACACAGGATCTTAAGGCTCTGCGCACGATCCGGGTTGTTCATCTGTGAGTAGGCATAGGTAGCAATGCTGTAGGTATCTACGGGTGAGATGTATACCTGTCCGTCCTTGACTCCGTACAGGGTAGTAGCAATAGCGTCATTCATCTGTACGTCAGTGAGACCTGTGAGGGTGAAGTAATAATGGATCCCCTTGTCTACAGGCTCTAGCCTTACAGTCTGCGTCCCTGTTTTCTCATTTTCCTCATAGGTATCCAATACGCACTCTACATAGATGGAATCGGGATCAAAGCCTTCCAAATTCTGCTTAAGGATCACGAAGTTTACAGAGATATCACTTGCTAAATTCAGTGTATGCCCTAACTTAAGAGTGGGAAGCTCTACAGGCTCTTTGATCTCCTTCTCTCCGCAGATGCACAATCCCTCTGCATAGCTGTGGGACGCAGTTTCTGACCATTCACAGTTCCTGCAGGTTATCTTATGCAGGGATTTGTCCACTGTGGTATATACATAGCTATGACCTGTGTGCTCAATTGTTTCGGTCATAGTGGTCATACACTTGATACAAGTAAAGGTCTTTACTCCGTCCTCCGAGCAGGTAGGAGGAGCTGTCACAGTTCCGACATTCCATGTATGAACGGCGTCGGGAGCGGCACAGGAAGATCCCACATAAATATAATCTATGGCAATATCTCCTACTCCGTCTCCCTTTATATTCTGGAATCGGAGACCCAGGCACTTGATCACATCCGCAGCTCGGAAGGCGGAGGATACCGGGATCGTCAGGGTTTGGAAGGAACCGTTTGTCAGATCGTAGCCTGTTCGGATATCATTCTTGTAGGAATGAACATCGTCTTGGGTATAATAATATTCCAGAACTACGGCAGGGGTCTTTCCTCCCGGCACAACGCAGTTATCTGTCCGAAACCGAAGCTGTAGGATATCTGCATTTTTCGGAATATAGCTAAGGGGATAGTAGGAGTACGTAGTTCTGCCTGTCAAGTTCCCCGGAGAATTGGTTGTTTTGATCCACGGGCCGTAGGTTAGGTTCCCGGCATCTGCTGAACCGCTGAAACCGTCTGTGACCTCCACGTGGAGGAGCCCATTTGCGTTATCAATGGAAAATGCACTGTTAGAACTGTTGTATGCTGTTGCCCAGAAGCCCTGTGTGCTACGATCAAAGTCCATAAAGCCATAGGAGATCGCAGCATATCGCTCCCTTGCTGTGCGGCTGTTCGTAAAATCGAAGAGCAAAGACTCGTCGCTTATTCTGCCGGATTCCGGACCGATGTAGATATAATCATAGGTGAATGTTACTTGGTTCTTTGTTGGATTCTCCACGGTTAGGTTATATACCTCCGGTCGAATGGCTGTTACTGCATCCACCTGCTGAAAATTCAATTTTCCTTCAAGGGTGAAGTATTCACCACCGATATATTCCGAAGGAATGGGAACTGAGCCGGCAATATAGGAACTCTCGTTCCCGTCATCGTTGGCATACATTAGACGGAAGTTTGCTGAGGGATCCGTAGCACCTTCGATCTTCATCCTAATCTTAAAATAGTCATTCCCTGTCGGAATGTACACAAGAGGATGTCCGCTTGTAAAGCTGGTACCGGAAGACGTGATCACAGGGTGAATGTGGCGGCTGGTAGGCAAAGCGGAAGTTGTGGAGAAGGACATTGTCCCTGCTTTGTTGTCAAAGACAGGCGGAGTACAATAGCTGTGGTTGTAGTGCCAGTTCCCGGTATCAAAGTTCATGCCACTGTATACATCTGCTTTGTATCTTTCCTTAGCGGCAATGTCGCCGGTAAAGTCAAAATACAGTCGATCTGTCTGGGGCTCCGTCACAAGGAATAGTGCAGAAGATACCTTACGCTCCCCATCTGTATCCGACGGAGAATTACGGATCACCAAATCGGAACTCCCTGGGCGCTGTGTGGCAAAAAGAGAAGAGCCGCCTCCGTCTAAATTGATCGCGTTGATACACCCTAAGGAAAACATAAGCTCGGACATATCGTTGATCGTAACGCCGTAAGAATTGGTCTTGCCGTTGACAACGAATGTTACCAGAGTTCCGTCAGCCTTAAGACCGATGGCAGTCCGGGCAGAAAGCTGCTCCGTATTCTGCTTGACCTGTTTGCCGTCCCGAACCAGCCACTGTCTGCCTGCTACAGCGTCTACCACATCGCTGTGATCATCGGTATAGGTGCGGAAAGCGTAGCTTCCGTCCTTCAAAATAGCAAAGTAGATCTTCGCATTGCTGTCAGAAGGATGGATCACATTCCCCTCGACCTTGATGAGTCCCATGGGTTCTCCGCTATCAAAGGCAAAGTTGCCGTTCATGGCAAAGATCACATTTCGGGAGGTCGCCTTTTCATAAGCGGCAGCCTGTACCGTAGGTCTGGTGAAGCTGTAGCTCATCTTATCCACCGCCGCAGAACGAGTGGCCTTGGAGCTCCCTTCTGTAAAGTACTTGCTATAGGATACCTTCAGTCGTGCTTGGGCTGTAGGTGCTACCTGGAGCATAAATCCCCGGTCTCCTCCACTCAAAGCAACCGTTGACTCCGTCACCCCGGACATAAGGGTGTAATTGGTCTTGGAAGAAACCGTGCTCCGGGTCACAAAGCCGTATGCACCAACCCGGGTTAAGCACACAGAAGTTAAAAACAGTACTGCGATCAACACGACACTTATCCGTTTCATAGATTGTTTCATCATAACCTCCCAATACTATGTTTTCATGAAAAGTTGACACTTTTCATGAAAGCCTTTGTACCCTTATGTAGCAAAAATCGTCTCATACAAATTTCTGTGCTCTTACGGGCCATAGAAAGCAGATCCGGCAATGCGGTACCCCGTTGCTGCCGACGACCTTTATATCATTTTAGCAACAAAGAAATATAATGTCAATTCCTTACAGAAAAAAATCAGCCTTGATCTTCCTGAGGATCAAGGCTGATTTGGGAAACCTTAATAGCTGAAATAGTCTCTTGCGCTGTCAGAGTAAGCAAAGAGTGCTTTGCACAGGTCTAACAGAATGCCGGTCTTGTTATTACCGTAGGTGTCGGGGCTGTACTGCAGGGTAGCAGATACAGGAGTGTTCCCTGCATAGATCTGCACAGAAACCACTGCTCTCAGCTCCGCGGCAAGGAGGCTGTCTACAGTGAATACGTAGTAGCCTAACTGGGCATTGTACAGAACAGGATCGGCTGCGGTGGCTGTCTTGGAATTCCCATATGCATCCGTATAGGAGATCCGCAGGGTCAGTACAGACAGGTCTCCCGTATAATTAGCAGGGTTAAAGACGAACTTCAGAGCTACCTTGGATTCCAAATTGAGGGACTTACCTGCCCAGATGATAGGAGCATTGGGTAGATCATTCAGAACCACATTGGTATTGCCAAAGGTCACAGCATTTATATCTGACAGATATGCCTTATGTGCGTCTGTCATAGCACTGTCTGCCAAGGCATCTAAGCGGTAGGACTTAAAGATCTGTGCCTTGGTGCCGTAGCGTAAGAGGTCTGCACACAGGATCTTAAGGCTCTGCGCACGGTCCGGGTTGTTCATCTGTGA
>JAZRGR010000110.1:0-12059 GCA_045644345.1 Faecousia sp. | reverse complement strand
TTTATAGCACCGTAGGTGCGTCAAGAACTGCATGAGACGGGATTTTGCAATTTTCTATATCAAAAATTGCAAAATCGCAACGCGTTAGCGGTGCTCTTTCTGATAGAAATCAAACATTTCTATCAGAAAGTAGTATTAAATGATATAAATGTCATTTTAGGATATCACTTTTAGTAAGCATAGCCCAAGATATAGCATTACCAACAAAAAATATCTGCGCCCACCGCAGGAGCGAGCTGCCGCCCGTGGCACCACCGTCACCCGTACCAATTTCCTTACAACGTATGCACTGCCAAGCCTATTCGTAGGGAACGACCCTGTGTCGTTCCGCAAAGCAGTATCGTAGCTCGTATGCATCGATTATGTTTGGTAAAGTACGATAATAGCCGATAATATAGGAAATTTGTTGGCTTTTCTGTTTTAAATTTACACCAACGTATATTGTTACTCTCTGGTCACGACACAGGGTCGTTCCCTACGAACAAATTTGATCACTTGTACGTTTTACCCAAAATGCCTACGGGTGACGATAATTCCGTTTTCCCTCTCAGTCCTTTCGGGACAGCTCTCCCGGAGGGAGAGCCAAGAGCCCGGAGGAACGTCGGCGGACTGCTCGTTAAATTTGAATTTCATGGATCGAGGCTCTGTGCGAAGGAATCACACAGAGCCTCAAGGGTTTAGGTTTTACGGTGCAAAGTAAGCCTTTGCAGAATCAGAGTAGGCAAACAGTGCCTTGCACAGGTCTAAGAGGGCACCGCTCTTACCGTTGCCATAGGTATCGGGGCTATATTGCAGGGTGGCAGATACAGGAGTGTTCCCTGCATAGATCTGCACAGAGACAACAGCTCTCAGCTCAGCGGCAAGGAGGCTGTCTACAGTAAATACGTAGTAGCCTAACTGGGCATTGTACAGTACGGGATGGGCTGCGGTGGCTGTCTTGGTGTTCCCATGTGCATCCTTATAGGAGATCCGCAGGGTCAGTGCAGACAGGTCTCCGGCATAATTGGCAGGGTTAAAAACAAACTTTAGTGCCACCTTGGATTCCAAGTTCAAGGACTTACCTGCCCAGGTAATGGGGGCATTGGGAAAATCATCCAGAACCACATTGGTATTGCCGAAGGACACATCTTCCAGTTCGGACAGATATGCCTTATGTGCGTCTGTCATAGCACTGTCTGCCAAGGCATCTAAGCGATAGGACTTAAAGATCTGTGCCGCACTGCCGTAGCGGAGCAGGTCTGCACACAGGATTTTAAGGCTCTGCGCACGGTCCGGGTTGTTCATCTGAGAGTAGGCATAGGTGGCAATGCTGTACTCGTCTACAGGAGAATAATAGGGCTGTCCATCCTTAGTGCCGTAAAGAGTAGAACGGATCATATCATTCATCTGAATAGCGGTCAAACCATTGAGGGTGAAGTAATAATAAATGCCATTGTCTACAGGGTCAATGCGAATGGTGGTAGTGCCTGTGTAGGTGTTTCCTGTGTAGGTGTCAATGACAGATTCCACATAAACCGTGCCCATATCGAAGCCTTGGAGCTGTGACTTAGGAACTACCATGTTTACGGAAATATCACTTGCTAAGTTCAGGCTATGACTGAGTTTGAGGGTCGAATCTTGGATGGGTTCCTTGATCTCAGCCTCTCCGCAAATGCAAGTACCGTTATGGTAGGTGTGGTTTACGGTGTCTTTGAAATTACAGTTCTTACAAGTGATTTGGTGTGTCAAACCATTAAGAGAGGTATATACATAGCTGTGTCCCAATGGGGAGACAGGTTCAGTCTTTGTGCCTTTACAGGTGTTACAGGTATAAGTTATAACGCCTACTGCAGTACAGGTGGGCTGTGTAGTCACAGTTCCGCTGTTCCAACTGTGTGCAGTAGTGACTGCATACCCGCAGGAACAGGTTCCTTTGTGATTGGTGTTATCTACCTTACCATATGTGTAGCTGTGTACAATAGGAGTAAACTGTGCTGTTACCACCATATTCCCTGTAATATTAGTCAGAGCCTTATTCCAGCCCTTAAAGGTGTAGTGATAGGAATTATCCTTCTCCTTTGTAGGCGTTGCACCTGTATAGGTTGCAGTCTGCCCTTTATAAACCTTTTCCGTTCTCAAAACTGTACCGTCTTCATTACAGAAGGTCACAGTATATTGGGAGAGAGGCAATCCTGATTTAGGGCCTATATAGATGTAGTCAACTGTAATTGCTCCATCCTTTGAGATGTCCTTTACCACAAGATCATAGAACCCGATTTCAATTCCCTTAACAGTCCCCACCTTTTGCAGTGTTGTTGTGGGACCACCGGAGGTGGAAGCCAAATTTGCAATATCATTCTCTGTATACAGATTCATGGTAAGGGTTACATAAGTACCATCATAGGGGAAGCTGTCTCCGAAAGTGCAGATATTGTCATAGGTTCGTGTCGTTGTAGTTCCGTCAGAGGTATAGTACCAAAGTCTGAAAGCAGGCTTACCCCCTGTCAAAGCCATGAGATTGTCTGTTTTGAATCGAAGCTGAACCACCTCGGCAGATTTTGGAACATATGTCAAGGGCGTTTCCGAACCGGAATATGTCTGTGCGAAGAATGATTTTTTCGTATTCCCACGATGGGTAATTTGATATACAAGGCTTCCCTCCTTGGTATCCACCCTACCGCCGACTGTATTCATTTTTGCAGAAGCATAATCATATTCCTTAAATAACCAGCGAGAAGTACCGTCAAAATTCGTTGCCGCATATTGACTCCCGGTGAAATACTTATCCCGATCTTCGGCTGTATCACCAAAGTCAAAGAATAGGGCTTGAGAAACTTCCTCAGGAATTTTCTCCGTGTGAAGTGTAAAAGTTCCTACATCAAGGATGGTTCCCTTTGCCGTTCTATATTTGATCGTTGCGGTATAGTTTCTTGCTACAGCAGGATCATAGGCAGGAGTATATTCAAACCAATAAGTGCCCCCATCCTTTTTATTCTGAGAGGTATGGAAGATTTCCCCACCTCCGGCGAATGAATCAAAGGAATAGTTCACTCGGATATCCGAAATCAGAAGATTGGTTAAATCTTTTTCAGATATCTCGGTCTGCACATAGTAATCCTTATGTCCGGTCCAAGACAGCTTCATGGTAGAAGGTGTATCTTCGTACAGATATAGGCGAGTTTTGACATATTTTCGCATACTATTGATTTTGGACTGGGTGAGCTTGGAAATGCCCCAGCCTCGTTCGGTAGCAATATTGCCGTCTCGATAGAAAGGGTAATATGTGCCGTTATTGTTACGATAGATCACAAAGGTATTATCCGATAATTTATCAATCCATGTACTGTTACTACTGGTGTCAAACTGTTGTGAACAGGATGCCCATGTACCGAACATCCCCTCGGAAGAAAAGGTATCATTTTTTCCAAGAATCACCGCATGATTCTTCGTAGGTGTTCCCCAATAGTCATCCTGCCATTTTTTGATCATGACTTTGTCGTAGTAAGTGGTGACAGCCGAAGATATCGCAGCATCGGACTTTGTTCCCGCTGTTGCGTATTTTATAAGCCAATTCACCAGCCGCCTTTGAGAATCAGAAAAATAATAGTGAGTTCCATCATAGAAGGAAGGCAAGGCATCCTTTACTCCCCCGGATCCTACAGCATCATAGGATAGTACCCGTCCCAATTTATCATCCACAATAATATACGGACGATTGGAGGTCTTGATCTCTGTAGCTTGGGTGTAACGATAATACTTCTCGGGATCAGTAACAAAATTCTCTCCGTTGTACGGATTTTCCTTTCCAAGCTCGTAAACCTGATCGGACCATTTGAGGTAATCGTATCCCTCAAAGGCTTTTCGATAAAAGACACCGCTGTCTGCGGCATAGCCCACGGTTTCTGTTCCTGCATAGTAGATTTTCCCAATATAAGGATACCAGCCGGAATTATTGGTATAATACCGTTCCTTGCTCATAACCGCTTTTTTAGACTGATTGGTAAAACCAACCTCCGGTGCAACGGTTTTGGCAAGTTCCGTATGATTATCAATGCCGTGATGTGGAATCTGCATCACATGAGATTGAAGCACAGAGGCAGGATACATCTTCATAAGTGTGGCATCCGCCTTCTGCAAGTCCCCGGTTAAAAGAACTTTCTTTCCATCCATATTCACCTGAACTACCATAGAGGTATTATTTTCATGGGTATAGGCAATACAGGATGTATCGTTAAGAATCAGTTTGTTGCTACTATTGGGCTGGTATCGGTCTTCTGTAGTGTAAAGCACATCAAAAGTCACACCAGACACGGTATATTGATCTCCTGTATGAGGCTTATAATACTTCACCTGAGGAAAGAGCTTTGCAACAGTTTGCAGATAGCTGCGGGATGTACTCTCAATATCAAAATTATAGAGAATATTCAGTAGTTCAAATTCCTTGTGATACTTTTTGATAAAGCGAGTGAACCCGGTAATATGATCCGTGTGGGGATGGCTGATGTGCCAAGTGTTGATGGTCATTCTCTGCCCTTCTGCCACACCTGTAACTTTGCGTAGAAATTGGTACAACTCGTCACAGGAACGATCTCCCATCTGGTTAGCACCACCGCCGTCAATGATATAAAGGCTGTTATCGCTCATTTTCATAAACAGCATGGAGCCTGCACCGCTTCGGTACTGGGTGATCATGGCTTCATCGGACCCGGTTCCCCAACCGTCGTGTGGCTGAGAAAGAGAATACAAATAAATCTCTGTTCGTCCACTTCCTGTGGGTGTATAGCTAAAACGACCTAAGGTATCCTTATGATTGTCTACCATAATGCGAGTCTGGGACAAATAAGGAAACAATGCCACATATACACTGTGACTCCCGTCAGAGGAAAGAAATTTACCAAAAATGTTCTCTTTGGTATTCCCTGTAATTTTGCGAGAAAATATTTTTTGATACCCCTGATCTTGAAGCTTTATGCAATAATCATTGAATTCCGATTTATTTGTGTCGGAAACAATGCACATTTTGGATTGCACTCCTGTGTCCGTCAGGGTGACACCAATGCCACAATCATAGGTCATCCAATTGGATGCCTTTCCCCCATCATAGGCAGGAACAGAAACGCTACCAATGGCAATGTTGCACTTAGCATAGACATCATCCCTTTCCCCAACTTGCGGTTCCTGTATTTCCGCTACATTATTCACAAATTCAGGTGTGGATGCTGCTACATTTCCTACTGTGCACAAAAGGAAGGAAACCAGGATACTTGCTGTAAGTAATAAGGAAAGGATCCTATGAAAAAATTTCACATTTAACACACTCCTTCTTATATATTTTATCTCAACAAAATACGCACCGGACTACTGAGGCAGGATCATATCCCCTGTCAATTCATAAATACCGCTGTTGGACTTAACCTATAAAGTAGGCTTTTGCACTGTCGGAGTAGGCAAAGAGGGCCTTGCACAGATCTAAGAGAGTTCCTGTCTTGCCGTTGCCGTAGGTGTCGGGGCTGTATTGCAGGGTGGCAGATGCAGGAGTGTTCCCTGCATAGATCTGCACAGAGACAACAGCTCTCAGCTCTGCGGCAAGGAGGCTGTCTACGGTAAATACGTAGTAGCCTAACTGGGCATTGTACAGTACGGGATGGGCTGCGGTGGCTGTCTTGGCATTCCCGTATGCATCCGTATAGGAGATCCGCAGGGTCAGCGCAGACAGGTCTCCCGTATAATTAGCAGGGTGAAAGACGAACTTCAGAGCCACCTTAGATTCCAAGTTCAAGGACTTGCCTGCCCAGGTAATGGGGGCATTGGGTAGATCATCCAGAACCGCATTGGTATTGCCGAAGGTGACTGATTCCATGTCGGACAGATAGGACTTGTGAACTTCTGTCATGTTGCTGTCTGCATAGGCATCCGTACGGTAGGACTTAAAGATCTGTGCCGCACTGCCGTAGCGCAGAAGATCTGCACACAGGATCTTAAGGCTCTGCGCACGATCCGGGTTGTTCATCTGAGAGTAGGCATAGGTTGCAATGCTGTAGGTATCTACAGGTGAGATGTATACCTGTCCATCCTTGGTACCGTAGAGGGTGGTAGCAATGGAGTCATTCATCTGTATGGCAGTGAGACCTGTGAGAGTGAAGTAATAGTGGATCCCCTTGTCTACAGGCTCCAGTCTTACAGTCTGCGTCCCTGTTTTTTCATTTCCCTCATAGGTATCCAGAACGCACTCTACATAGACGGAGTCGGGATCGAAGCCTTCCAAATTCTGCTTAAGGATCACAAAGTTTACAGAGATATCACTTGCCAGATTCAGCGTATGCCCTAACTTAAGAGTAGGTAGCTCCACAGGCTCCTTGATTTCCTTCTCTCCGCAAACGCAAGATCCGTCGGTGTAGCTGTGAGTTGTTTTTTCTCCATAATTGCATTTTGTACAGATGCTTAGGTGGCTAAACTCATCGTACTTGGCATGGATGTAACTGTGCCCCGTAGCAGCTATCACCTCCTGTGGGATCAAAACGGTGTTACAGAGGTCGCAGTGCTTTCCCTCGACTTTTCCTGCGGTGGTGCAGGTTGCAGCAACAGCCTTATCAGTGACTTCTGTATGCCCCTTGGCAGGAACAGTTTGCTGTGCAGCGAGAACAGCGTTACATACGGAACAATGCTTACCTTCTGTCTTGCCGGCAGCAGTACAGGTTGCAGCAATAGCCTTGTCAATGACTTCCGTATGCCCCTTAGCTGCAACGAATGTATCCTCGTAGCTGTTAGAGCAACGGGAGCAGGTATGGGTCGTGTAGCCCTGACCGGTACAGGTGGGAGCAGTGACCTTAGTGGTGTAGCTGTGTCCCAGCGCTGCAGTGTCTGCATGGAAGCTGAAGGAACCGTAGGTGGTGGTCTTCCATGTATACTTGTCGGTTCCCCGTACGGTACAGGTGGGAGCCGTGACTATGGTCTTGGTATAGTCGGTGGTATTCAGCTTGGGCAGAGTGACAGCGGCATTCTGGGCACACTTGGAGCAGGTTCCTGTTAGGATGCCTGTGGCGGTAGTGCTGGGGTTGGTGGTTGCTTTGTAGGTGAAGCTGTGGGCTTCGTTCTTGCTGTAGCCGCAGGTGCAGCTTGCTTTATGCGTACTTGTGTCCACCTTGGCAAAGCTGTAGCTATGGGCGGTTGCCGTAAAGGTAGCGGTAATGGTGGTATTAGCGACGATGTTGGTCAGAGCCTTATCCCATGCCTTGAAGCTGTAGTGATAGCTTCCATCATAGGTCTTGGTAGGGGTGGAGCCGGTGTAGACTGCCGTGTCCCCATGGTGGACAGCCTGTGTCAGAAGCACCTCCCCTTCCGCTCCCACAAATGTAACCGAATACCGGGGAATGGGCAGATCCTCAACAGAGCCTACATAGATGTAATCAATAGTGATCAAGCCCAAATCCGCGTCGCTGATGCTGCACAGATTGCTGAGATTGAAGCGCAGAGCTGTGATCCTCTCGCACGCCCTGAAGTCATCAGAGACCGGCAGTGTCACCGTCAAATACTCCCCATTGGTCAGATACTGTTCCGGGATCACCGCCTTCTCCCCAGAGACAGAGAAGAGGGTGTCCTTCCCGTTGCAGTAGGACTTCCGATAGTTGTAAGCGTACAATCCTACATAAGGTATTCCGAAGTTGGTGAAGTTTTCCAGCTTAAAACGCATTTGCAAAACCTCTGCATTCTCCGGAATGTATCTCAGAGGGAGGTCTTCCTGCAGATGGCTACCTGTTTGCAGGTACAGTGCCCCTCTTGCAGCATCCTTTTTCACCCGGAGGCTTGCAGTTCCTTCCCCGTCCTCATTGTAAACAGGGTCAGAGGTTCTTGCACTTCTTGCCCATGAGCCAACATCAAAGTTCAGATGATTATAATTCGTAATCTCATATCTTTCCTGATCTCCGGCTCTGTTTCGGAAATCGAAGAACAGATTGGAGGGTGCATCCCTCTCAGGGCCTACATAAATATAGTCCACGGTGATCTTACCAAGGTCGCCCTCGCCTCCACCCTTAATATAGCGGAAGCGAACACCCAGAGACTTAATGACCTCTGCTTGGGTAAAGGTCTCATCCAAGAGAATCCGTACAGTCTGATATTCCCCGTTCTTCAGAGTAAAGGGGGCATAGGGCTTGCCATATCGTTTGAGGATCTCACCGTTCTCCGAGGAATAATGCACCACAAGCTGGGGCAAATGGCTCTCTGCCTGCATCATATTCTCCGTCCGGAAGCGAACCTCTACGATTTCCGATCCGGAGGGATCGAAGGACAGGGCGTGTCTCTCAGGATACTCCACCCAAGGATAGCTTCCGCTAATGGCAGAGGTCTCCAAGTAAGCCCCAAAGTCCTCCCCCGCAGCAGACGCACCGTTATATTGCTCTCCCACATAGAGGCTCAGTGTGCCCTCCTCATTATCTACGGTAAAGAAGCGACCTGCCTCATTGGTCAAATTGGTTGCCCAGTTAGCTCCCTCCTCGGCATCATAGTTGTAGCCGCCGTAGGCAGCGTGCTCATATCGTGTGCTGCTGCCGGTGGCATCAAAGCCAAAGTATAGGAACTCTGTTCTGGGTCCCAGATAGATATAGTCGATTTTTGCACTGCCACCCTTGAGATTGCAGAAGCGGACACAGAGCCCCTTGATCCTCTCATAGGCAGAGAGCTTCGAGCCATCCAGAGGGATGGTCAGTGTCAGCGGTCTCCCTGATGCACTGCCGCCGGGGAGAAATGCTTCGTGGATCTCTGCACTGATGGAATCCCGATCCGAGGCAGAGCCTTGGGTGCAGTCGCTCCAAGTCTGCATTCCCTCTCCCAAGTAGCCCACAGAAACCGAAGGCGTTCCTCCACAGACCTCCGTCCCTGTAAGTGAGAAGCGGATCTCAAAAATCTCCGCCTTCGAAGGATCGTAGTTCAAAATATTAGCCTTAACGATTTCCTGAGGCAGGGCAAAATTCTTCGGAGAATCCGAGGGCTGTAGTGCTGTGACCCATGCCCCGGAATCGGGATCTGCCGCCGCTGCAAGAGGAAGCGTCAAATAACCGCTTCGGATGCTTGCAGTAGCAGGGCTGTTCCTTCTTGCCCACTTGCTCACATTGGTAAAATCCGTAAAGCCGTAGCTGTTGTTCAGGTACTTGCTCCCCTCTGAGAAGCTGAAGAACAGCCCATCCGGGTTCTGCTCCGAAAATTCCGCCGTAACGGTTTTGCCCTTGTCATAGCACTTATCAAAGCTCACTGTCAGCACTGTCTTATCTGTACCGCTGACAACAATTTCAGCATCTGCAGAAAGGGTGCTTAGAGCTCGGTTCACAGTAATAATCCCGGTGGAAAGGTTATGGGTCGGATCGCTTGCACTGATGGTATACTTTCCGTTCTCCTCCCGAACCATGACGATCATAGGCTCGCTGACGGTGATCTCCCCATAGCTCCCTGCCTTCCAGAACACCATGGCTGTAATGCCCAAGGCTTCCTCCTTCACAACATGAAGCTCCTTACTGCACTTCAGGATTTTAACATCCGGGTCTGCAGTGTAGCGTTGGGTTTCCTCTGCAGACTTCTCCGGTAGCATAACATAGCTGTAGCTACCGTCTGTAGGCTTCTTCCCATGGCTGATCCACAGCTCGAAGAAGCTACGGGTGCGATTCATGGCGGTGAGGTTCAAAGCGTATCGGTTGAAGTCGTCATTGGTATCGTCCCCATCCCGACTTGAGGAACGCAGGGTCTTATTCACAAAGACCTGCCCACCGGTGGGGAAGTAGTAGCCACCGAAATTCTCCTGATACACCCATGTGGGATCAGTGTAAGAAAGGGGCTCTTGGAATTTGTCGGTTTTATCCAACAAAACACCATCTACCAGAATATCCTCTGTTCCGTAAACCGTGGTGCCGTTTTCCGTTATTTTTTCCTGCAACTCACGGTTGTCTACATAAGTATTCACTCCATTGTTTCTGGTGCTGAAATCAATGTCAGAGCCAACACAGACGATCTCATCATCGAACATGAAGTAGGATTTCTTTGCAGTCAGGTCAGAAACCAGCACCTGATTCCGGGGATTCACAGGGGAATCATTGGGACAGAAGATTTTTTCGTCATCGGCTTCTGCCTGAGTCCAACTGTAGGCTTGGAAGTCCATAGCTGCTGCAATGTACTTCCCATCCATTTCTGCACCTCCTACGAAGGAGGCGACCTCTGTTCCGTCATTGTAATAGTCCTGAGTCCAGACCTCTTCCTTGGTGGTGGCACTGTAGGTCTTGCCGGGGAAGTATGGTCCACGCTGGCTCTTGGGTTGCCGCAAGGTGCTGTCCTCCTCGGTGGTGCCGGGCATACGGTACATATTGGCATAACGCTGAAAATCCTCACCGTACTGGTCATAGAGGTAGTCGGTGGTATCGTTATACACATAGACCATGCCATCTCCGGTATACCAGCCGTAACGATTGCATCCGTTGCAACATTCCGGGGTCGCAATGCGGTTGGAACTCATGGCAAGGCCTACGGTATAATTCTCCCGATGCTGTACTGCCCGATCCGTCATATACCGCATGGTAGCATATTCTCTGTCATCTGTGGGAATCCCCTCGTCGAAGAGAATGGTCTTTAGCCTGTAAACCAGATTCACATCCTCTAACTCTTGGGCACAGGTAGAGTAGATCTTTTTGTTCTCTGCCTCTGTCCCAACCAGCAGGGCAGAACGGAGGAACTGCTTCAACTGCAGATCTTCCGCAGCACCGAAGACTCCGATCAGCCGCAGGGTCGCACGAATGGCATCCTTACCATAGAGTCGCCCGCCGTAGGCAGGATAACGACCGCAGCTCTGCGCCATCATGACCCCGTTATGAATCACAGGACGGAAGGTGTCCATGATCCAACCGAACTGGTTATAGCGACTGGGGTTGTCTAACTCGAAAGCGGTTCCGGCAAAGACCGAATAGGTCTCAATAATTCGGTTACCAAGCACCTCTGTTCCGTAGGTTCCCTCAAGAGAATGGTAGAAGTGGCAGATATAGGAGCCGTCAGCCTTCACACCGTCACCTTGTCCCAAGGTAGGTTCCAAAAAATCCCCCAAATTCGTCCTCTGTTGCTCCATGAGGGCTGTGTTACGGGTTAGTGCAGCGATCATGGGACAAACCTTCAGTCTTGTTCTGCGGAAGGCAATGGTCCGAATACTGGTGATGCCGTCATTGTTGGGACGGAGCTTGTCGTTGATTCGCAGGCAGGCATCTGTCATAGTGTCACAAACCTTCTGCTCCTCTGCGCTGAAGGGATAGAGCACCAGAAGACTGCTGAGGATCTGGGTAGGTGTGCCGAAGCTCCAGTCCCACCAGTTAAAGTTGGCAGACTTGTTTACACTGTTATTCTGCTGCATCATTTTGTCATAGTTATAGAACCTGCTACCCTTCTCTAAGCCGTAGAAAATTGCCTCACGAAGGGTGGGATTCAGGTACAGCTCCACAGTCACCAGCTTTCCACTGCTGTCTTTATAGCCATAGGAAGTTCCCGGTGTTCCATAGGCTCTTGCCATATCATAGAGGGAAACAAACTGCTTCCGCATGGTATTGCTGGTGACGATCTCCAAATCAATGTCCGTAGAGCCGAAAACGCGGTTTGCATTGCTCCGATTGCTCTCCAGATCCAGCCAAGCAATCCCACCCTTATAGGAAATGCCTGCGGTAGAAACTCCTGAAGAATTCTTCTGTCCTACGATCTTCTTGATCTCGCTGTCCGACCAATCTACATCCGCTCCCCCAAGCAAGCTGACCTTGTAATTTCGGATCAGCTGTTCCCAATCGGCATCGGTGTAGGTAGCAGCCTGAGCCACTGTGGCGATTCCGGAAACAAGCTGTAACAGTATGGCCCCAAGCAGAAATAAGGAAAGCAAAATTTTTTTCATAAGCAAATCCCTCTCGTTGTGTTTTCTAAGGAGGCTCTGATTAAATCGCCGAGAGCAATCGGCGAGAGATTTTGTTCCAAATTGAGGTTTGGAAAACGCAGGAATACTTTGTGTATTTCAAGTTTTTCAAACCGAAAAGTTGGGACAAAAGATTCGCTGAGTGCCGACGGCTATTTAT
>JAZRGR010000109.1:0-2418 GCA_045644345.1 Faecousia sp. | reverse complement strand
TAAAATGGCTACTTTTTATAGCCCGTTAGGGCGTAGAAACTCGCATGAGACGCTTTTTGTGCCTTCCGGCACAAAAAGGTTCCATTAAAAGTTATCTACTTTTAATGGAATAATAGTATCAAACATTTCTATCAGAAAGTAATATTAGAGGTAGGTTTTCAAGGTGTCGATGTTAGCCTGCTCTGTCTGCAGGAGACGGTTAGAGAGATTAGAGACCTTGGGATCCAAGACACCCATGGTACGGTTATTGTGGATAGATTTGATCATTCCCTTGGTGTTACCCTGCATCATAAGATCGGCAACCTTGGCATTGGGATCCTTGGACATACGGATCTGCATCTTGGCGGTCATGGAGGAGCTGAGCTTTGCCATGGGGTTCACATTCTTGGCAGTGCCGCCTCGATCCTTGAGGAGGGCGTCAGCCTCATCATAGATCTTTTCGTACTCGGAGAGCTGTGCCTTAAGCTCCTTATACAGGGCAGGATCCTGTGTTTCCTCCATAACTGCGCGGATGCCGTAGGCTCCCATTTCTGTTGTTTTGCGGATAGAATTGAGCATTTCTGTATCGTTATTCATTTGATATCACCTCGGGATAGGTTTCCACAGCTTTTACGGAAATATTACAGAATACGATTGACAATTTGTTCAATGTGGAGTATAATCAATATGTATTCCTATGGGGAGCCTGTTTCGTAAACAGGATGCATGTAACGTATATTATTGCAATAAAGGAGAATTCATTATGCATTATACTTTGAACGTAGCCGGAATCAGCCGTGATCTGCCCATCTGCAAGGTCAGTGACGATCTGTATATCGGCGCATTTGTGATCTTCGGTGATGTTGAGCTGACGGTCAAGACTGCAGGTGCTTTGCTTGCCAAGGCTCCCGCTTACGACTACATGATCTCTGCTGAGGCTAAGGGCATCCCCCTGGTTCATGAGATGGCTCGTCAGAGCGGTCAGAACAAGTATTTCCTGGCTCGTAAGGCTCCTAAGCTGTACATGTCCGGCGTATTCGATGTGAAGGTCAATTCCATCACCACCGCCAAGGAGCAGCACCTGTATCTGGATGTAGCCGATGCCGAGATCATGAAGGGCAAGCGGATCCTCATCGTGGATGATGTGATCTCCACCGGTGAGTCCCTGGCTGCCATCGAGAAGCTGGTTGTGGAGGCAGGGGGCATCGTAGCAGGACGTATGGCGATCCTGGCTGAGGGTGATGCACAGAGCCGTGAGGATATCATCTATCTGGAGAAGCTGCCTCTGTTTAACCCCGACGGTAGTGTTAAGGCATAATTTTTCGGGTTAAGGCACAATTTACCCATTTCATTTTCAGCAATATCTATATACAAGTTTATTGAAACATGGCGAACAGAGAGTCTCTCTGTTCGCCATTTTTTCATTAGTTGCGGTTTTCGTTGCTCTTCTGATTGTTGGTGCGGTTTTCGTTGCTCTTCTGATTGTTGGTACGGTTGCTGTTCTGATTCTCGCGACGGTTCTTGTTATCCATGGCTCGGATCTCCTTTCCTTGTGTGCGGTTATCCGCTGTGTGTAGTATACCCGTGAGCCTAAGGTTTTTAACAGGAAACAAACGGAAATTTTTTGTGTTGTATGGGGGACGGGATTGGTGGTGCATTTGTGTTTATGGGGGTGAGTACGGGTGACGAGGTGCAGGATGATTGATGCCTCCGTATGGATGAGGATAAAAGTAAAAAAGTTAAAAATTTTGTGGAAAAATCTTTGATCCGTTGAGAATCCTCTTGCAATATTCTGTAATTGATGTGATTATTTAGGATAATTGATATTTTGGATAGAAATGCAACTTAACGCATCAAATTGCGAATTTCGGTTTTATATTGCGGCATGGGGTTATGTGCTGCGATGTAATATTGCGGCAGGCGGTAATCTGAGATCGGTGTGACAGATTACAGTGGATCCATGGTATCGTATATTAAAGGAAACTCTGAATAAATGTCTGTTCCTGTAACAGATCAAGGAAACGGTACTTATACCTTCACCATGCCCAATGTAGGGGTGGTAAATTGTTATGCAACCTTTGTCAGCCCCCACGAGCATTACATGGCTGCGGACTGGCAGAACGGTCACGCAGACAATGGCTACAACCACGACGACGGTACAGCCGTTGGGGATAAAGTCGCCTTTCATACCCTCATGAATACGGCCTATGTACAATCCCTCCCCACAGCTACGGATGAGAGTGGAGAATATTACATTTTAGAAGGCGGTTCTTATGTACTCAACGACACCGTAACCGTTGACAAGGAAAACAGAATCAACGGAACGGTCCATCTCTGTCTCAATGGTAAGACCATGAACATGGGTGGTAACAAACTCATCGTAACCGCCAACAGCAAGCTGAATATCTGTAATTGTACCGGCAGCGGCGGGATCGTAGG
>JAZRGR010000108.1:0-12944 GCA_045644345.1 Faecousia sp. | reverse complement strand
GGATATTTGTGCCAACTTTCGGTGCTATTCTCTCTCCCTCCGCCCCTTCGGGGCACCTCCCTCGTCAGAGGGAGGTGGGTCTGTGCGGACTTGTAACACAGCGATAAATCGGAATTTGGTTCGCGACAGAAACGGGGGTAGAAATGTGTGCAAATGGCTTGAAATTCCTATGGTTTTTGTGTATAATGATTCTGTATGCGACTCTATTCTGTTTCGGGAGGTACGGTTATGAAGAGAAAGACCCTGGTGTTGGGGGATTATCAGGTAAATTGCTATTTGGTTTCCGATGAGGCAGGTCGTGCTGTGATCATTGACCCCGGCTACGAGGCTGAGAAGATCCTTCGGGTCGTCAAGGAGGACAGCTTAGAGATCAAGGCGATCTTCCTGACCCACGGACATTTTGACCATATCGGTGCAGTCAAGCCCCTTGCCCAAGCTCTGGGCTGTCCTGTGTATATCCATCCCAAGGAAGCAACCTTGCCTCCCTATTTGACCCGGGGACTCCTGTACTATACCGAGGAATACGAACAGGGAGAGGAGATCGCTGTAGGGGATCTGACCTTCCGTGTCTTAGAGACCCCCGGTCATACCAACGGTTCTGTGTGCCTGCTGTGTGGGGACTGCCTCTTTACGGGGGATACCCTCTTTGCAGGGAGCTGTGGACGGACCGACTTAGGGGGCAGTATGCTGGATATGCTGGCAAGCCTTAAGAGCCTTGCAGACTTGGAGGGGAACTACAGAGTTTTCCCCGGTCACGGACCCGAAACCGATCTGGACCATGAACGCAAGACCAACCCCTATATCCATCAAAGGAGTTTCAGATGAAGCTGTATTTATTGGGTCACGATGACCGTTACGCCCTGGAGCAATTACAATTAGCCCTCTTCCCCGACGAGGTCATGGAGCCTGTTGAGGGACCCTTTGAGGGAGACGGTGCAGTTTCTGCCCTCTTTGTAGGGAAGAAGTTCCTGACTGCTACGGCACGGATCACCCTCCACGGCAGGACTGCCCACGGGCGGAAGCGCCTGTCTGTGGACAAGGCAGACGTACCCTCTCGCCGACGCCTGCTCCAGAATGCCTATTACGAAGCTGCCATTCAGCTCCGTGAGCCGCCGGAGTGGGGGAGCCTGTCCGGGGTCCGACCCACCAAGCTCACCAGCAAGCATCTCTTAGAGGGCGGTACCTTGGCAGGGGCAGACAGACTCCTGCGAGACCGTTACCATGTGTCCCCCGAGAGGCGTAAGCTGTGCCTTGAGGCATCCTCTGCCACAGTGGATGCAGTGAAGAAGCTCCGCCCCAATGATATCTCGCTGTACATCGGCATTCCCTTCTGCCCCACCCGCTGTGCCTACTGTAGCTTCGTCAGTGCGGGGATCGAGCATGCAGGGAAGCTGCTGCCCGATTTCTTGGATGCCTTGGAACGGGAGATCGCCCATGTAGGCAAGCTCCTTAAGGAATCCGGGCGAACCGTCCGTACCCTTTACATCGGCGGCGGTACCCCAACCACCCTGTCTACACCCCAAATGCAACGGCTTATGACAGCCATTGAGCGTCATTTCGACCTGAGTGAGCTGATAGAATATACAGTAGAGGGTGGCAGACCCGATACCTTAGATCTGCCTAAGCTCCGTTCCATCCGTGGCAAGGGTTGCCAGCGCATGAGCATCAATCCCCAGACCATGAACGACAAGATCCTACAGACCATCGGACGCCGCCACACGGCACAGCAGACCGTGGATGCCTTCTACCAGGCGAGGGAGGCAGGTTTCGAGGGCATCAATATGGATCTCATTGCAGGCCTCCCCGGAGAGACCCGTGACAGCTTCCGTGAGACTCTGGAGAAGGTGCTGGCACTGGATCCCGGGAACATTACCATCCATACTCTGGCTATGAAGAAGGGCGCGGATCTGTTCTTCGCCCGTTTGGGTCTGCCTGAGGAACAGGAGGTACGGCAGATGCTCTCAGACGGTGAGTCTATGCTCCGTGCCGCAGGCTACAGACCCTATTATCTATACCGACAGAAGTATATGTCCGGCAGCTTCGAGAACGTGGGCTGGTGCAAGCCCGGCTTGGAGGGACTGTACAATATCTATATGATGGAGGAGATCCACTCCATTATCTCCCTTGGGGGCGGTGCCATGACCAAGATCAACCTGCCCGGCGGCAAGCTGGAACGGTTCCACAACCCCAAATTCCCCAAGGAGTACATCGACCGTATCGAGGATATCTTAGATCAAAAAACACAGGCATTCAAACTGATGGAGGAATCATAACCTATGGATACTTTATTTTCCAATGTAACTGTTGTCACCATGGACGAGGAGCTGCGGGTCCTGTTCTCTGCCTTTGTAGGCGTGACCGAGGGCAAGATCAGCTACCTGTCCAAGAAGGCTCCCGAGGAACAGCCCAAGGAGATCATCAACGGCGAGGGCATGGTCCTGATGCCCGGTCTCATTAACTGCCACACCCACCTGCCCATGTCCCCTCTGCGTGGCTATGCAGACGATGTGGATCTGCAGACCTGGCTCAATGATTATATCTTCCCCCGTGAGGATCGGCTGGATGGGCGGAGCGTCAAGGCAGCCACCCTCCTGTCCATTGCAGAGTGTCTCCGCTTCGGTACCACCTCTGTTTCCGAGATGTACTACTTCTGTGATGACATTGCACAGGCTGTAGCAGAATCCGGCATCAAGGCCAATATCTCCCGTGCCATTACCCACTTCGGCGAGGACTTCGACTTTGAGAAGGACACCCGCTGTCAAGAGATGGTGGAGCTGGTAGACAAGTGGCACAACTACGACAATGGGCGGATCAAGATCGAGGCATCCATCCACGGAGAGTATACCTCCCATCATGAGGTCTGGGATGCAGTGTCCGAGTATGCCATTAACGAGGGCTTGGGCATGCACGTCCACCTGTCCGAGTCTAAGAAGGAGCACGAGGAGTGCAAGGACCGTCACGGCCTCACCCCTGCCCAGGTCTTTGACTGCCACAATGTATTCCATGCCCCTGCCATTGCCGCCCACTGCGTATGGCTGGAGCCGGAGGATATGAAGATCCTTGCCAAGCGGAAAACCACCGCCGTCCACTGCCCCGTTTCCAATCTGAAGTTAGCTTCCGGCTGTGCCGATGTGACCGCCATGATCAAGGCGGGTATGAATGTGGCTCTGGGTACGGACTCCAATGCTTCCAACAACAACTTGGATATGTTCGAGGAGATCAAGGCCGCTACCCTTATGGCTAAGGGCAAGAGCTTAGATCCCACCGCCCTTCCTGCCCAGGCTGTGCTTATGATGGCTACGGTCTGCGGCGCAAGAGCCCAGCACCGTGAGCAGGAATGCGGCATGATCAAGGTCGGCATGGATGCAGACCTCATTATGCTGGACTTCACCCAGCCCCATCTCATGCCCTGCCACAATGTGATGAGCCACCTTGCCTACTGCGTCAGCGGTCACGATGTGGTCATGACCATGGTCCGGGGCAAGATCCTCTATGCCGCCGGCAAGTACCCCACCATCGATCTGGAGGCTGTGGTCCGTGAGCTTGCTGACCATGTAATGCCCACCATGTTCACTGACGAGAAGTAAGGGGGTAGAGCCGGATTTGAATAAGAAGCAGAATTTCTTGACAGGTGCAGCCATCCTGTCCCTGTCTACCATTATCGTTAAGATCATCGGCATGTTCTATAAGCTGCCCCTCAATGCCATTATCGGAGAACAGGGCTTTGCTTACTTTACTGCCGCCTATGATATCTATTCCGTCCTGCTGGTGATCTCCACAACGGGTCTGCCTGTAGCCATGAGCCGTATGGTCTCCGAGGCCCATACCTTAGGCAACGGCAAGCAGATGCAGCGGATCTTCCGCATTGCGTTGATCGCCTATATGACCATCGGTCTGCTGGGTACGGGAGCCATGATGCTCTTCCCCGATGCACTTGCTCATATGATGGAGCTGCCCAAGGCTTCTTACTCCATCTTTGCCTTGGGTCCTGCAGTGTTCTTCATTTGCTTTGCCTCTGCGGGCAGGGGCTTCTTCCAGGGACAGGGGGATATGCGACCCACTGCCCTCAGCCAGATCATCGAGGCAGCGGGTAAGCTGATCTTGGGTCTGAGCTTTGCATACCTTGTGATGCGGTGGACAGATTCCGAGGCATATTCCTCCGGTGCCACCATTGCAGGTATCAGCTTAGGCGCGGGCTTCTCTGCTCTGTATGTCCTCATTTCCCACCGCCGCAACCGTAAGGAGGTCAGCTCCCTTGGAGGCAAGGCAGAGTCCTACGGTGCCACTGCCAAGAGACTGTTTGCCATTGCCGTACCCATTACCATCGGTGCAGCGGGCTTACAGCTCATTAACCTCTTAGACAGCGTAACTGTGGTCAAACGGCTCCTCCATGCTGCCGAGGGGGACGGTGTGATCATGAACCGCCTCATGGATATTGCACGGATGAAGCTCACATCGGATCAGTCTCTTGCCCAGGATGCGGCAGAGATCGGCAAGGGCATCTACAGCATGTGCCAGACCATTTTCAATTTCCCCACCGCCCTGATCCCCTGTATTACTGCGGCGATCATTCCTGCCATTACCGCCAATCTGACCAAGAAGGACTATGCCGGGGTCAGAGAGGTCCAGCATTCATCCCTGCGTGTCATGGCTCTCATTGCCGCACCCTGTGCCATCGGCATGCTGGTGCTGTCTGAGCCTATTGTGGCACTGCTGGGAGGCTATGACGGCGACAAGCTGTCCATTGCCGCCATGCTCCTTGCCATTTTAGCACCTACCATTATTGTGAACAGTGTTACCACCATGACTACCGCTATTATGCAGGCACATAACCATATGGTGATCCCCGTGATCAACACCCTCATCGGCGGTCTTTTGAAGGTGGGTGTCAACTACATCCTGGTAGGCAATCCCAATATCGGCATCTTAGGTGCTCCCATTGGCACCTTCGTATGCTTCCTGGTGATCATGATACTGAACCTTATCGCGATGAAACGAGTCCTCAAGGATCCTCCCAAGCTCCTGTCCTGTATGTGGCGGAGTATTCTGGGTGCCGGGATCATGGGCGTAGTGACCTATTTCGTCTATAGCTTCCTGATGGGTATGCTGAACAGCTTTGCGCTGTGCTGCGTGGGTGCCATCGGTGTTGCAGTGGTAGTTTATCTGTTACTGGTCATCGTCCTCAAGCCTGTGACCTACAGTGATTGCCTCCTTCTCCCCAAGGGTGAGAAAATTGCAAAAATTCTGAAAATCAAGGAATAATTTCCAAATTTTTACTTGAAAAACCAAGATAAATGTGATAAATTTTATTAGCTATCCCACAAAAATTAGAAAGAGGTTAAATAAATGAACAAGACTGAACTCATCGCCGCTGTTGCCGAGAAGTCCGGCATGACCAAGAAGGACGCCGAGAAGGCTCTGACCGCTGTTGTAGATACTCTGACCGAGGCTCTGGTTAAGGGCGACAAGGTCACTCTGGTAGGCTTCGGTGCATTCGAGACCAAGACCCGTGAGGCTCGCATTGGCCGCAACCCCAAGACCAAGGAGACCATCGAGATCCCCGCTACCCGTGTTCCCGTATTCAAGGCAGGCACTGCTCTGAAGAACGCTGTAGCAAAGTAAGAGATACACGAGCCTGCCGAGGTCTCACCCTCGGCAGGCCCTTTTATACCTTCAATTTCGATTTATCGCTCCCTTCGGTCGCACAAATCAGAATAATGGAAAATGGAAAATGTATAATGTAAAATGTCGGTATCCCTTCGGGATGGATTTAATACTACTTACTGATAGAAATGTTTGATTTCTATCAGAAAGAGCACCGCTAACGCGTTGCGATTTTGCAATTTTAGATATAGAAAATTGCAAAATCCCGTCTCATGCAGTTCTTGACGCACCTACGGTGCTATAAAAAGGTTTTAAACATTTTTATCAAGAACTAGTATAAAATAGAGCAACATATTGTCGATACAATTTGTGGTAATTCCAAAATTTTCTGCGAAAATGAAAATATTTTATGATTAGAATTTCCAGTTAGGATCATTTTCCATTTTCCATTTTCAATTTTCCATTTGCGACAGCATACCAGCTCG
The DNA here is from genome assembly GCA_045644345.1 of Faecousia sp. Taxonomy (GTDB): domain Bacteria; phylum Bacillota; class Clostridia; order Oscillospirales; family Oscillospiraceae; genus JAZOXB01. Next base: position 6,855 of record JAZRGR010000108.1, on the reverse strand, counting down.
ATAAATTTGAATTTTCTGAGTTGCTGATCGTACAACTATGATGGGAGCTTGGATCAATGGGGATACTTGACGAAGGAGGAGAATGTGACGATAGTTATGCCGGGATATGCTCCCGAGGAATACGGTTCGGAAAATAACGAATTGGATTTTCAAGATTTTTTATTTAAAAAAGTGGACTTTCAAGACCAAAAAAGTGTTGTAATTTGGAGCGTTATATTATATGATTAACGGAAGTTGGTTTCCACCTGCATCTCTTCAAAACAGGGGGGAAAACAAATCATATCATAGAAAGAAGGCATTCGATGAAAACTTCCATTGGTAAACGGCTGCTGTCCTTCCTTTTGGCTGCGGTTATGGTCTTGAGCCTTTTGCCGGCTGTAGCCTCTCCGAAAGCAGAAGCTCAGACAGCGGCAGCTGCGAGTAACACGACTGCAACGAAGAATGAGATCATCGCACTGAGAAACTATGCCGAGACTCTCGGCTGGCCGGTTGCAGTCAAGACCACCGGCATGGGCGCCTCCACGGATATGACGGGACACTGGATGATCCTGGTGGAGCGTAGCGGCGGTCAAATGTATACGGTCAATATGAGCTCACCTGAAAGTATGTGCATCGAGAATAACACCCCTGACCCGTTCTTTCTGTATGGAGTTACTTTTGTAACGGGCTCCGGTGTTGAGGATGCGCTTTATTCTATGCCCCAAGCACATGTTCTGAGCTTCTCGGGCACGGGTTCCTCCTTTTCGGTTCAAAACTATAAAAAGCAATACTGGCAAATCGAAAACAGAGGCAACGGTAGCACAGACGCAGATAAAAATAATAACTATGATTTCGTTCTGTCATCGGATAGTAGCAAAGCCACAAAGTTTAAGCTTCTACCCAATGGCGTTGGTTACAATCTGCAAAGCACCGGCGGTATCTACGTGAGAGCCAACAGTCACAGCTTCCAGGTGGGTCCTGTCTATTTCGGAAACCCCATACATTTTTATAAATTCAACAAATATTCCATCAATCTGCGCCTGTCCATGCTGGATGCACTGCCTTATCTCATCGACAACTCCGAGGGGCGTTTTACCGATGCAGAGGCACATAAGAATTTGATCGCAACCATGAAAGCAGCAGTGGATGCATATTCTGTCCACTACGACACGACGGAGTCCGCTATGAGCGGGGCAACAAAAACCGAGCTTGAGCGCATTAACAACCAGCTTCGGTCTGCAATCACAGCCCTAAGTAAAAGCAATACGGGAGACCCAAATGCCACTTTGAGAAACAACATCAACGCTGCCAAATGGCCTTTTGCCGAACTGATCGTAGGTGACAAGACAAACATCACCGCAGGACATTATATGATCCTTACGGAAAGGGATAGCGCGACAAATCCTATGTATGGTGTAAACTCCGATGAGATCCCGGGCGGTTGGACCCAAGACGGTGATGCCCACATCACCCGCGGTGTCACAGCCGTTAAAAATAACGGTCAACGTGTCACACAGCGTGACAAAGACGGGACCACCCGTTCTGTGGCAGCCCTAAGTCCCGACAATCAGATCCCCATCGTGAATCTATCCGGCTCCTGTGATAAGTTTACCCTTCAGCACTATAACGGATTATACTGGTATATGACAAATAACACTCACTGGTATGATAACCGTCCTTCCCCCACTAACTGGGGTGACTTTGGGCTTAGCACTTCAGCAACCGAATTCAAGTTAGAAAATGATGCCGAGCACGGTGCAGACGGAGTAAGTTACCGCTTATTCCACACCATCAACTCTAATAGTTATATCATCTACTCAAACGGATACACATATCGAACAAAGCTCGCACCCTCTAACACGAAAGGAAACGGTTATAACCTCGAATTCTACAGATTCAACGAAGAGGCTCTTGCCCTGCGTCTTGCCTTGCATGAGGGCTTGAGCTATTTGGTGGAAGACTACGCCACCCGTTTTGATGAAGTCGCCTTTCAGGCTATGTGCGAGAAGCTGAATGATGTTCGTCTGCAATTTGACACGGACAATGAAGTGCTTGGCATGGCCCCGTCTAATATGACGGATGCAAAGAAACGTACATACAAGAAGCTTACGGAGGAGGTCTTGGCTGCCATCGCCGCGGTACAGCGCACGGACAATGAGGGAGCGGACTTTATCGACATTCCCATTGAGATCCTGGACTTCCGCGGAGATAATATCCTTTTCGAGAACGCATCTAAGACCCCCTATTCCCTCAGCATTGGCGGTGCAATGGCAAGCTATCCCCAAGATTTTCCCGGCTACAACAGCGGTGGCGCAGCAGCAGGTCTGACTACCGGTATCCTGGTGGACGGAAATGTTGTATTTACTAAAAAAACAGTGGACTATATTGCAAAGCATTTGAGTGCCCAAACGGCATTGGAGGATGCACCCACTAATCAAATGAACCGCATTTTCTACGATCTGATCAAGAGTGGCAGACTGACCTACAATGTAGACGATTACGCTAAAACGATCAAAAAATGCGTGCCTGCCATAGAAGGCGGAGAGCTCTCTTGGGGCGAAAACGGCGCGAATATCACGACCTACCACGACCTTGCATACTACCTGCTGTCACATATGTGGCGGTCATCCGAGGATGTTCTGAAAACAGAAACACTTCCCAACGGTAAGAACTACGATACGACCTACAATATGGTGGTACCGAATCTGAACACCATGCGAATGTTTAAGGGTAGCAATGGAATGTACTCCTTCCTCTCGGATAAAATGGCCTCTGCCGCAGACGGTTACATCCAGAATGTGACCGACAAGGCTTTGACGCGCCCTGTGGGCGATCCCAAGTTCCAACCCATCAACAACAAGGGATTTGAAGACCCGAACCTATACGGCACAGCCACCGAAGGTAAATATGATAATATGAACAACAATCTGTTTACCCTCCATGCCTATGGCTCGTTCATTTATACCGAGGAGGCGGACCTGACCTTTTCGTTCACCGGAGACGATGATGTTTATTTCTTCGTCAATGACCAACTGGTCTGTGATATCGGCGGTATGCACGGTGCTATTACGAGGGATAATGTGAAGCTCAACGACTTTGTCACAACACTGCATCTAACGGACGGCCAGATCTGCCATTTTGATATGTTCTATGCCGAGCGCCATACCACCGGCATCAACCTGAATTTCTCGACCAATATCCAGCTTATGGATGAGAGCGTCATCACAGATAAGATGCAGTACGAAGGGACAACAGGTAAGCCGCTTATGGACGGTGCTGTTGTGCCCACCGGCACAGAGCTTGTCTACAGCTTCGGTCTCACCAACCGTCGCAATCTTCCTGCCCTTGATCTGCTGTTGACAGACAGCAAGCTGGGAGTTACCTTGGATGGGCATAGGGAAATGGGTTCTATCACTCTGAATGCTCCCGACAGTGAGGATATCACACGCTATGCAACGGATCTGACTGTGGTATACAGTGGCTATGATAGGATCACCAAAACAGTATCCACAGAGACGGAGCAATCCCTAAGTTTTGAGCAGATGATGGATCTGATCCAAGATGCCGTGGTTGTGAAGGATCCCCCCTATACCGCATCTCCTCTGAAGTCCGGGGTATACAGCTATAAAGTAGAGTCGGCAGATAAACTCTTGACCTTACTGCAGTTGGGACTCCCTGCTTACTGCAAGCTGACCATAAGGGGCTTCCGCCATAGGATGGAAGAAGGACAATTTGCCAATTCCCTAAGCACCCGGTGTATTCCTGTGAACCTGATTCCCGATGCTTCAGGTGTACCGGTTATAGAATACGGAGAACCCATTAACGGTACAGCCGGCTGCAAATGCCAAGCCCTGAGTATAGCTCTGGTATCTGCAAATGATCCCTATGCTGTGATTATGGACTATGGCAAGGCGGTGGAGGTAGATCTGTCTTCTTTGAAGGATACCTTCACTGTTCCCCAAGGACTCAGCTTATCCTATGTCGGATCTACTTTTAATGGCGAGCATAACACCATCAAGACCAAACAGCCTATCTTTACGCCGGTAGGGGAAATCGTTGAAGATGAGACTGCTCTATATACCATGACCTCTGCACAGAGACTTCGGTTTGCAACCAAGTGCTTTATGGAGGAGAGTCGCAGCTTTTATGCGGTGTATTATGTCACAGCTCCCAATATCACCGGCTTTACTCCCTACTATATTATGAAGGCGGTGGCCTTCTTACCTGCCACTATGATTTACTATGAGGCTGAGAACTTCCTGAGCGAAATCAGCTATACAGAAAAGCGAACCGTTACATCCGACACCGGAGAGTCCCACGCTGTATTCTATGAAGAGTGGAAACAGGAAGGGGCTGCCAACGACATCAAGGAGGAGGGCATATCTGCTGCCGACGATCTGCAGATGTTTAAGCCTGTTGGGCAGGATCATCCTTACGGCTATGATCCCTCTTACGGAGACGACACCCTGCTCTCTAACGGCAAGAGCCTCTATGTGGAGGGCGCCGGTGTTATTGTACCCAATGCTTCCAACAACGCCAACTATACGCAGATTGTATTTTCCTTCTTAGGCACAGGCTTTGATATTATCAGCCGTACCAATAAGGATCAGGGCTCTATCCGTGTGTCCGTATATACTGACGAGGAGATGACGGCGGACAAGCTGGAGCGGAGCGTTACGGTGAACAATTACGGTGAGCTGGATCTATATCAGATTCCTGTTGTGTCTATCCATAAGCTGACCCACGGTAGGCACTATGTATCTGTAGAGGTCAACGACAAGCTCAGTATTCCGATACTGGGACTCTACTATGGCAATCAGTTCTATTTCGATGCCATTCGGATCTACGATCCCATCGACACAAGGGGGCAGAATGTTAGCGGGGACCGGCAGATCGCCTATGATGCGTATTGTGCCGACAGGGAAGTGTATCCCGTTGTAAAGGAAATTCGTGATTCCTTGCTGGATGGGGCTAAGACGGAAGGGCTTACCTCTCTTACCAAGGGGGCCATGTTCGTTGATGCCGAGGAGTACACCACGCCTACCGTTGGTACCGAAAATACCACACCCCCCACGGTTTTGATCTCCGACCATCTTGCAATCTCTGCGGCTACCTATGAGAAGGCAGGACCCAAGAATGAGGTTTACCTCTCGCCCGGTCAGGCAGTTGCCTTCAAGCTGGAGCTTGCAGATGGGAAAACGCCTGTCCGCGTCGATGTGGGAGCCAAGACCATTATGGGAGATGAGGTGACTCTTGCCGCCGGTTTTGTAGGATCTGCAACAACAGAGGAGAGCACCTTGCAAACCTTGTCCTCCATAGTGGAGAAATTGACATCCTCCACGGCTATGTATTATTCTCTGGATACCGCCGGCCTTTCTGCAGATCAAGATCACTACTTGGTGATCTACAATGCCCTTGATGCAAATTACAGTGCAGAGGATCCCGGTAATGTTCTTTCTGTTACGGATCTGAAGGTCTGCTATGCCATTGAGCCTGTTACCGCAATGGAAGACATGAAGCTTACGGCTGAGCCCTATTTCTTTGCAGTGGATAACCGAACCTTGGAGGCAGCGGCCGTCTTTATGAGGGCTTTCCCGGAAACACCGATTTTAGATCGCAATACGACGATTATGCACAGTCTGAACTTGGCAAGCGATATTTCGATCAACTATATCGTTGCAAAGTCCGACTTAGAGGGCTACCGTAGCTTCTATCTGGAATGCCTGCAGCCTCGGTATGAGGGCAACACCTATGTAGGGGATACGATCTTGAAGCTGGAACCTGTGGATAGGGGAGCTTTCTATTACTTCACCCTGGACGGTCTCACCGCTACCCAAATGAACGACACCATTCAAGCTACCCTCCGTATGGAGAAGGAAAGCAAGACCTATTACAGCGAGACGGATACCTACAGCATTGCCCAATATGCCTACAACCGGCTTGCCAAGGAGACCACCACAGCAGAGCTGAAGACCCTGTGTGCCGATCTCCTGCGCTATGGTGCCCGGGCACAGAGCTACAAGGGCTATCGGGTAGACAGCCCCGCAGATCAGGCAATGACTGACGGTCACAAGAGCCATCTGTCCGACATAGAGGCAGTGACCTTCGGCAATTACAACACTGTACGGGAAGACCTTGCCGCACCTACGGTCACTTGGGTAGGTAAGGCACTGGTCCTGGATTCCAGAGTGACTGTCCGCTTTGTGATCAATGCAGCGGGCTACAATGGCTCTGTGGAAGAACTGGAGCTCCGCATTCGCTACAGGGATCTGAGCGGTGCGGAACAGACCTGCGTCCTTACTGAGGCGGTGGTATACGGCGGAGCCGAAGGGCGCTATGCCTTTGATTTCGCAGGCTTGAACGCCGCAGAGCTGCGAAGCGTCATAGAGGCAGCGGTCTATGCCGGTGATGCACAGGTTTCCGATACCCTGATCTACAGTGCCGATACCTACGGCAACAACAAGACCGGCACCCTCTTAGATCTGTGCAAGGCCCTCTTTGCCTACGCGGACAGCGCCGAGGACTTCTTCGCCTAAGCAGACAACGCCAAGGCATTCTTCGCACAATCACCCCAACAGCCCCATTGGGAACCTCCCAATGGGGCTTGCCATATTATCAAATTCCGATTTGCCGGTCTGTTATGCTGTCGCAAATGGAAAATTGAAAATGGAAAATGGAAAATGATCCTAACTGGAAATTCTAATCATAAAATATTTTCATTTTCGCAGAAAATTTTGGAAATACCACAGATTGTATCGACAATATGTTGCTCTATTTTAAATCCATCCCGAAGGGATACCGAAATTTTACATTATACATTTTCCATTTTCCATTATTCCGATTTACGCGACCGAAGGGAGCGATAAATCGGAATTT
>JAZRGR010000107.1:0-3612 GCA_045644345.1 Faecousia sp. | reverse complement strand
CCTGCATACACTCCTTGGGAATAGATAGCTTTATGGTTTCCTTCCACTCATTGGGCAGTACAGAGCTACCGCTCCACCGTTCTGCCCCCTCAGGGAGATAGGTTAGATGAATACAGGGATCCGAGCTTCCATACTGTATCACATCCTCTAATTTCAAACGGATCTGTAGGATCTCGGCATTGGATGCCTTGAAATTCAGGCTCAGATTGTCTGTAATGTTGGAATTCCAAGCAAAATTCTCGTTGGAATCAGAGGGTTGGATATAGGTATTCCATTCAGAAGGATTGCCATCACTGTCTGTTCCGTTCGTCAGGGGGAAGGTCAGCATACCGCCACCAATGGTCAGTGCATCTGTGTCGATCCCCTGGGCTGCCCAATTAGAAGGATCGGCATAGTTATGAAAACCGTAGAGTGCATTCAGGTTCTTCCCGGAATTCCCCTCAGCAAAGTCAAAGAGAAGCTGTTGGGAGTCTGTAAGGGAAAATTCACCGGAAATAGAAGCACCCTTGGAGCCGCTGAAGTCAATCTGAACGGTAGTCTCGGCTCCGCCGGATACAGTCATGCGACTGTCCATATCCCAACTATAAAGAGGATTGTGAATCGTAACGGTTCCGGATGTCAGCTCTTGGGTAGGATCAGAGGCCACAAGGGTATACATGCCGTCCTTTTCCCGCACCATGACAATCATAGGCTTGTCCACGGTAATATTCCCGTAGGTACCCGGCTTCCAGAAAACCATAGCGGTAATGCCAAGGGTATTTTCCCTAACTACATGGAGAGATGTAGTGTTCTTAACAATAGAGATATCCGGTCTCTTGCTGTAACCCTGCGTTTCTTCCGGAGTCATACCGGGGAGCATCACGTAGCTGTAGCTACCGTTAACAGGCTTGGAACCGTGGTCGATCCATAGTTCTAAGAAGCTGTGCTTTCCGTTCTTGGCAGTAGTGCTTAGTGCCATTTTGTTAAAATCATCATTGGTGTCGTCCCCGTCCGCAGAGGATTCCCGATAGGTCTTGTTGAGAGTCACGTTGCCTCCCTTGGGGAATACATAGCCACCGAAGTTTCCCGCATATACCCACTGAGGATCCGAAAAACTCTTGGGAGAAAAAGTATTAACCTTTTCCAGGGTCACACCGTCAACAATGATATCCTCCGTGCCGTAGGTAGTTACACCGTTAACCTTAGTCTTTTCTGTCAGTTCTCGGTTATCCACATAGGTGTAAACAGAATTACTGCGAGTGCTGAAGTCGATATCACTGCCTACGCAGACAATTTCGTTATCGAACATAAAATAAGACTTCTTAGCAGTCAAATCCGATGTCAGAATCTGCTTTAAGTTATTCTGTTCTACAGGGTTCTTAACCTTTTGCTTCTCCGCAGCAGATTCCTCGGAGCTCCAGCTATATGCCTCGAAGTCCATTGCGGCGGCAATAAACTGTCCGTCCAGCTCCGCACCCCCAACAAAGGCACCGGCATCCAATCCATCCTTATTCTTATCTTGAATCCACCCGGAGGAAGTATAAGTCATACCGGGGAAATAAGGTAACTTCTCACAATTAGGCTCACGAATGGTACTGTTTTCCTCTGTTGTACCGGGCATACGATACATATTGGCAAAAAGGTTAAAATCCATGCCGTACTGATCATAAGAGATGGTGGTTTTATCATCATACACAAAGATTGCACCGTCGCCGGTGTACCAGCCGTAACGGTTACAACCAAGAATGCTCTCGTGAGTAGCAATCCGTCTGGAACTCATAGCAAGGCCCACTGTATAATTTTCTGTATGCTGTACCCCACGGTCCGTTCGATAGCGCATATGGGCATAGGTGTTCCCAAGCTCAGGCATATTGTATTCAAAGATACACTCCTTCAGACGCTGAACCAGCATCACATTTCCCAGAGACACCGCCAGAGCAGAATAGAGCTTCCTAGTTTCCTCTTCTGTATCCCGTACCACTGCCTCACGGATGAATTGTATGAGCTGAATATCATCCTCCGGCCCAAAGCATCCCAAGAGCTGCAGTGCACCCACAATCGCGTAATGCCCGTGATCTCGTCCGCTACCGGGGAATCTGCCGTTACTCTGTAGCATGGCAACACCGTTGTGCATGACAGGCATGAAGGTTTTGAGGATCCAATCCATCTGAATATGCCTGTCAGGGGCATCGGGCTCAAAAGCCGTTCCCGACATGACATAATAGCAACCGATAATTCGTTCCGCAAGGTTCTGCCCACCGTAGCCGCAATCATAGGCATAGTAGTCATGTAAAATATACGAAAAATCTTCCTGCACCCCGTTGCCACCGTCATTCATAGCAAGCAAGGACACCAGATTGTCTCGTGTCTCCTCGATCAGGAGGACGTTCTCCTGCAAGGCACCCATCATACCACAGATACGCAAGCGGGTACGGCGGTAGCTAAGGGTGTTCTCGTCAGTTTGTCCGGTATTATCAGGCCTAAGCGTATTGAGCAAATCCAGAGATGTAGCCATCAACTCTTCGGCTATATTCGCCTCGGCAGCGGACTGATAGGGATACAGGATCAGAAGGGTTTGCAAAATCTCGTCGGGTGCACCGAAGGCATAATCCCACCAGTTATAATAAGTAGTGGCTGTAGGGCTGGATTTCTGCTCCGCCCATCTGTCCCGATTGTAGAAGGAGCTTCCCTTTTTCAGACCATAGAATATCGCATCCCGAAGTTCCCGATTCTGATAGAGCTCTCGACTCACAAGTTTTCCGCTACTGTCCTTGTAAGTATAAACCGTTCCTCTGGTACCATAAGCCTTTGCCATATGCGTGAGAGAAACAAACTGGTTGCGCATCACATTACTGCCTACGGTAATGGTGATATCGGTAGTCCCGAAAATTCTGCCGGGATTAGAGCGATTTTCCTCCAGGTCCAACCAATATCTACCGCCATTATAGCTGATTCCGGAGGTGGTTATTCCGGCACTGTTGGTAACACCCACAATTTTTTTGATTTCAGGATCCGTCCAATCTACCGTATCGTCGCCACAGATAGACGCCTTCCAATTATTCCGTAAGGCATCCCAATCCGCAGTCGTGTAGGATGCTCCCGACGCCCCAAAACTGATCGAAGGAAGCAAAGGCAGAACCATCGCTACCAAAAGCAACAGACTGATTAATCGTTTAGTCATAATCCGATCCCACTTTCTTTTATAACATAGCTACATTATGATATTTCTCTAATGATTTGTCAATAGGAAACAAACCATAAGATGGATGCTCATCGTTTTCCCATATTTGCAGGGAATTTCATACTATTTCAGGTCGATGTTTTTATAAAATGGGGCTTTTTTACAGTCCCTTGGCATAGCTTTCTTTGATCTCCCATTGAAAAATGGGGGATTTTATGTTATGCTTTATGTATCAAACAGCATTTGTAAAAATATACTGTAATACTCCTTCGGAAAGGTGGGATTTTTATGTTGGAGCTTCGGGAGCTAAGTGTTCTATCCATCGGACTTCGACTTTTCGCCTCCATTATATTGGGGGGCATTATCGCCTATGAGCGGGGAAAGAAAAACCGTCCTGCGGGATTACGCACCAATATGCTGGTTTGCATGGGTGCTTGCATCGTCATGATGAC
>JAZRGR010000106.1:0-1529 GCA_045644345.1 Faecousia sp. | reverse complement strand
GCCGGTACAAATATAACCGGCGGGTCCATGTCAATCTCTATTGGCAGCCGCAGGATCCCAACGTGGCGTGCACCAACAATGTCTCCATACTCATCAACAGTGGCAACCCGGTGGTTACCAAAGTACGCGGCCGTGCTGACCGATACGACCTGATCACAGGCCTATTCGCGCATGAGCTTGGCCACGTGCTCTATACCGATTTTCTGGTGACACAAACCTACTTGAAGTACCTCGAGTGCTTCAAATGGTTTCCTGTGCCTCCGGATCTGAAGACCAGCCGGGATGCGGATAATGAGAGAGCTTTGTGGGACTTCGTAAAGGCAGAGCCTCGCAATGTGGAGCTGACTCAGCGAATCGCATCTTACATCGCCAACATCCTGGAGGATGGATATGTAGAAAACTGTATCCTGAATCAGTTTCCAGGTGTACTTGGATTCACCTTGGACACCATGAGAAAGCACCAGTTTGCAGAAATGCTCACAGTGGACGAAATGATTGAGAAGGAAGATGACGGAGAAAGTCACATCTTCAATTCGATTCTGCAGATCCTGCTTTCCTATGCCAAGTTTGGTGAGATCAAGTACGGTGAGACGCCCCTGTCTGACGAACGAATTCAGACGGTGTTCAAGCTCATTCCTGAAATCGATCTGGCAGTTACCACGTCCTATCCCAAGGAACGCTGGAAGGTCGTAAGCCACATCATGGTCCGTTGCTGGCATTACATTGAAGAATACCTGGAACTTTGCAAAAAGAAACAGGATGAAGATGCTGCATCCGGTGGCTCTTCCTCTTTGGGTGAGATGCTCTCCAAAATTCTCGGTGGCGTTTCCGGAACTTCTTCCGAAGGCACCGGAAGCGGAACTCCAGTTCCGGGTGCTGTGCGCATTCAGGTCAAAGCTGCCAACGCTGCAGGTCGGTCCAAGACCCGTCAAGACGCCAATCAGGACGACGAAAATGGGTCTGGTGGCGTAGGCGAGAAATCAGATGAGTCTGGAGATCCTGAAGAAAATGAGAATGGGTCTGGGAGTGAAGAGAATTCTTCCGAGACTGATTCTGATGACGGATCCGGCGCATCTGACGGCGTCAGCGATGGCATCGAAGGTCCTGGTACCGGCTCTTCTAAGCAGAAGACTGTCGCCGAAGAAGGCGGCCGTATTCCTTTCCACCAGACCGAATCCGTATCGGAGCCGGTTGGTGGCGATATCGAATATGACGCCGATTACCAGCGAGAGCATAATGATGCCGCTGCCTCTGATATCGAGCGAATGCTGGAACGGATGGCAGAGAAAGCTGCGTGCAAACAGCTGGAAAATGAGCGACTTCAGGAACTGAACGAGGCTGCCCAAAGCATCTCCTATGGTGACATCCACAGCGGTGTCGACATTACGGTCCATCGGATCGCCGAAGTAGATGACGAATTGCAGGATCAGTATCATGAGATCGCAGGGCCCCTGCTGACCATCTCCAAGCAGCTCCAGCGCAGTCTGGTGCAGAAGCTTAAAGATCAGCAGCGTGGCGGAAAGCAAACC
>JAZRGR010000105.1:0-19210 GCA_045644345.1 Faecousia sp. | reverse complement strand
AGGGGCGACCTGTGGTCGCCCGCAAAATGTTTCGATTTTGTCGGAAATCTCGTGATAATCCCGTAATTTCGTCATTGTCGTTTAACGACAATGACCGGGCGACCACAGGTCGCCCCTACGGTGTTATACGATAAACAGCTCGACAAATCGGAATTTAGGTTGCGGAAAAATTTTAATTTTTTTATTTTTTTAAATTTTGTGACAAAAGTCCCAATTATGGGACAGGGGTTATGATATACTAATCATAGGAGGAATACGAAAGGAAACGAGATGGAACCGAATCGGAAAAAGAAAACATGGGATCTTTGCATTTCTGTGACAGAGAATAGAAGGAAGTGTAAAAAATCTGTGTCTTCCGTTGCGAAACGGACGGGAATATGATATACTATATAAGATATAATGGTGTAATAGGCGATCTATGATTTTAAGTCTGTAGGAGGTTTATGATGGATCTCATTTTAGCGTATTTGGATAACCTTTCCGGGAAGGTACCGACACATTTGATCCGTAGGGAGGAGCTCCTTGCCAAACATACGTCCTTCCGCATCGGTGGACCTGCGGAGGTCATGGTATTTCCGCAGAATTCGCAACAGCTTTCGGTTCTGCTGCGTGAGGCCCATGCATTGGGGATCAACCCTAAGATCCTGGGGGCAGGGACCAATGTACTGGCTCCCGACGAGGGTGTGCGTGGGGTAGTGATCTGTCTGCGGGATACCTTTATGGGTTTGACCCTCATGGACAATGGCATGATCGAGGCTATGGCAGGGATGACCTTGGCGCAGACTGCCATGTTTGCTGCCAGGAACGGGCTGTCCGGCATGGAATTTGCCCACGGGATCCCCGGCACAGTAGGAGGCGGCATTTATATGAATGCGGGGGCCTATGGCGGTGAGCTGAAGGATGTGGCGATTGCAACAGAATTCATGCTTCCCGACGGTACGTCCCGATGGATCAAGGGAGAAGAACAGGGCTTTGGCTACCGCCACAGCGCCTTTCAGTCTATGGACGGGGTCATTGTAAGGACCCAATTCCAACTGATCCCCGGCGAAGAAAAGGAGATTCGGAGTCGGATCTATGAACTAAACGAAAAACGCAGGAATTCACAGCCCTTGGATATGCCCTCTGCAGGCAGTACCTTCAAGCGACCTCAACAGGGGTATGCCGCCGCACTGATCCAGGAGGCAGGACTCAAGGGCTATCGAGTAGGAGATGCGGCAGTGTCTGAGAAGCATGCCGGCTTTGTGGTAAATCTCGGAAGTGCAACTGCAGCCCAGGTTCTGGAACTGGTAGAGCAGGTACGGCAGAGGGTCCTGGATCACAGTGGAATCCTGCTGGAGCCGGAGGTCCGCCTCTGGGCGCAGGAGAACAAATAAAGAAAGGCGGAGGATAGACGATGTCCTTTTCTGCTGAAGTGAAGAATGAACTATGCCGCCCTCAGGTAGAACGGGGCTGTTGTGCTCTGGGCGAGGCCCTTGGGGTCCTGCTGTTTGCCAATACCTTTACGGCGGAGGAAATCAAAATCGTTACGGAGAGTGGGGATTTTGCACAGCGGCTGCCCCAACTGTTCCGACGCGCTCTGGGAGTGACCTTTGATCGTATGCCTGCGGAGAGTGGGGGTAAGCTACAGTTCTCTGTTACGGATCCCGAGAAGTTAGACAGGATCTTCGAGCTGTGCGGCTTTTCCCGTGCCAACAGCCTGTCCTTGCATGTAAATTTTGCACTGTTGGAGAAGGAATGCTGCCGCAGAGCGTTCCTGCGAGGTGCTTTCTTAGCAGGTGGCTCCGTAACAGACCCGGAGAAACGGTATCACTTGGAGCTGTCCACCACCCACCGCAACGCAAGCCGTGAGACGGAGAATCTGTTGCAGGATATGGACCTCCTTGCCAAGATCACTGAGCGCAAGGGCAATTATGTGCTGTATTTTAAGCAGAGCGATACCATCGAAACCGCACTGACGGTTATGGGGGCTCCTGTCTGCGCTATGGCAGTCATGGAAGCCAAGATCAACAAAAACTGGCGGAATCTTGCCAATCGTAAGACCAACTGCGATTCTGCCAATTTAGATAAGACCGTAGCCGCAGCAGGGGAGCAGATCGCTGCCATCGAGAAGCTGCGCGCTTTGGGAATTCTGGCGGATCTGCCGGAAAAGCTACGGCAAACGGCTACCTTGCGGGAGGAGTTCCCGGAGGAGAATTTAGGTGGGCTGGCACAGCTCCATGAGCCACCCATTAGCAAATCTGCCGTGAATCACAGGATCCGCAAGCTCATGCAGCTTGCCAAGGAGGATTAGGAAGGGAGAGACCCTTATGGCATTTGTACATCTACACGTTCATACGGAATACAGCCTCCTGGACGGTGCCTGTCGTATCGGCAAGGTGGCAAAGAGAGCAGCCGAGTTGGGACAGACTGCCCTTGCCATTACGGATCATGGTGTCATGTACGGCGTCATTGATTTCTACCGTGCCTGTAAGGCAGCGGGGATCAAGCCTATTATCGGATGTGAGGTCTATGTTGCGCCCCAATCTATGGAGGATAAACAATATGGTCCCGATGACGAGGCACGGCACCTGGTTCTCCTGTGTGAGAACGAGACGGGCTATAAGAATCTGAGTTATATGGTATCCAAGGGCTTCCTGGAGGGCTTCTATCGTAAGCCCCGTGTGGATCTTGCCCTCCTGAGACAGCATTCCGAGGGATTGATCGCATTGTCTGCATGCTTAGCCGGTGAGATCCCCAGGAGACTGCGGCAGGGTGACTATCAAGGAGCCAAGGCGCACGCATTGGAAATGGCAGAGATCTTTGGACCGGATCATTATTACTTAGAGCTCCAGGATCATGGGATCCCGGAGCAGAAGACTGTGAATCGGGATATTCTCCGTCTGGCACGGGATACGGGACTTCCTCTGGTAGCTACCAACGATGCCCACTATGTGACCCGACAAGATAGCAAGATGCAGGACGTGCTCATGTGTATCCAGATGGGCAAGACCGTGGATGATCCCAACCGTATGCGCTTCGAAACAGAGGAATTCTATATCAAATCTGAGGAAGAAATGGTGGCCCTCTTCCCCAATCTGCCGGAAGCGATCACCAATACCCAAGCGATTGCAGACCGATGCAATGTGGAATTTACCTTCGGCAACTACCATCTGCCCCAGTTCCAGTATCCGGAGGGCTATGATGCTTGGAGCTGGTTTACGGAGCTGTGTTGGGCAGGCTATGCCAAGCGATACCCCCATGATCCCGATGGCTACGGAGAACGGCTGGAATATGAGATGTCCATGATCCGTAAAATGGGCTATGTGGACTACTTCCTGATCGTTGCGGACTTCGTAGCATATGCCAAGAGTCAAGGGATCCCCGTGGGACCGGGTCGTGGCTCTGCCGCAGGTGCTATGGTATCCTACTGCTTGGGGATCACGGATCTGGACCCTATGAAGTACAGCCTGTACTTTGAGCGATTCTTAAATCCGGAGCGAGTAAGTATGCCGGATATCGATATGGACTTCTGCCAGGCACGCCGCGGAGAGGTTATCGACTATGTTATGAGGAAGTATGGCAAGGATCGTGTGGCACAGATCGTCACCTTCGGCACCCTCGCTGCCAGAGCGGCTATCCGCGATGTAGGCAGAGCACTGAACTTTACCTATGCAGAGACAGATGCTGTTGCCAAGCTGATCCCTACCACCTTACATATGACCCTGGAGGAGGCTCTTAAGGTTTCGCCCCAGTTAAAGGAATTATATGACTCCGATGCACGGGTCAAGGAGCTCGTAGATACGGCAAGAGCCATTGAAGGCATGCCCCGTAATACCTCTACCCATGCAGCCGGTGTAGTCATTACCAAGAATCCCGTCTCCGACTACGTGCCCCTGGCAAAGAACGATGATACCATCGTTACCCAGTTCACCATGACTACGATTGAGGAATTAGGGTTGCTTAAGATGGATTTCCTGGGGCTGCGGAACCTGACCATTATTGAGGAGGCGGAGCAGAATATCCGTCGGAGGGAACCCAACTTCGACTTGCAGAAGGTGCGCGATGACGACCCGGAGAGCTTTGCCATGCTGTCCGAGGGCAAGACCGCAGGTGTATTCCAGTTAGAGTCCACAGGCATTACAGGGGTCTGTGTCAACATGAAACCCCAATCCATCGAGGATCTGACCGCTATCGTGGCATTGTACCGCCCCGGTCCTATGGATTCTATCCCTAAGTTTATCGACAACAAGCACAATCCCCACAAGATCACCTATATTTGTCCCCAATTGGAGCCTATATTGGCAGTTACCTATGGCTGTATCGTGTACCAGGAACAGGTTATCGAGATCTTCCGTAAGCTGGGCGGTTACAGCCTGGGACAGGCAGATAATATGCGCCGCGCTATTTCCAAGAAAAAGGAAGCTGTCATTGTAGCCGAGCGCCATGCCTTCGTCTACGGGGATCCCGACAGAGGGATTGCAGGTGCCATTGCCAACGGAGTATCGGAGGCTGCGGCACAGGCGATCTATAAGGAAATTTTAGACTTTGCCAACTATGCTTTTAACAAGGCACATGCGGTGTGCTATGCCAAGGTAGCATATGACACGGCATACCTAAAGTGCCATTATCCCAAGGAATATATGGCCGCGCTCCTCAGCTCCGTTCTGGACAACACGACAAAGACAGCGGGCTATATTGCAGACTGTAAGTCTATGGGCATTGCCCTGCTTCACCCGGATGTCAATCACAGCGCAGACTCCTTTACGGTAGAAGAGGAGGGGATCCGATTCGGTCTGGGTGCGGTGAAGAACATCGGCAGAGGTCTGATCCGTCAGATGATGGCGGAGAGAGAAAAGCACGGACCTTTTACGAGTCTGGACAGCTTCCTGGATCGGATGCATGAGTCGGATCTGAACAAGAGAGCAGTAGAGAATCTTATTAAATGCGGTGCTATGGACAGCTTGGGACTCAATCGGGCGCAGATGCTCTATGCCTACGAGATGATCATGGAGGATATTGCCAAGAATCGCAAGCACAACATCGCAGGACAGATCCAGATGTTTGAACTCCTGGATGAAGAGGCGCGCAATGGCATCCCTGTGCCGGACATAGAGGAAATGCCCAAGAATCAGCTTATGCAGATGGAGAAGGAGACCATCGGGCTCTACCTTTCCGGACACCCCATGGATGAATACCGCAAGCTGCTCAAGGGCACGGGAGCGATCCCTCTGGGACAGATCCTCCAATCCTTCGAGATTGGCGATGGGGTCTACAGGGATGAGCAGATCGTCCGTATTGCCGGTATTGTGGAGTCGGTAAAGATGAAGACCACTCGGAGCAATACCATGATGGCGTATGTTACCCTGGAGGATGATACAGGTGGGATGGAGCTGCTGGTATTTTCCTCGGTGATTGCCAAAAAGGGGGAGCTTCTTAAGGAAAATACCCCCGTTGTAGTAGAGGGTAGGCTGTCTGTACGGGACGAGAAGGCACCGCAGATGGTGGTCAATCAGATCTATACCATCCGTGAGCTGGTTAAGCCCCCGGAACAGAAGCTGTATCTGAAACTGCCGGCAGAGGGCACGTGGGAAGATCGGAAGGTTCGAGCTGTTCTCAATATGTTCCCCGGCGGCTTGCAGGCGGTGCTGTATTACAGCAACAATGGTGTCAGAAGAGGGACAAATTGTTCCATAAGAGAGGATATGCTGCAAGAATTACGCAAAATCTTAGGAGAAGGTGCGGTAGTTTTGAAATAATTCCCACAAAGGCACTACACATTTATTACAAAGTATGATATAATGTGGGATGATACAGAAACAATTCTCTTCCCATGACCCGGAGATGGGGAACTGCGAAGAGTGAAAACGGAGGAAACAGAATGAAAAAGGTACTCATATTAGAGGATGAAGTCAGCATCCGCAGCTTTGTGGTCATTAACCTTAAGAGAGCGGGCTATGAGGTCATCGAAGCAGGGACCGGTATGGATGCCCTGGAGAGACTGAAGGAGAATCCCGATATTGGAGTTGCCATCCTGGATATTATGCTGCCGGATATTGACGGCTTCGAGGTTTGCCGCAACATTCGTGCCACCAATAAGACCATCGGTATTATCATGCTCACAGCAAGAACACAGGAGATGGACAAGGTTACGGGGCTTATGACCGGCGCCGATGACTATGTAACCAAGCCCTTCTCTCCTGCGGAGCTGACAGCCCGTATCGATGCACTCTACCGCCGGATCGGCGGAGGTGTGGAATCTGATCCCGAGATCGTGGTCCATGAGCCTTTCGTCCTGAACATTCGCAACCGCACCTTAGAGAAGGAGGGCAGACGGATCAAGCTGACCCAGGTAGAATATGCCATTATCCAGCTCTTTATGCAGAATCCCGGCAGAGCCCTGTCCCGTGAGGATATCCTCACCGCTGTTTGGGGCAGAGATTATGACGGAGAGCTTAAGATCGTGGATGTAAATATCCGTCGCCTCAGAATCAAGATCGAGGACAATACAGCCAATCCCACCTATATTACTACCGTATGGGGCTTCGGCTACAAGTGGGGTCTGTAAGCATCTGATATGAAGGAAAAACTGAAAAAGCTAAAAGAGAATCTGCCTACCTTTACTACGTCTAAGGGATTGCGCAGTCGCTGGCTCAGGAATATGGTCGGCATTATCATGGTCCTGGTCCTGGTATGTGTAACGGTACTGTCCCTGATCGTGGCCAATGCCTATTACACCTCCATGGAAGAGGATATGGAGGCAAGAGCCCATGAAGGGGACTTCTTCCTGAGTTTTTACCGTGAGGAGAGCTCGGAGGAGTACAACCGTCTGTGCCAAGCCTATGCCCGTTCCTTCCGCTCTAAGAATGATATGTCTCTCAGCTTCATCAGCACGGAGCATAAGATCCTCGCCTCCTCTGCCACGCTGTTGATCGGAGAGACCGTTGAGGGAGATGTATATGGGGAATCGGCTGTTGTGACCTGGAACGACCTGGGACGGTGCATGATCCTTTGCAGACCTTTGTCTGTACGCAACGGTGCAGAGCCTGTAGGCGCACTGCTGTATGTCAGCAGTTTAGAAAAGGTGGACCGACAAATTATGTGGTTTGCCATGACAGCGGCCCTCATAGGCTGCTTACTGGTGGCTGTGATCTATGCCAGCGGCAGATACTATGTCAAGAGCATCTTAGAGCCCTTGTCTGAGATCACCTCTACGGCAAAACGGATCTCAGCCGGTGGCTACGGTGTACAGATCAAGCGACACTTTGACGATGAGATCGGCGAGCTGGCAGATACCATCAACGACATGTCCAACAAGATCGCTCAGTCCGAGAAGACCCAGTCGGAATTCATGTCCTCTGTATCCCATGAGCTGCGGACGCCTCTGACAGCTATCAGCGGTTGGAGTGAGACCCTGCTGGATGCAGGTGTCAGTGTAGACACTGCAGAGGCTCGCCGAGGGCTGAACATCATCCTACGAGAAACACGCCGTTTGACCTCTATGGTGGAGGAGCTACTGGAATTCTCACGGATGCAGGACGGACGGTTCAAGCTCAATGTAAGCATGAGTGACATTCGCTCAGAATTTGAGGATACGGTCTTTATGTACGGCTCCAGATTACAGCAGGAGGATATCCGCCTGGAGTATTTGGAGAACGATGACGAGATCCCTGAGATCCCCTGTGATACCTCCCGTATGCGCCAGGTGTTCCTAAACATCCTTGATAACGGTGCCAAGCACGGCGGCGAGGGTGGCAGGATCACCGCAGAGATGTGTCTGGAGGGACAGGAGGTCGTGGTCCGTATTCGAGACTTTGGTCCCGGTGTTCCGGAGGAGGAGCTTCCTCTTATTAAGAAAAAGTTCTATAAGGGTAGCAGTAAGGCTCGTGGCAGCGGTATCGGATTGGCGGTGTGTGAGGAGATCGTCACTATGCACGGCGGCAGCTTGGAGATCACCAATGCTGAGGGCGGTGGCACCCTTGTGACCATTCGTCTGCCTGTGGAAGTGAAGTAAGGAAAGGACGACCCTATGAAAAAGAACAATCAAGAACAATTCAAAACCATGATCGGCGGTCAAGCATTGATCGAGGGCATCATGATGCTGGGACCGGATAAGAGTGCGGTAGTCGTCCGTACCAAGGACGGATTACAGGAGAAGATCGAGGACAGACCCAAGCAGAGCACCGGCTTCTCTGTGAAGAAGCTCCCGTTTATTCGCGGTCTGTTTAACTTCTGGACTTCTATGAAGATCGGTGTCAGTGCTATGATGTATTCTGCCGATTTTATGCTGGAAGAAGAGACACAGGAGCCTGTTGAGAATCCGTCCAAGCTGGACAAATGGTTGGATGAGAAGCTGTCTACAGGCGCATTTACCACCATTGCAGTGGTTCTTGGAATCTGTATGTCTGTTGGTTTGTTCATCATCCTGCCTTCCTTTGTGGGATCTATGATCCAGAGCTGGATCCCCAACCAGTTGGTTCATAATTTGGTCGAGGGTATGATCCGTGTTGTGATCCTGGTAGGCTATATGTTCCTAATGTCCTTGATGAAGGATATGAAACGGGTTTTTGCCTATCACGGAGCGGAGCATAAGACGATCCGTTGCTATGAGGCAAGACTCCCTCTGACCGTGGAGAATGTCCGTAAGCAGACACGTCTCCATCCCCGTTGTGGCACCAGCTTCCTGTTTGTGGTGGTGTTCCTGTCTATGCTGGTGTTCTCTGTGGCAAGTATCCTGTTGGCACCCATTACTCCCACCTTTGATTCCGGGATCCTCAATGCCCTGGTTCGGGTGGCTCTTAAGCTGTTGCTTCTGCCACTGGTGGTCGGTATCGCCTATGAGATCAACCGCATTGTGGGCCGGTATGATAATTGGTTTACCCGTGCAATTTCAGCTCCCGGTATGTGGCTGCAGTACATCACCACCAAGGAGCCGGACGACTCTATGATCGAGGTTGGCATTGCGGCTCTGTCCGCTGTCATCCCCGAGGAGGAGGGGAGCGACCTGTGGTAAAGAAATTCGGAGACCTGTACTTGGATGCCCGACGGGATCTGCTGGCAAGTGAGGGCCAGTTTGCCGCCAACATTGCCAGAGAGCTGGTCTGTGCCGCCTGCAACAAGACGGCAGAGGAGCTGATCTCTCAGCGGGATCTGACTGCTCCCGAGGAGCAGTGTGAGCTGGCAGAGGAATACGTACAGCGTTACCTGCGGGGAGAACCCATGCCCTATATTCTGGGACAGTGGGATTTCTACAACATGACTCTGGAGGTCAACCGCCATGTACTGATCCCCAGGGACGACACTATGGTCGTAACAGAGCTGGCAATCAAGAAGGCACTCTATCTGGAACAGAATCCCAGGATCCTGGACCTGTGTACCGGCAGTGGCTGCATCGGTATGGCAATTGCTAAGCGGGTCAAGGATGCCCGTGTTACCTTGGCAGATGTGTCCCAGGAGGCTCTTAAGGTAGCCCGTCGCAACGTACAGAATCAGCATCTGTCTGCACGGGTGAGTTGTGTCCCCGTAGATGTACGGGAGCCTGCACCTCCCTTCCTGGGGAGCTTCCATCTGATCGTTTCCAATCCGCCCTATATTACGACTGCGGATATGGAGACCCTGGACTCTTGCGTACGTGACTTTGAGCCGACGCTTGCCCTCCATGGCGGAGAGGATGGATTGGACTTTTATCGAGCAATTATTGACAATTTTACCTCCGCCCTGATTCCCGGCGGCTATCTCTGTTTTGAGTTTGGCATGGGACAGGAGGAAGCTGTCTGCGAACTGCTGACAGCAGGAGGCTATGACATACAGGAACTGCGTAAGGATAGCGCAGACATTATACGGGCGGTTCTTGCCCGTAAGCCGAGGGAAGCAGAACCCCGTAACGAAAGAGAGGAAGATTGATTATGGCAAGCAAAAAGACAAATTACGAAGCCCCGACTCCTGCAGATGATCGGAAGAAGGCTCTTGCGACGGCACTCCATCAGATCGAGAAGAACTACGGTAAGGGCTCCATTATGCGCCTGGGCGACAAGGTAGAAATGCAGGTCGATGCCATTCCCACAGGCTCTCTTGCACTGGATGCGGCCCTGGGAATCGGTGGTATGCCCCGTGGCAGAATCGTAGAGATCTACGGACCGGAATCCTCCGGCAAGACCACCCTTGCCCTGCACCTTGCTGCAGAGGCACAGAAGCAGGGGGGCGAGGTAGCCTTTGTGGATGCAGAGCATGCTCTGGACCCCAAATATGCTGCCCAGATCGGTGTGGATATTGATACCATGCTGGTCTCTCAGCCGGATACCGGCGAGCAGGCTCTGGATATTACAGAGCAACTGGTCCGTTCCGGCGCCATTGATCTGGTGATCGTGGACTCCGTTGCTGCCCTGACTCCCCGTGCCGAGATCGAGGGCGAGATGGGTGACGCATTCGTAGGTCTCCAGGCAAGACTGATGTCCCAGGCTCTGCGTAAGCTGGCAGGTACTGTTTCCAAGACCAACTGCTTGGTAGTCTTTATCAACCAGCTCCGTATGAAGATCGGTGTTATGTACGGCAACCCCGAGACCACCACCGGCGGTAACGCCCTAAAGTTCTATGCCTCTGTCCGTCTGGACGTCCGCAAGGTAGAGGCAATCAAGAACGGCAGCGATGTCATCGGCAACCGTACTCGTGTTAAGGTAGTGAAGAATAAGGTTGCACCTCCTTTCCGTGAGGCTATGTTTGACATTATTTACGGCGAAGGTATCTCCAAGATCGGTGAGCTGCTGGATATTGCAGTGGATATGGAGCTGATCACCAAGTCCGGTAGCTGGTTCTCTATTGGTGATGACCGCATCGGCCAGGGCAGAGAGAATGCCAAGCAGTACCTCAAGGAGCATCCCGAGGCTGTAGAGTCTCTGACAGAAAAGGTGCGTGCGCATTTCGACAGCCTCCGCGGTATAAAGACCGGCGTTTCCGAGGATCGGGATGAGGATTGAAGCCATTGAGGCGACACGCTCCACTACAGGCAAGCTGAGGCTCCGCTTTGGGGATGGGAGCAGCCTAATGGTGTACCCTGCTGTGATCCCAGAGCACAGGCTCTACGTGGGCATGGAGCTGTCACAGGAGGAATTGGAATCCATTGTACGCAGTGCTGCACAGGTGGCTACCCGTGAACGGGCGGTGCGGATCATCTCTGCAACAGCAGTTACGGAGAAGGAGCTGCGCCACAGATTGAGGCAGAAGGGTGAGCAGGAGGAGCAGGCGGACAGAGCCGTGGATTGGCTCAAGGATCTGAACCTCCTGGATGATCGCAGAGCCGCGGAAAGTGTGGTATTTCAAGGGATATCCAAGGGATACGGTGAAGCACGTCTGCGGCAGATGCTCTATGAGAAGGGGGTGCCTCGCGAGCTGTGGCAGGAGGTTCTGGCAGAATTGCCCTCTCCTCATGAGGGGATCCGAGCCTTCCTGACAAAACGGTTCCGAGGGAAAGTCCCGGATCAACAAGAACAAAAACGTGCAACAGATGCCCTGCTGCGACGGGGACACAAGTGGAGCGACATCCGACTTGTTATGGAGGAATTTGCTTCAGAGTCCTACGACGTAGAAGAGTATGCATATGATGATTAAACCGAAAGGAAGTGGAACCATGGGTAAGAAAATCGGTATGATTTCCCTGGGTTGTGCAAAGAATCAAGTCAATGCAGAACAGATGCTGTTCCTCTTGCAGGAAGCAGGTTATGACATCCTCCCCAATGTTGAGGGAGCGGATGTGGTCATTATCAACACCTGCGGTTTTATTGACTCTGCCAAATCTGAGGCTATTGACAACATCTTGGCAATGGGCGAGCTTAAGGCAGAGGGGCTGATCGGGAAGATCCTGGTTACCGGCTGTCTGTCTCAGCGGTATCAAGACGAGATCCTACAGGAAATGCCCGAGGTAGACGGTGTACTGGGTACCGGAAGCTATGGCGAGGTGGTATCTGTAGTAGAGCAGCTCTTGGAGGGGCGCACTGTCAGCCTCTTTGGAGACATCCACGCTCCCGTGGATGAGGTAGGGCGGATCCTCAGCACCCCTGAGCACTACGCTTATCTAAAGATCGCAGAGGGATGTGACAACCATTGCTCCTACTGTGTGATCCCTTCTCTGCGGGGCAAGTTCCGCAGCCGTACGATGGAGGATTGCCTCTACGAGGCACGGATGCTGGCAGAGGACGGTGTTAAGGAGCTGATCGTGGTAGCACAGGACACCAGCCGCTACGGCATTGACCTGTACGGTGAACACAAGCTGCCGGAACTCCTCCGGGAACTGTGCAAGATCGACAAGCTCCACTGGATCCGTGTGCATTATCTCTACCCCGACGAGATGACCCAAGAGCTTATCGACACCATTGCCCAAGAGCCTAAGATCGTCAAGTACCTGGATCTGCCTATTCAGCATGTAAATAACAAGATCCTTAAGCTGATGAATCGCCGCTCCACCCGTGAAGAGTTGGATGTGCTCTTTGACAAGCTCCGTGCAGAGATCCCCGGTGTGGTGATCCGCACCAGCCTCATTACCGGCCTTCCCGGTGAGGGCGAGGAGGAATTCGAGGAGCTGTGCACCTGGCTCAAGAAGTACAAGCTGGAGCGAGTAGGGGCATTCGCCTTCTCCCCGGAGGAGGGAACTGCTGCGGCTAAGATGGAATTCCCGGATGAGGAGATTGCTGTCCGCCGTGCGGAGATCGTCTCTGAGCTCCAGTCCCGTATTATGGACGAGTACAACGAGGCTCGTATGGATACGGTTATGGAGGTGCTCTGCGAGGGCTATGACCCGGAAGAAAATCGGTATTTTGGTAGAACCTATGCCGATTCTCCGGATATTGACGGCAGAGTTTTGTTTGAAAGTGAGTCAACAGTAAAGGTAGGATCCTTCGTCATGGTACATATTACGGATGTCTGTGACGGTGACCTATGCGGATATGCAGAGGAGGCATAAAGCTGTGAATACGGCAACCAAATTCACCATGCTGCGGATCTTGATGATCCCCCTGTTTATGGTATGTATGTATTTGTGCAAGAATAATGACGTAATGTGCTATGTGTCCTTTGCGGTATTTCTAATCGCTAGCTTGACAGACCTGATAGATGGTCATATTGCACGGAAGTACAACCAGGTGACGGATCTGGGCAAGTTCCTGGATCCTCTGGCAGACAAGGTCCTGGTGCTGGCGGCTATGAGCATTTTCTGCCAATGGGGTCTGTTCCCCGCATGGGCTCTGATGATCGTTCTGACCAGAGAATTTGCAGTCAGCGGTTTGCGGATGATTGCCTCCGGCAAGGGCAAGGTTATCGCAGCAGGCTGGTCCGGCAAAGTTAAGACTGTAGTTACCATGGTAGCTCTGTGTATCATGATCGTATTGCTTGCAGACCTGCCTGTAAGACTCTTAGGTGAGACAGTGATCCGTGTAATCTACCGGATCTGCATTGCTGCGATCTCCGTGACTACCCTGTATTCCGGTGTGGAGTACTTTGTGCAGAATCGGGAGGCACTGAAGTAAGATCTTATGAAACTGATTTTTAAACAGAGAATGTTCTCCTGGTTCGATAGCTACGACATCTATGACGAAACAGGGACTGTTGCATATACGGTCAAGGGTCAGCTTTCTTGGGGTCATTGCCTCAAGATTTATGATTCCTTGGGCTATGAGATCGGTACAGTCAGAGAACGGATCCTAACCTTCCTGCCAAAGTTTGAACTGTATCTGGGTGAGCAATATTATGGCTGTGTCAGCAAGGAGCTGAGCCTGTTCAGACCCCGGTATAACATCGACTGCCGCGGTTGGCGTGTAGAGGGCAATTTCTTTGAGTGGGACTACAATATCGTAGATTCTACAGGAGGCTTTGTTGCGAGCATCTCCAAGGAATTGTTCCGTTGGACGGACACCTATGTGATCAATGTTCCCAACCCACAAAACGCTCTCTGTGCTCTTATGCTGGTTCTTGCTATCGATGCGGAGAAATGCTCCCGTAAGGACTAAATACTGCAAAACGCCGTCCTCAATTGAGGATGGCGTTTTTACCATACCGGGGAACAGAGACCGATGAATTCCGATTTATCGCTCCCTTCGGTCGCGTAAATCGGAATAATGAAGAATGAATGATGAAGGATGAAGAATGAATAATTTCGGTGTCGGCTACGCCGAAAATTAAAAAAATGGGTGTAATTCCCATGGCGAAGCCATTATTTTAAATCCATCCCGAAGGGATACCACAATTATTCATTATTCATTCAAATTCCAAATCGCTCGACAGAGCGATAAACAGGAATTTGCATGACAGAAGGACGGGGGTGTGTATCCCGTTTAGGCACACATCTCCGTCCTTGGAGCTTGCTGTTATACGAATCTTGGTTATCCGTGTTAAATCATTCTGCTCAGTATAGCCCCACCGTTGTCCTTGAGCCACTTGTTCCATTTGTCATATTCGGGGAAGACCCGATAGACCTCTGCATAGAAGCGGGGGGAGTGATTCATTTCTTTCCTGTGGCAGAGCTCGTGGACAACCACGCTGTCTATGACCTCCGGTGGTGCCAGCATCAGCAGGCAGTTAAAATTCAGGTTGCCCTGACTGCTACAGCTCCCCCATTTGGAACGCTGGTTGCGGATGGTGATCCGACCGTAGGTGACCCCGACCAAGGGTGCATAGTATCTCACTCGCCGGGGTATAACTTCCATTGCCCGATCGGCAAGTTGATGGATGTCTTCCATGGTTAGCTTCGGCAGGGCTGCGGCTGCCTGTTGCTTTGCCAAATGCTTTTCGATCCAGCCCCTATGCTCCAAGAGAAATCTACGGATATCCTCGTTGGTAGCGCAGGTAGGAGCACGGACTAAGACTCGGTCACTGTGGATCTGTACCGCCAAGGTTTTCCGATTGCTACGGATCACTTCATATTCCATGAGAGACGCGCCTTTCTGTATACTTAATTGATGGGATTGGTTTCATCATTGGCACAGGAAGCTTTTAACTCTCGATTTTTCGTCCATTTGTTATAAAGGAACATGCCCAAAATACCGAGAACCGCCGTCAGACCGTAGACAAGGATCGCTTTTGTATAATTCTTTTCCCCAAGCAGGTATCCTCCGAAGGTGGAGGATACGACGGATGGGAATCTTGCGATCAGCGACAGGGCAAGAAAGGTGCCGAATGGGATATCCGTCAGACCTACAAAGTAGGTCAGAAGATCCTTGGGTGTCCCTGGGACAAAGAAGATCAGGAAGACCAGATAGTCCCTCTTCTTCGCTGTGTTCAGGAATCGGAGACTGTTGATCTTCTCTCTGCTGACGAATACCTCGACCAGCTTGACGCCGAATTTCCGTGTCAGAAAGAACACGGTAGAAGAGGCTATCCCAATGCCTATGTAGCACAGAAGGGTCCCGAAAACAGGGCCGTAGAGGAAGCCTGCCACACTCTCCACCAGTTCTCCGGGGATCAGTGCTATGAATACCTGCATCACCTGTAAGACCAGGAATGCGATCCAGCTTGCGGCTCCGAAAGAGCGGATATAGTCTCGCAGACCTTCCCGAGAGAAGGAGGTCAGCCACCGCCCGAAAAACCATGTGGCAAAAATCACTAAAGCGACTACCACTGCAATTGAGATCCCGGCAAGAAGCTTCCGCCTGCGTTGATAGTGTAGATCGTCCACGAGATCACCTTCCTTTTTGGGGATATTATATCATTTTCTCCTGCTAAAATCAACTGTTCATGGGGATTCCCTTGGGGGAAAGTGTATTTTTTTCTTGACACAGGAAAGAGAAAATGGTAATATAATAGAAATGGAAATATCGCAATGATCGAAAAGAGTATCCCTACAGAAACCAACAGAGAGTGACTGTCATCGGCTGAAAGCAGGCACAGGCGGAGAGGAGAGAAAGTGCGTTCGGGAGCGAAGGGGAGACCCCGTTAGCCGCGGCAAGGCTACGAGTGAGAAATCAGAGTGGAACCGCGGTAATGCCGCCTCTGGAGCAATTCAGAGGCGGCTTTTTTTAATGGAAAGTTGAATTGGGAAGGAGATGATCCTATGCGTCTGATGGAGACCATTGAGGCTTATCAGCGCAATGACCCGGCGGCTCGGAGTAAGTTTGAGATCTTCTGGCTGTACAACGGTCTTCATGCGCAAATATACTATCGGGTGGCACATTGGTTCTATTTGAAAAAGATGGGCTTTATTGCCCGTTGGATCTCCCAGCTTGCCAAGCGGCGAACAGGTGTAGAGATCCATCCGGCGGCTACCATCGGCAGACGATTGGTCATTGACCACGGCACCGGCATTGTCATCGGCGCGACGGCGGAGATCGGGGACGATTGTCTGCTGTATCAGAATGTAACATTAGGCGGTACCGGTGCGCAGAGGGAAAAAAGACACCCTACCTTGGGCAATAATGTGATGGTGGGTGCGGGAGCCAAGGTATTAGGCCCCTTCAAGGTGGGGGATAATGCTCGTATTGCAGCCAATTCTGTGGTACTGAAGGAGGTTCCCCCTAATTCCACCGTAGTCGGTGTTCCCGGCAGAGTGGTGAAGATCAATGGCGAAAAGCTGGATCAGATCCACACACCCGACCCGGTCCGTGCGGAGCTGGACTACCTCCGTGAACGGATCGAGGAACTGGAAAAACAATTGCTAAAGAAAAATCCATAACGGTTTTGTTTTCACCCAATTCCGATTTATGGAGCAGTTCGATTTCCGAATTTGTTCGTAGGGGCGACCTGTGGTCGCCCGCAAAATGTTTCATTTTTGTCGGAAAACTCGTGATAATCCCGTAACTTCGTCATTGTCGTTTAACAACAATGACCGGGCGTCCACAGGTCGCCCCTACGCTGTTATACGATAAACAGCTCCATAAATCGGGAATTTCGCACTTGAATTTATAAAAATATTTTTCAAAAAGGAGAAATTGAAATATGTATTTGTATAACTCTGTCAGTCACAAAAAGGAGCTTTTTGTGCCCAATCATCCCGACATCGTTAAGATGTACACCTGCGGCCCCACTGTCTACCACTATGCTCACATCGGTAACCTCCGTAGCTATATTATGGAGGATGTATTGGAGAAGGCCCTGCGGTATGTGGGCTACAATGTCAAGCGTGTTATGAACATCACCGACGTAGGCCACCTGGCCTCCGATGCAGATACCGGTGAGGATAAGATGGTCAAGGGTGCCAAGCGGGAGAACAAGACCGTTATGGACATTGCCAAGTTCTACACCGATGCCTTCTTTGCTGACTGCGCTAAGCTGAACATCAAGATGCCTGATGTGGTGGAGCCTGCTACCAACTGCATCGACGAGTATATCCATATGGTCACCACCTTGATTGAGAAGGACTTTGCCTACCTGGCAGGCGGCAATGTGTACTTCGACACCTCCAAGTTAGAGAAGTACTATGTTTTCAATGACCACAAGGAAGAGGACCTGGAAGTGGGCGTCCGTGAGGGTGTTGAGGAAGACTCCAACAAGCGGAACAAGAACGATTTCGTCCTGTGGTTCACCAAGTCCAAGTTCGAGGACCAGGCACTCAAGTGGGATTCTCCCTGGGGTGTTGGCTATCCCGGCTGGCACATTGAGTGCTCCTGCATCAGCATGAAGCACCTGGGCGAGGATATGGATATCCACTGCGGCGGCATCGACAATGCCTTCCCCCATCACACCAACGAGATCGCACAGTCCGAGGCTTATTTGGGTCACAAGTGGTGCAACTACTGGTTCCATGTCCACCACCTGAATACCGAGGGTGGCAAGATGTCCAAGTCCAAGGGCGAGTTCCTCACCGTATCTCTCCTGGAAGAGAAGGGCTATGATCCCCTGGTTTACCGCCTGTTCTGCCTCCAGAGCCACTACCGCCGCAATCTGGTATTCTCTTGGGAGAATCTGGACAATGCCAAGGTCACCTATGACAAGCTGATCGCCAAGATCTCAACCCTGGAAGAGGGTGGCGAGGTGGATGCTGAGGCTTTCAATGCCCTCAAGCAGCGTTTTGAGACTGCACTGAACGGCGACCTGAATACCTCTCTGGCTGTTACCGCCGTTTACGATGTGCTCAAGGCCAAGTGCAACGATGCTACCAAGCGTGCCGCTCTGGCAGACTTCGATTATGTCTTGGGTCTTAACATGCTGCAGGCCGCTAAGAAGGTCCGTGATGCACAGCCCAAGGACGAGGTAGATCCCGAGATCGACGCTCTGGTTGCCGCCCGTACCGCTGCCAAGAAGGAGAAGAACTGGGCAGAGGCCGATCGCATCCGTGACGAGCTGAAGGCAAGAGGCATCGAGATCATCGACACTCCCCAGGGAGCCAAGTGGAAGAGAGTATGAAGCTGCTCATTTTAGACGGTAACAGTGTCATTAACCGGGCCTTTTATGGGGTACGCCCCTTGACTACCCGTGAGGGTCTGTTTACCAACGGAATTTACGGATTCCTGAATATTTTAGAAAAGGTCCGCTCCGAGGAGAAGCCCGATGCCCTCTGTGTGGCATTTGACCTCCACGGTCCTACCTTCCGCCATTTGAAATATGAGGGCTATAAGGCCACCCGTCATGGCATGCCTGAGGAATTGGCCATGCAGATGCCTGTGATGAAGCAGGTGTTGCAGGCTATGAACATTCCCATTTATGAATGTCAAGGCTGGGAAGCGGACGATGTTATCGGTACAGTCAGTAAGATTTGCTGTGAGAAAGGGTGGAAGTGCACCATCATCACCGGCGACCGGGACAGCCTGCAGCTGGTTAACGACTGCGTTTCCGTAAAACTGGTGACCACCAAGGCCGGTCAGACAGGAACGACCCTCTATACCCCGGAGCAGTTTTTTGCCGACTACGGCTTTGAACCCAAGACCCTCATTGACCTGAAGGCGCTTATGGGTGACAGCTCCGATAATATCCCCGGCGTGGCCGGTGTGGGTCCCAAGACCGCCACAGACCTGCTTTTGAAGTTCGGTTCTCTGGACGGTGTCTATGCCAACATTGAAAGCGATAAAATCAAAGATAATCTCCGCAATAAGCTGAAAAACGGGGAAGAAAACGCCCGTCTTTCCTATGACCTTGCCACCATCCGCTGTGAAGCACCTATCACGTTTGCTCCTGAGGATGCCCTGCGCAAGGAAGTGAACAAGGAAGAATTGCGAGAGCTGTTTCTGCGTCTGGAATTTCTTAAGCTTATGGGCCGGTACGGCCTGAATGAGCCCTCCCATCACGAAGCACCTTCCGCCCCTGCGGTGGAGGTCAAGTC
>JAZRGR010000104.1:0-2555 GCA_045644345.1 Faecousia sp. | reverse complement strand
GTTTAAGTACTATTCCAATGTCCACGATCTGACCGAGCTGTTCTATGAGCCGGACTTTGACACGGTTGATTACGACACCATCCCCGTTCCCGGTGTCTGGCAGAACCACGGTTACGATCAGCACCACTACACCAACATTCGCTATCCCTTCCCGGCAGATCCCCCTTATGTCCCTTATGAAAACCCCTGCGGCTGCTATGTCACTAAGTTCCAATACAAAGTAGATGCAAACGCACCCCGTGCTTATCTGAACTTTGAAGGTGTGGACTCTTGCCTGTATGCGTGGCTCAACGGACAATATCTGGGCTACAATCAGGTATCCCACTCCACCGCCGAGTTTGATATCACAGATAAGGTAGTAGAGGGTGAAAACACGCTGGCTGTTCTGGTACTGAAATGGTGCGACGGCAGCTATCTGGAAGATCAGGACAAGTTCCGTACATCCGGCATCTTCCGTGATGTGTACATTCTTGCCCGTCCTGAGTCCCACATCCGTGATTACTTTGTCACCAACCACTTAGACGGTACCGATGCCACCCTGCGAATCCGCTTCAAATTTACGGAGGAATCGGTTCCTGTAGCCATCAAGCTGCTCAATGCTGAAGGCAAGCAGGTTGCCAAGGGCTCACCCAAGGTGATGGAAGCCGGCAGTTCCTTTACCCACCAAGCAATGCTGAACATCACAGAGCCTACCCTCTGGAATCCGGAACAGCCCTACCTGTACACCTTGGTTCTGGAATGTCCTAATGAGATCATCGTTGACCGCTGGGGCTTCCGAGAGGTTCACATTGAGAACAACAAGGTATACCTGAACGGTCACTCCATTAAGTTCCGTGGTGTTAACCGCCATGATTCCGACCCCGTCACCGGTCCTGTGATCTCTCTGGAACACATGAAGCGTGATCTGAGGATGATCAAGGAATTCAACTTCAATGCGATCCGCACCGCCCACTATCCCAACGCTCCAATGTCCTATCAGCTCTGCGTCCAGTACGGCTTCATGGTCATTGATGAAGCTCACCATGTAAGTCACGGTGCGGCTGAAATGTACTGCTCCGAAAACGAATTGTGGGAAAACCATGTAGAGCACTGGAACGAGCCCTTTGCTGACAACCCCGACTTCCTGGAAGCAACCTTGGATCGTACCAAACGCTGTGTCATCCGAGATAAGAACCGTCCCTGTGTCATCTGCTGGTCTATGGGCAACGAAAGTGCTTACGGCTGTTGCTTCGAAGCTGCTCTGGCATGGACCAAGCACTACGATCCCACCCGTTTGACCCACTACGAAAGTGCCCAATACCGCAGCAGAAAGCGTAAGTATGATTTCTCCAACATCGACCTGTACTCCAACATGTACCCCTCTCTGGAGACCCTGCAGGAGTATGTAGACAGCGATCCCGATAAGCCCTACCTGATGTGCGAATACTCTCACGCTATGGGCAACGGTCCCGGAGATCTGGAAGACTACTGGCAGTTCATTCAGGCTAACGAGGTCATGAGCGGTGGCTTTGTCTGGGAATGGTGTGACCACGCAATCTACAAGGGAGAGGCACCCAACGGCAAGCCTATATACTGGTACGGTGGCGACCACGGCGAGTATCCCCATGACGGTAACTTCTGTGTAGACGGTCTTGTGTATCCCGACCGCCACCCTCACACCGGTGTGATGGAGTATAAGAATGTCAACCGTCCTGTCCGTGTCAAGAAGTTCGATCAGGATACCGGAATCGTTACCCTCCATAATTACATGGACTTTGTGGCCACCCATAAGTATCTTACCATCCGCTATGAAGTAAATTGCGACGGTGAGATCATTCAGAGCGGCAATGTAGACCGCATCCCCACCATTGCTCCTCACGCCGAAGGCACCATCCGTCTGAACATTAGCGTTCCTGCCAAGGGTCGCACCTACCTGAAGCTGATCTACCTACTGAAGGACGCCACTGAGCTGCTGCCTGCCGACTTCCTTTTGGGCTTTGATGAGGTCGCCTTGGAGGCCGCCGTAGATGGCAGAAATCAGAAGGCACTGGCTATTTGGAACAAGAAGGATCAGAGTGAACAGAACCTGAAGGTAGCAGAAGCAGAGCGTTACATCACCATTTCCGGCAAGAACTTCTCTTACCGTTATGACAAGACTGTAGGCAGCTTCAGTTCCATGATCTTCGAGGGCAAGGAGTTACTGGATAAGCCCATGAGTCTGAACATTTGGAGAGCACCTACTGACAACGACCGTAAGCAGAAGCTGGAATGGATGGCTGCTCATTATGACAAGGCGATCACCCGTTCCTACATGACCCGCACCTTGGCAGCAGACAGTGAGGTGCGTATCCATTCCGATGTGTCTATTGCAGCTCTGGCTGTACAGCGATTCATGAACATTGAGGTGGACTGGACGGTTTCCGTCTCCGGTGCAGTTACTGCAAACATTCTGGCAAAGCGGAATATGGAGTTCCCGGAGCTGCCTCGTTTCGGCCTGCGGCTGTTCGTTCCCAACTCTCTGGAACAGGTCACTTATTATGGTCTCGGTCCTGTTGAGAACTATCCCGACAAGCGTC
>JAZRGR010000103.1:0-3751 GCA_045644345.1 Faecousia sp. | reverse complement strand
GACGAAACCGGTATCTTTGTTCAGCTGGATGTAGGCGCTGAATGCCGATGCAAGTTCCCGTTCCGAGCCAGACCGCCCATCGATGCTCGTGTTATCGTGGCAATTGACGGTGTGAATATGGCAGAGGGTACTGTCTGGGGTAAGATTACTTATGTCACCATACCCAAATAACTCCCCAGAAAGAAGGAATGAACTTGAAGCAATGTGAACTGAGCAACGAAGAAATGCTTCGCCGGAAAACGCTCGCTGTGAACACCCGTAAGATGATTTGCGATGTGCTGGAGGTCGTGTCCCAGGATGAAACCTCGATCATGACCACCTACCGGGACTTCTTTCTGCAAATCAGTTTTTCTGATCTGCACCCTTTGATGGTCTTTTGTCTGGCTAAGCCCTTGGATGCGTCGAAGGCAGATGCGGCATCCCGCTCCAATAAGGTAAACCTATCCAGTGTCCTTGGCAGCCACTCGGTTAACGAGTATTATAGCTGCTATCATTACCGTGCCACACACTGGCTGGATGTGGAGATCTGCCAGAATCGTTTTTTGGAGATCCTTGACCGCTGCGTCGACGAGGCGTCCCGGGGCTACCAAAAAGTTGCGAGCTGAGTTGCACTTTGTGATACTCATTCGTGTAATTGTAATGAATCCATCACGAAAGGAAGAGTTATCATGAAAAAGCTCATCGCCATTATTCTCCTGCTGAGTCTGGTGTTGGTTGGTTGTACTGCCCCAGACTCAAACCCCAGTGCCTCCAGTGGGCCTGATCTGAACCAGAGCACCTCATCTGAAGACCCAACCTCCCAGACTGATCCTACTAACCCCCTGGAAGGTGGGAATTCGGGCCCTGTGACATCAGATCCCACCGGAAATACTTCCACTGTGCCAGACTCAACTGAGAACAGCACTGAAGGGACCAAGCCGGCTGGACCTACAGAAGGCACCACCCCTACCGAACCCAAGCCTACTACTCCGCAGGCAACAGAGAAGCCTACCACTCCAACAACTCCGCCTGAGGATACAAAACCTACCACTCCTCCGGAGACAACTCCGACACAGCCCCCTGAGACCAAACCGGAAGAAACTGATCCTCCTGCCACAGAGCCTGAGGGAACAGAACCGCCTAAAGAGAATATTAGCGCTTCCGCAATTGCGTCTCAGGCGAATGCCTATGCGGTGTCTTTAGGGTTTGTTGTTGATACCAGCCTTAACAAAGGAAATTCAGGCTACTATAGCCCGGATTACCGTCCTCTCGTTACCAACGAACAGGGTATTTCTGCAGCGAAGGATTTGGTATCTGCGACGAAGAATCAGCTCAACAGCAGATTTTCAGAGAGTTATTCTCCTACGCTGGTAGAAAGCATTTTCGGCTTGGTTCGAGTAAACGTGTTGGTTGAATTCAGCCACACGGATGAACTCGGAAACTGGTACTACATTTATGTCCTGTACGGTTAATCATCTGTAGTACTTTCATACGAATATCGAGGAGCTTCGTTACAACCACGAAGCTCCTCTTGCTTTTAGGAGGTCTTTGATATGAAACTCAAAAGACTGCTTGTATTCCTGTTAGTATTTGTTCTGCTCGCTTCTGCAGTACCGGCTGTTTATGCATCCGAAGGAGATGGCAGTACAGAACCCACAGTAGATGCAAGCAATCAATTGGAACAGACCGAACCAACCGCTCCGGGCGAAAGTTCAGATCCGCTTGTTGATGAGTACAATGGTGAGTTAGACCCTGTTCTTGTTGAAGCAGGTTTTACCAGCGATCAACTTGAAGCAGCTAACGTACTTTTGGAACCCATCAGCACTTTCGCAGCGAGCACACGGTCTGTCAAGAAAACCGCAACCTTACGAAATTGCAACTGGATGGACTTTCCATGTACCGATGGATCTCGGCAGGGTTTCCACTATGCTGATGAGGATGGAAAATCACCTTGGGATTACATGAACATGATCTACTGCCTGGAAAACAAGAAAGACTTTAGTATCGGCAGTGGTCACTCCGGTGTAGGAGATCTGCCCATCGATGGTAGTGGCGATACCCATGGTGAATCCATCTGGTATGGCTTTAGCGCAGATCAGCGGACAGCAATTGCCCTGGTGTTGCTGTACGGCGCTCCCACCAAGTTGTGGGACACAAACTGGGGCATCAATGCAACTGATAGCTGGAACCTGCATAACCCGAATATAGGCTACCGTTTTGCAACACAGGCGATTATTTGGGAGCTTGTACAGGGTTTGCGTAATCCCACTCCTCCTTACAAGCTGAACAGCACCTATTGGTTAGACAAGTCTCAGGGTGTCTGTATGAGTGAGGATGGTAAAACTGACTATTTCCTGTATGCTTACAACTCCATTATCAGTGACCTGCAGTCGCATAACACGATCCCCAGCTTTGCTGGAGACTTTGCAGCGACTGCTCCTGAAATCCAGCTGGCAGGTACAAGCACAACCGTAACAGATACCAACGGCGTTTTGGGAAGATTTACTTTCACAGGATCCGGTGGCGTTTCCTACAGCAAGAATGGAAATAATCTGACCATTACAGCAACCGGTGCAATTCCTACTGGTGTGCAAAGCGCAACTGCAACCCTTCCTGATGCAGCCTCCTCGCTGTATGAGGTCTGGTACAACCAGTTTGACAAGAGCAAGCAAGTTTGCATTAAGGTATCGCTTCCTGTAAGCGACCCTGTTCCTGCGTACTTTAAACTGAAAGCTTCCAATGGCTCTTTGAGTTTGAAGAAGACAACAGAAGATGGCAAGAATTTGGCTGGTTGGCAGTTTAGCATCTATAGCGATCAGAGCTGTAAGAATCTGATTTCCGGTCCACATACCACGGATGCAAACGGAAATATTTCCGTACCCAATCTGACAGCCGGTCAAGTATGGGTCAAGGAAATCGGTCATACCAATGCTGAAATCAATAAGCTCTATTATTGCAACAGTACGAACCCTCAGGCGGTAACGATCGTGGCGGGCCAAACCGCAACGGTCAGCTTCCATAACAAGCTGAGTCTGGGTGTTGCCAAGATCGTGAAGACAGCTACCAATGGTGGCTCCGTTTCTGGATGGCATTTCACCGTCAAGAACTCTGCAGGAACGGTAGTTGGTAACTATGTAACCGATTCCTCCGGTGTCATCTCTCTCAGTTTGCTTCCTGGAACTTATACGGTTATGGAAACAGATGGAGCTTATAAGTATTGGGTTAATGACCCTACGCCTACGAAGACGGTAACCGTAAAAGCCAATGAAACTGCAACAGTAACATTTACCAATCAGTACAGAGGACAGGCGCAGATCGTCAAGACTGCGACCAACGGTGGCTCTGTGGCTGGTTGGCATTTTACTGTCAAGAACTCCGCCGGCACGGTAATCGGAAACTACCAGACTGATTCTACCGGTGTGATCACCCTGGATCTCGAGCCTGGTACCTATACTGTTACCGAAACTGACGGTGAGTATAAGTACTGGCTGAATGACGCAGAGCCCAGCAAGACTGTGACGGTCGTCGCTGGCCAGACTTCTAAGGTTACTTTCCGAAATCAGTATAGAGGACAAGCCCAGATCATCAAGACCGCAACGAACGGTGGATCTGTAGAAGGCTGGCACTTCTCTGTATTTACTGCAGATGGTACCAAGGTCGGCGACTATGTAACTGATTCTACCGGAATCATTACATTGGATCTGGAGCCTGGCGTCTACACCGTCAAAGAAACTGACGGCAAGTACACCTACTGGCACAATGATCCGGAGCC
>JAZRGR010000102.1:0-42646 GCA_045644345.1 Faecousia sp. | reverse complement strand
GCGGGAGGAGGCGGAGCGGGACGGCTTGATGAAAAAGCATCAAGAGGCTCTTTTTCGCTCGCAGTCGCCTGCCCGCCCTGCCAACGGGGGAGGCGGGATCACGACGTCGAGCGGCGAGAGTTCAAAACCCAGACGTATGAGCTTCAAGGAAGCCATTACGAAAGCGGAGGATCAGATCGGATTCCACGAGTACAGCCGACAGTACACCTGCTACGGGATCCTCCATGATATGTGCCGAGTCATGGCGGAGGTCTACATGATGCCGCCCAGCGCCACGATCCGCATCAACGGAGAGGACTTGGAGGCGGGGATGGTGGCCGAGGTGTTCCGGGAGATCACCCAGGAGATGGCCGGGGAGAGAGCCGAGGAACTGCAAGGGGTATTGCCCGACGTGAAGTGCCTGAAGGCCTACCTGCGGAGCGCTCTTTACAACAAGGTTTTTGAATTTGAGACCGCCGAGGCCAAGGTGGCGGCGGAGGTTAAACGAGACATGGGGTGGAGATGATCCACCCCGAAAGTAAAGCGAAAGGAGGAGGACGACATGAACGCCATGGTCAACTATTACAGGGACACCCTGCACAACCCCGGGCTGGAGTACAGCGACGTGGTGATCTATCGGTGCAAGTGTAAAAAGAATCAGCGCAGAGCCATGGGAAACCCCACCAAAGAATCGCAGGAGCAGGTCAACGAGAAGAATCGAAAGATGGCGTTTACCAGATTGGTGCACGCTAACTTTACCGAGGGCAGAGACAACGTGGTGCTGTTGTCCTTCGATCCTGCTCACAAGGTAGACACCAGAGCCGAGGCCAAGGCCGAGATGGACAAGTTCTGGCGCCGAGTCAAGACGGCTTGGGGAAAAAGACCTGCTATGGCTTGGGAGCTGCAACACAACAAGGGCGAGAGACTGCCTCTCAAGTACGTCTACGTAATCGAGGGCGGAGACGGAAAGCGCATCCACGTCCACGTCATTATGACGGGAGGACTATCGGAGACCGAAATGAAGCGGCTTTGGGGAAAGGCGGCCTTCGTAAATAACCGAGTCCTGCAGGGATCCGAGACGGGCATGGAGGCTCTGTCGGCGTATCTGTCCAAGCAGGGAGGACTCTCCAAGGGGGAGCATCATTGGTACGCATCCCGTAACATGGTACGTCCGGAGGCCGCCGAGCATAACGGACAGATCGGCAAGGACTCGGTGGAGGAGCTGGCCAAGGAGATCGAGGACATCAATGCTCACATCGGTGAGGGCGTGATCCCTACATCCGAGCGGTACGCCGCCATTGAGGAGCGGTATCCCGGTTATTATCTGGCGGAGGCAAGCGCTGTACATATCGAGCAATTTAAGGAGTGGGTGATCCACGTCAAGCTGTATCGTAAGGACACCGAGGCAGGGAAGAGAGAGACGAAGAGGCGCAGGGCGGAGGAGCGGGAGATCGCACGCCGCAAGGCACAGGAAGAAGCGCTGGGGCTGTAAGTCCCGGCTGTTTTGACATACAATTTTTGCATAGCTCCGAGAGGGGCGGAAGGGAGGATAAATGGCAACAGGAGACATGCGAGGGGACGCAAGCATTGAATGCCCGTACTACGTCAGCAGATCGGGAAAGTGCATTACTTGCAAAGGAGGGCTGGATACAAGAGGAAAAACCGTAACGACCTTCCGCACGGAGGGAAAGCAAAGAGAATTCATGGGACATTACTGCCAAAGGTACTACTCATTGTGCCCTTTGGTCAAGGAAAATGACAGAAAGCTTGGTTTTGACAGGCCTGACGTGCGCGAAATTGTGGAACGAACAGAATAAACGTACCCGCCGATCGGTGAAAGCACCGAGATCGGCGGGATTTTTTTGTGCAAAAATGAACGAATTGTAAATTCGTAAATTTTGGGGCTCGGGATTTTTTTGAAAAATGTGCTATGCTATGGGCGAGACGAAAGAAAAGGCTCGTTTGAGCGGTCAACGCAGGCGCACAGCGGTGCGGGCGTGGGCGCAGGCGGGCGCGTTTATGTGATAAAAACCCACGAAAGGAGGGAGCAGATTGGCAAGAGGTGTTAAATTGGAGGACTGGACGACACCCGAAGCTCTGGAGGAGCTGAAAAGCATAGCCAAGCTGACGTTGGTGGACATCGCGGCGTATATCGGCGTCAACGTGTCTACCCTTCGCCGGTGGCGAAAGCAAAGCC
The DNA here is from genome assembly GCA_045644345.1 of Faecousia sp. Classification (GTDB taxonomy): domain Bacteria; phylum Bacillota; class Clostridia; order Oscillospirales; family Oscillospiraceae; genus JAZOXB01. The sequence continues at coordinate 40,470 of JAZRGR010000102.1, read as the reverse complement.
AGGAGCTGGACGAGGCGATCCAGCAGAAGGTGGACGTGGAGGAGCGCAAGCGGGTGCAGCAGGCGCTTTACGAGGCGTGCTTTGACCGTAAGGTGAAGACCGTGACCAAGAAGCAGGTGCTGGATCGAGCCGGCGAGGTGCATGACCTGATCGAGGAGAAGACCACCGTGATCCCCGCCGACGTGCGGGCGCAGAAATTCTATCTGACAAATAGACACCCTGCAAGGTGGCAGGAGAAGGTGACTGTGGAGGCGGACGCCGAGACCATGGCCATCGCATCCTTTATCCCCGTACACGCACGCATGGAGGTGCCTGAGGAGGGCGCAGATAGCCATGGCTGATGCGCTTGAGCGGTACAGGGTCGGGGACGTGGTAGACGGCAGGCGGGTGGCTTGGGTGCCCCAGCCCCGTCAGGCCGAGTTCATGAGACGGTTTGAGGACGAGGTGCTGTTTGGAGGAGCGGCGGGAGGCGGCAAGAGCGACGCCCTGGTGGCGGAGGCTCTGCGGCAGATCGACAAGCCCTGGTACAAGGGCCTCATCCTTCGTAAGACCTACCCTCAGCTCACCGAGCTGATCGACAAGGCGTATCGCTTATACCCGCAAATCGACCCCAAGGCCAAGTACAACGATTCTAAGCACACATGGACCTTTCGGAGCGGCGCCAAGATCATGTTCGGATCCATGGCATCGACCAAGGACAAGTACAAGTACCAGGGTATCGCCTACGACTTTATTGGATTCGACGAGCTGACCCACTTTACCTTTGAAGAGTACGAGTACCTGCTATCCCGTAACCGTCCCAACGGTCCCGGTATGCTGTGCTACATGCGAGCCACGGCCAACCCGGGCGGGATCGGGCACGGATGGGTGAAGGACAGATTCGTGTCCGTAGCACCGCCCATGACGACAACCTGGCACGAGATCGAGGTGGAGAACCCCGACGGAACAAAGGAAAAACACAGACGTTCACGGATATTCGTGCCGTCCTTGGTGCAGGACAACCCCGCACTCATGCGCAACGACCCTACTTACGTAGCCCGTCTGGCCGCCATGAGCGAGGCCGAAAAAAAGGCCCTTTTGTACGGCGACTGGGACAGCTACACGGGGCAGGTGTTCACCGAGTGGCGCAACCGTCCGGATCACTACGAGGATCACATTGGTACCCACGTCATATCCCCCTTCCGTATACCCGAGCATTGGCGTATATACAGATCCTTCGACTGGGGCTACGCAAAGCCCTTCTCGGTGGGATGGTGGGCTGTGGATCAAGAAGGCGTTGCCTTCCGTATCAAGGAGTGGTACGGCTGCCGATCGGGAAGACCCGACACGGGACTGGAGATGGCGGCCTCCGACGTATTTGCCGAGATCGCCCGACACGAGCGGGAAGACCCCGTCCTGCGGGGCAAGCGGATCACCGGCGTGGCAGATCCCGCCATCTGGAACAGACAGAGCGGTGAGAGTATTGCCGAGATCGCCGAGCGACACCGAGTTTTCTTTGAAAAAGGCGACAACACCCGTCTTACGGGACTGGCGCAGGTGCACGAGCGGTTGAAGTTCAACCGGCACGGTAGACCGAGGCTGTACGTATTTTCCACCTGCCGAGACTTCATCCGCACGGTGCCGGCATTGATCTACAGCGACCGGTGCGTGGAAGACGTGGAGACGGCGGGGGAGGATCACATCTACGACGAGTGTCGCTACTTCTGCATGGACAATCCTGTGCCCGCCCTGCCCGTGCAGGCGCCCGACACGTGGTTTGATAACCCTGCATACAAATACCTGGATATTACGAGAGGAGATCTATACAATGTCTGACATGGAAAAGACCTCTGCTCCCAAGAAGACGAGGGGCAAGAGGATCGGGAAAGAGCAGATCGAGAAGGCGAGATACAAGCTGGAGATCTACAAGGCGGCCAAGGCCCCGCTAAACGAGACGATCAAGTACAACGAGCAGTGGTTTCGCCGCCGCTTTATGGAGTATTTCAAGAGCGACGACACGTACGCGGGAAACAAAAACAAGAAGAAGGGCGAGGAGGTCAATCCCGCATCCGCATGGCTGTTTAACGCCATTCTCAATTACCATAGCGACGCCGTCGACTCTCAACCAAAGGCCAACGTGCTGCCCAGAGAGTCGGGGGACGAGCTGGAGGCGGCCAAGATCTCCATGATCTTGCCCTCCCTCATGGATCGGATCGGCTTTGAAAAGACCTACGATGATAACCAATACACCAAGGGCATTCAGGGCTGGTCGGTGTATTTCACGGGCTGGGACAAGGACGCCAACGGCAGCGTGGGCGAGATCTTCGTCAAGAGGGTGAAGCTCTTGAATCTATACTGGGATCAGGAGGTGGATGACCTCCAGGACTCCTCGGACGTGTTTTATCTGCACCAGCGGGACAAGGACGAGCTGATCCGAGACTACCCCGCTGTGGAGAAGGAGCTATCCACCGACGACGACGGCTACGAGCGTCAGGACGAGAACCCGACCAACAACAACGGCGGCAAGGCCACGGTGGTGGATTGGTACTACAAGAAAAAGAACAAGGCAGGCCGCAAGGTGGTGCACTACGTGCAGTTCTGCGGCACGGTGGTGCTGTACGCCACCGAGAACGACAAGGAGCTGGCCGAGAGAGGCCTGTACGATCACGGCGAGTATCCCTTTGAGGTGGACGTGCTGTATCCGCTGGAGGGACAGGTTGCGGGATTTGGCAAGGTAGCCGTTGGCGCACCCACCCAGATGTACATTGATCTGATCTCCAAGGCTCTGGTGCAGAACGCCCTGTGGACGTCATCGCCCAGATACATGTCCAAGGAAGGCTCGGGAATCAACGAATCGGATTTTCTTGACGTCAACAAGAAGATCGTGAGATACAACGGAAATCCCGACGATTTGGTGGCCGTCCGGACGGATCGCATTGACGGGAACGTTTTGAGTCTGCAAAGCGCCATGATCGACGAGATGCGCACCAACACGGGCTCTACCGAGGTATCAACGGGCTCGACCCCGGGCGGCGTGACGGCAGCTCAGGCCATCGTTTCCTTACAGGAGGCGGCCGGCAAGCAGGGGCGCGCATCCAACCGAGCATCCTGGAGGTGCTTCCGCCGAATCGTTCTCAAAATCATCGAGCTGATGCGCCAGTTCTACACCGAGCAGCATTATTTCCGAGTTACGGGTGATGACGGCGAGATGGCCTACGTTGGCATGGATAACAGCGGTTTGACAACGGGCACGCGCATCAACCCCGAGAGCGGGATAGAGGAGACCTACGAGCGGCATCCTCTGTTCGACTTGGAGATCACGGCGGAGAAGAGCAGCCCCTACAGCAGGCTCGCCAACAACGAGCTGTTCCTGTCCTTTTACAACGCCGGCTTCTTCAATGCACAGCGAGTGCAGGAGGCGCTGGCCTGCGTGCAGCTCATGGACTTTGACGGAAAGGAAAAGCTGATCCGCATGCTAAGCGAGAACCAGCAGACCCAGGAGCAGAAGGAGACCCTGTGCAACGCCCTGATCCAGTACGCCGGTGTCATTGACGAGCTGAACGCCGACCGAGGCGTGCAGACCAATTACGCCCAGCAGACACAGGCCGTGGTGCAGCAGGTGCTGTCGGGAGGCGGAGCTCCTGTTGTAGGCGGAGCTGAGATGCCGAGCGTAGGTGTTGGCGAGTCCACCGCCACGAGAAAGGCGAGAGAGAGAGCGGCCAGCGCGGCTGCGCCGGTATAAGGCCATGATCGAGATCACCATTGTCAAGCACAAGCCCACCCGCAGAATCATCCTGGAGGCAAAGGGGCATGCGGAGACGGCACCGAGCGGGCAAGACCTGCTCTGCGCCGCCGTGTCCTCACAGATGCTGGGATTCTCCAAGGCGGTATCCGCCATGGATGAGCGCAAGATCGTGGGTGGCAAGATCAGTGTCAACTTTGGAGACGGAGTCGTGGACGTGACCCTGTCTACGCCCAAGGCGTACAGAGAGGTCGAGCGGTACCTGACGCCCGTAGAGGCCGCCCTGAGAGCCTACGAGGCCGCCTTCCCCGATCAGCTGAAGATCGATAACTAAGTCGTGTAGCCCACGAAACGGGCTGTAAATACAACTACGGAGACCCCACGATACGGGGGAAAGGAGGTTGCATGAATCAACCTAACGTAACCAAGTGGCAAGATCAGCCCGATCTGATCCGACTCTCACTCCAGTTTTTTGCGGAGGGAGCAGGAGGAGACGGCGGAGCAGACGGAGGATCGGGAGCGGCCGAGGGAGGGACTCCTGCGGGAGACACCGCCGGCGCCGAATCCGCCACAAGCGGCAGCGAGTCGGATTTTTACGACAGTATGTCGGAGACCGATCGCAACGCGTTTTTGAAGAAGCACGGGCTTCTGCACCATTCAGCGGCCAAGTCCCGCTTTCAGGGCAGTCTGGACAAGGCGGCCAAGTACGACGCCATGAGCTCCCATTTCGGAGCGGTGGCCGAGCGGTACGGCGTGTCCATGGATGACCCCGAGAGTCTGGCCAACGCCATCCTGAACGACCCTGCGCGGGTCAGACAGAAGGCGGCGGAGATGGGGGTCAGTGAGGACGTGGCCAAGTCTATCGTAGCGGCAGACGCCAATGAGGCGATCCGCAAGGCACAGATGGCCGAGCGGGTACGAAACGAGGCGTTCACCCGCATGCAAGCCCAGGAAGCTGAAGCCAAGGAAGCCTACCCTTCCTTTGACATGGCCAAGGCCGGAAAGAATCCTGCCTTTGCGGCCCTCATTGACAGCGGCAAGTTCACCATGAAGCAGGCCTACGAGATGGCATTCTCGGGAGAGCTGGCCAAGGCGTCGATCGAGGCTGCCAAGCAAGAAGCGCGAGCCACAGCTCTGGCCGAGTACCGAGCCAACGGGGGACGCCCCGTAGAAGGAGCGGCGGGTCAGGCGGGCAATTCGCCTACAGACCCCGGAAAGCTGAAGGGCAAGGAGCTGGACGACTTCTTGGCAAGCTTTTTGACCAGATAAAAACATAATAAAAAACACTCCTCCGCGAGAAAAGGAGTAAAAAAATGAAAACCAAGTACAACGGCCTTGTCATTGAGGCCATCATCGTAAACCTTCAGCTTTTTGCTGGCGTAGTAGTCCCTTCCAACGCCGAGACAAACATGATGACCACCACCTCTCCCGAAATCGACGGCGCATTCCAGAAGGCCAATGACGCCAAGTTTGTGGAGATCCACAAGGAAGCCCTTGTGTTCGACCAGTACGTGGGATCTACCAATATTTCCGCCCACAGCGGCAACACGGCCAGATTCCCCAAGAAGGTACGAATCGCCGTAAAGAACACCAAGCTGGAAGAGGGTAAGACTCCTGACCCCAGCAAGATCTCCCTGCAGTTCGTAACCGGCACCGTGGAGCAGCATGGTGACTACGCCATGTTCACCGACGTGGCTCTGGGCACCTCTATCTACGATCTCATGTCTGTTGCCCGCGAGGGTCAGGCATACCAGGCCGCCGAGATCAAGAACGCTCTGATCCGTGACGACATTTTGGCAGAACCCGAGATCAGCACTGTCTACGCCGAAAACGGCGGCACGGCGGCAACTGCTGAATCCCAGATTACGGCTAACCACAAGCTGACCGTAGAGCTGGTGCGCAAAATGGTGACCATCATGAAGCGCAACAACATCCGTCCCGCCGTCGGCAACGACTACGTCATGTTCATTCACCCCGATCAGTGGTTTGACCTGACGTCTGATCCTGCTTGGGCTGATATGCACAAGTACGCCGACCCCACTCCTCTAATGAGCGGCGAGATCGGCCGCATTTCCGGCTGCCGATTCGTAGAGACCTCCACCACTCTGGTCACCAAGACCGGCGCATCCGGCGTGGGTGTGTATCACTCCATCATGCTGGGCGCTGACGCCGTAGACCAGATCAAGCTGGAGAACGGCGGCATCAGCACCATTGCCAAGGGTCTTGGCTCGGGCGGTACTGCCGATCCTTTGAACCAGAGAGCAACCGTAGGCTGGAAGATGTACTACGGAGCGAAGGTAAAGGATCCTCTGGCGGTCATCGAGCTGATGACCGGCTCCTACAATAGCGGTTCTATTCAGGCTACCGACCTGAACACCGCCGAGTGGTAATCACAAAAACAACAGGGGAGGGTAACGCCTCCCCTACCATGAAAGGAGAAACAACATGGAAAACAACGAAGTAAAGAATACCGAGACCGTGAGCAAGAAGGAAAAGCTGGTGGATATCGGCGTCGTGCCTTATGATGCAGAGAACCCCTCCAACAAGTACCTGATGATCTCCGTCAACGGTGAGACCATCATGGTGGAGCGAGGCCAGCGGCACAAGGTGCCCGAGAGATTTGCCAACGCATACGAGCACCGCATCAAAATGGCCGGTAGAAAGATCAAGGAAAGAGAAAGACGGGCACAGGAGCTGCGCGAGAAGCAGAATCAGGAAGGCGTATCGTTCCTGTAAAAAACAAAACAGGGACGGGCGGGAATGCCCGTCCTTTGCCATTATGAGAGGAGGTCTACAACATGACCATACACGAGGCTATCGCTATGGCTGATAGCTTGAGAGACAACTCAATGCCGACAAACGTAAAGATCGGATGGCTGAGGAACGTGGATCAGACCATCTACGAGGAGCTGATCCGAGGCCGAGAGGGTGAGGAAGAGGTAACATATCCCAACTACGGCGAGGAGGATCTGGACAAAGAGCTTCTGGTGCCGCCGCCCTACGATATGCTGTACGTCTACCGTCTGGAGGCGGAGGTGTGCTACGCATACGGCGAGACCAAGAAGCAGGCCAACGCCTTGATCCGCTACAACGATCTGATCAGCAGCTACGCAGCCAAGTACACCCGCGAACATAGACAGATTGATACCGCCAGAGCGGTCTACTACTAAAGGGGGTGGCGGTATGTCGTTGAACATGAGCCTGCTCTACGAGGAGTCGGCCAGGCGAACCATGACCCAAGCCTTTTACGGGCTCAACAAGAATCTGCGAAGCGCCGAGGGAGAGTTCTTCGATATGAAGAACCTGACCTCTGACGAGGCACCTGTTATGGCGGTGCGGGAGAGACGGTACCTGCCGAGCTGGGGGGCGAGTGACCCAACCGACGTTGTATCGGGCGTGGGGGCGGCGTATTCCGATGACGGGATTTGCCGAGTGGACGGAATATGCTGGATCGACGGAACGAAGCTAAAGATCGGAACGGCAAAGTCGGTTGATCTTTCTGAATTTGGATTCAAAAAAGGTGACACAAACAGAAGCATCGTCAAGCTGGGAGCCTACCTGATCATTGTACCCGATATGATCTACGTGAATACGGTGGATACAGAGGATAAGGGAGTCATTAAAGACAGCATTGTGGACAGCGTAAACACCTACACGATGTACGTATGTGATGACGAGGGAAACATTCCCGAATTTACGCAAGAGCAGGAGCCTGAGGAAGCCGAGAAAGGCGACCTGTGGCACGAAACAGGAGACAGTCCGGCGCTTCGAAGATACAACAAGGAAACCGACGAATGGTACGAGGTCGTCTCGTATATTCGTATTTCCACATCGTATTATGTAGAAAGTATTCCTGCTTGGCAGCCAAAGCAGTTTACTTTTGAGAAGCCTCTTTTGGCCGGTGACGCAATCCAAATCAAGGATCTGCATGATGCGGTAAACGGAAGAAGGCAAGTAGCTAAGGTGCAAGATTCGTGGAGTGATGAAAAATCGGTATCAGCAATATATGTCCAAGGAATCTTGAACCAGGAATATATTGAGGTGACGGCGACCAAACAAAAGCCGGTCACCATTGAGCGTGTCATCCCTAAGCTGGATTACGTATGCGAGGCGGGAAACCGTTTATGGGGATGCCGATACGGCGACGACGGATACGGAAACTTCGTCAACGAGATCTATTGCTCGGCCCGAGGTGACTTCTTCCGCTGGATACAGGGAGAGGCCACCAACGAGGACGCGCCCGTGACCTTTTCTGTTGGAACAGACGGGGCTTGGACGGGGTGCATCAACTACGGAGGCTACCCAACGTTTTTTAAAAAGAACAGCATACACCGTGTGAGCGGTTACGGAGCGTCGGGCTTTGCATTGCAGGAGGCGCCCTGCATGGGCGTGCAGAGCGGCGCGGAGAGATCCTTGGCTGTGGTCAACAACGTCCTGTATTACAAAGCGGATCACTGCATCATGGCCTACGACGGCACCGTGCCGGTCAACGTATCCGAAAAGCTGGGAAGATTGTCCGTCTACAACCGAGCCGTGGGAGGTGCTTGTGGCGGAAAATACTACGTATCCATGTGGATGCGCAGAGAGTTTGGGAGCACGGAGAAGGAGGACAAGAATCCTGTGCTGATGGTCTTGGACACAGAAAAGGGGATCTGGCACAAGGAGGACGAGACTGAGTGCGAGAGCATGGCGTCGGATGGCGATAACATGTATTTCGTAGAGACGATTCGCAGAGGATCGGTCGAAAATCCTACCGTAACGCACGCCATCAAGGCAGTTAAGCCGCCGGAGGATCTGAACAATCCTCTGTGGGGGCAAGCCTCAATCGACGCAAAGAAAGAATCCGCCATGATCCCGTGGTACGCCGAGACGGGTGTCATTGGCCTTGAGAGCCCGGATTCCAAGTACATCAGTCGCCTGACCATCCGTCTACAATTGGATGCGGGGGCGTCGGTGAGGGTGCTGGTGCAGTACGACTCCTCGGGCTATTGGAAGCAGATCGGCGGTACCGAGGCGCCAACGATGAGAACGGTGAGCATGCCCGTCGTGCCCATGCGCTGTGACCACATGAGACTGAGACTGGAGGGAGTTGGCGGTTGCAAGGTCAATTCCATCACCAAGACCCTGGAGAGCGGAGAGGAGGCGTGAACGTGACCAATAAAATTAACAAAATACCGCCGCTGTCGGGTACGCCCGACGCCAAGACAGAGCAGCTGAGGATCCACGTCAACAGGATCATTGACGAGGTGCAGATCCTGCTTGGCGAGAGGGATCGGGAGATCGAGCGGCTGAGAAGGGAGATTGAGAAGAATGGCATTAAAAATAAATAACAGGCTAACGTCCTATACGTTTGACGATTACCTAAAGGACAAAGAGAAAAACGCCGGACGGATCACGCCATCGAGCACGTCGGTCGCAGGAATGGCAGGGAGGATGCCAACGGCTACCCGCGTAGGAAACGGTCAGATTGCCGCGCCGTCGAGCCAGAACGCCGTGATATCCACGCCTGTGTCCACGCCAACACCCACACCCACACCTACGGGAACAGGAAATACCGCTGCAGATACGGGCGGCGGTGAGGCAGAGGACACAGGACTCACTGCGGAGCAGATATATTCTGCCTTTGTCACGAATGATACGCAGAATATGATGAACAGCACGCTTCGGGAAATATACGAGATGGGGCAGAGGGGCTTTGTTTACAACGAAAAGGACAGCCCTTTATACGCCATCCTTCAGCAGCAGGCGGCCAAAGAGGCAAGGATCGCTTCCGGTCGGGCATACAGCCGAGCGGTGGCCAATGCGGGAGGCTTTGGCTCTTCCTACGCAACCCTTGCGGCCGAGGAGGCATCCAGACAGGTCATGGAGGGCTGGGATGATAACCAGCTCGCCCTGTATCAGGCGGCCAAGGAGGAGTGGGACAGCAAGCATCAGTCTAAGATCGACGAATACAATTTCCTGAAGGGCGAGAAGGAGTCTGCGGAAGCCCTCTACACAGGAGCCGTCAGCGCCCTGAGAACGGCCTACGGAGTCACCTACGACGAGGCGGCCATGACTGCAGACCTGCAGGCTATGGGTCTCAACGACGAGCAGATCAAGGCTGTGCTGGCCAACCAGAAGCAGTATTCCGACGCCATGGCAAGCAGCAGTCTTACGGCACAGTCTGCCATTGAGGCTTTGCGAGGCAAGTACGGAGAGGACGAGTACAACGAGGAGCAGATGCGGCTATATCTTGGCAGCCTGAATTATTCCGACGAGGCGATCAACGAGGCGCTGAGCTATTGGAAGCAGTATTCCGACACGGTCAACGAGACCAAGGAGCCCGAGAAGATCTCGGATACGGCTCAGGAGGCACTGGCTGAGTGGCAGGCTGTCCATGGTTCTGAATACGGCGAGGAGAGCATGAGAGCTTATCTGAGAGGAAGAGGCTACGAGGAAGATGACATCAATCAAGCCGTGGCCGCACAGAGAAGCATCAAGGCGGGTGCCGTATTGGATAAAAAGGCAACCAATGCAAGCGAAGCAATTACATACGGTGCAGAGCTGAACAATGCTCTCGCCAACGGAATATTGACTCAAGAGGAATACGCCGTAGCACAAAAGAGGAACAGTGAAGTGATCCGCACGGATGTGCTGAATCAATTGAGCGGTGATCTTACGGACGAGGAAGCGGGCGAATACCTTAAAGAAGCGGCACGGTACACCAGAGAAAAATACATGACCGTGGATGATTTTAAGAATATTCTGAGAAATCAAATGTCGGGAGTGCTTGTTGACGCGCAAGCAGAAGCAAAAGGCGGTAAAATTGACACCCTTAAAGAGGCCAGAGGTATTATAACATCCGTTCAGGCGTACATGGAATTTGTAGAGAACGGAACGATGACGGAATCCGATTTTGAAGAAATGCTTGATTTCTTCAAAAACAACGATGTCATGAAGGCGGCGTATGAACATCTTGATTTCATAGCCGGAAACGATGGAACCATTGACAGACTTAGCGAGGATGAGAACGAAGCTCTTTCTGTAATATTTGCCGCAATGGATAGCCCTCAAAAGGCGGAGCTTAGACAGCTGGAAAAAGACTACGAAGAATTTACAAATCTAAATTCCCAGCTCATAACTCTGGAGAGCCAATATGCGCAAGCAGGATATGAAAACCCCAGAGCGCAGGCGGAGGAGGATCTTCCTGACGTTGTCGCAAGAATTAACGAAATCGGAAGCAAGTACGGTGTAGATCCGTTTACCGGTGAGCTTAAAAGGCTTCTTCGTGATTGGAGGAAACGGTAAAATATGGCAAATGCATTAACCGCTATCGGAAAAGAAAGAAACAAAAAGAAGGCGGAAATACCCAAGAAAAACGGAAACGCGTTGATCGCCATTGGAAAAGAACGAGAAGCGAGGCTTGAGCCTAAAAATGAAGGCGGTCTTATCGGTGGCACGGGATACACCCTTGGCCGAATCGGCGTAGACTTTATGGCTCCGGTGGAGGGCATTACCGACGCTGTAGTGGCTGCGGGAGACCTGATTGCGGGAAATCAAGAAAAGGCCAAACAGAGATTTGCCAACAGCTACACGGGTGAGTGGAGAGAGGGCCTTGACGAATGGTACAACCCGGGAAAGGGTATGCAGGTGGTGGGCGACATCACCGGCGGCGTTGGCCAAGCGCTTGCGTATACAGGTCTCTTAATGATCCCATACGCAGGCGCTCCGCTGATGTACACCAGCATTGGATCGCAAGGCGTATCCTCTGCGGCCCAGAAGACGGGAAAGCTCGGCCTGAAGGAGTTGGGCTACGGTGTTACGGTTGGCGCAATCGAAGGTCTGCTGGAGAGCAAGCTGGGCGCAGCTGCCGGCGCTGCAAAGGATTTAGGATCCGCCATACTGAAGGGGACGGGCAAGAGCGTAGTCAAGAGCGCCGCCAAAGAAGCGGGCGAGGGAGCGGCCAAGACGATCATCAAAAGAGCCGCCAAGGGCTTTGCGGGAGAGTTTGCCGAGGAGGCGATCTCCGAGGCCGTGGATCCCACCTTGCAGAGATGGCTTGGAATCGACAAGGAGGCCCGAGCGGACATTGGCAGCATCCTGTACGCCGGCTTTGTGGGCGGCGTCTCGGGCGGCATCGTGAGTGCCGGTACGTCGGGTATCAATTACGCCACGGCTGTGAACGTAGGTAAAACCTTGAAAAGCGAGGGCCTGGATCAGGATCTGATCAGACGCGCCAAGTATACCCTGCAGGGACTTGACATTGCCAAGGGGAACGCCGAGGTCATGCGGGTGGAGAAGCCCACGGGCGACGTCAAGGAGACCGCCGAAGAGAAGAAGACCCGCAAGAAGGTAAACAAGCAGGCTAAAAGCATATCCAAGATCACCGAGGAGGTGGGATCCAAGCTTCAGAGGAACATCGACGCCTACGAGCAGATGCAAGCCGATCCCGCCAAGGCCAATTCCAACGCCGCGGCCGCGGTGCTGGGCGAGATGCGAGGTAACCTGTTCGTCCTTGGCAGAGCCTTCGAGGTGGACACCGTGGAGGCCTTTATGAAGGATTCCTCGGATGCCGAGCGTCAGGTCTTCGTGGACGTTATCAACGAGGCTCAGGCACAGCAGAAGACAGGCAAGAGCTACACCCTGGCCGACTTTGACGAGGACAGAGATCAGATCCGCAGACGTCTGGCGGGACAGCTGATGTTTGAGGAGGCCTACAATGAGCTGGCACGAAAGCTGGGTGCAACCAATGCCACGGAGAGCCCAACAGAGGCCGCAGGAGAGGCGCAAGACCTGTGGGCAGGTATAGACGAGGATGCAGACCTCGAGGCTTTGGGAGCCACCAGCGAGGAAGAGAGGGCGCTTATGCAGGCGGCACGGATCCAAGGCGTACCGAATGCCTCTGTCGCCGAGATGCTGAACCAATTCCGCAAAGGCACGGCTCTTACCCCTGCCGAGTTTGCGGAGGGCTGGGCGGACGGTACGCAAACCTACGGGCGATTTGGATTTGATACCAAGGACGCCGACGGTACGGCCTTTGGGCGTATGGAGACCGAGGCCCGTGAGGCCGCCGTGAAGTACGGCCGAGAGGGCGCCGAGGTCGAGACCCGCAAGCGGGAGGAGGCCGCAAAGGCAAAGAAAAAGCCCGCCGCCAAAGACGAGGCAGAGGGCAAGGAGAAATCCGAGAAGACCTCCGGGAAAGAGACGGAGGGCAAGGTCATCCGCGGCGAGGGGCTGAACGTGCAGAAGTTGTCTGACGAGCAGTACACCGCCTATAAGGCCGCCGAGATCTTTTCCAAGGTACTGGGCACGGACATCGTCATTGAGGCGAGCATGGACAGCGTGGCAGGCCGAGTCACCAACGGATACTACAGCCGCAAGACCAACCGCCTCCACATCAATATCAACGCCATGCGGAATGGCAAGAACATTGCCGTGTACACCCTGGGGCACGAGGTGACCCACTACATCAAGGAGTGGTCGCCCGCTAAGTACAAGATCCTGTCCGACTTCGTCATAAACAAGATGGGCGGCGACGCCAAGACCCTGATCGACGAAAAGGTGTCGTTGCTCCGAAGCATCGAGGACTACAAGGATCTCACGGTAGCCGAGCTGAACGACTTGGCCGCCGAGGAAGTGGTCGCCGACGGCATGGAGCTGATCCTGACGGACGGCAAGGTGCTGAGCGAGCTGGCAAACACCGACAAGAGCCTGTGGAACAAGGTCAAGGAGTGGATCACCGACATCATCTCCAAGATCAAGAAGTATTACGGCGAGATGAGCGGTGCATCCAAGACCGCACAAGTCCTTCGTGAGACCATGGAGAGTCTGGACGAGATCGAGCGGCTCTTCACCGAAGCGGTGCAGGAGGCGGGGGAGAGAACGAGGACGGCGGGGGTGGAGACGAGCGATGACACAAGCCAAGTAATATTCTATTCGGCTAATGAAAAAAATGACTCTGTCGAAGAGCAATTAAGGGAAAACCAATACTTGATCCAAGATATGGACCCGGTTGCAGACATTACATACAATGTGGTTAACAAGCAAAGAGCTCGGTTGGACGCACGCGATATTTTCCGAGAAGCGGGTTATAAGGTGGATCGACAAGGATTTGGAATCATTGAGATTGGTGAAAACCAGTTGTCTGATAGCACGAGATACCTTAATAATCCGGCAGAGTTTGCGGCATGGATGTGTGTACCGAAAGTGTTGAAAAGAGGAAGGGTCATATCGGGACATAAAAACCATAAAAATAGAGGTTATCCGTCGATAACGATTGCTGCCCCTGTTGTAATTAACGGGAAACGCGGCGATGTGGCAGTGGTTGTCCAACAAAAAGGAAAAAACAAGTATTATGTACACAGAATACTGATGCCGGATGGTTCTCGTTTTGAGTATGAAAATACAAAAAACGCAGAATCTACGGGCGATAGTATTGTAGGCAAAAAAACCAACAAGAGGCTATCCATCGATTCTGCGTCTAATGATAGTATAACACAACCCGAGGATTCTGTCAATAGCAAATTCTCAATTTCCGAAGAAAATTCTTCCGACAATATCTACTCCCTCGGCGAGGCCGAAAACGGAGACGTCAGGGAAAACGAGGCGGAGGCCGAGATGACGGATCGTGAGATCCTTGCCATGGCCCTGGAGGGAGCGGTGCAGAGTGAGCAGGAGTACGCCATCGTCAAGGAGTACAGAGAGCAGGCGTCCATGCTTGATCTCGTGGAGGAGAAAAAGAAGAGCTACGCTAAGGAGGCCTCTTCGCTGGAGCGACAGATCAAGGCTCTGCGGGAGCGCATGAACGAGGAGAGCGACCCCAACGGATTCATTCGCAAGGCTATGGATGAGGCCATCGCCAAAAAGAGACAGGCCGAGGCCATGCGAAACGAGCAGGAAAAGATCCTGGACGATGCCACTCGCAAGCTTGCAAGCCTGAGAGCGGCCAAGCCCTTCCGTGAGCTGATCAGCAGAGAGCAGAGACGAGCCAAAGCAGCCGAGCGAAAGGCGGCAAAGGCTGTAGAGCAGGCCGAGGCCAAGGTGGAGCAAGCGAACGAGCGAGCGGACAAGCGGATTCAAAAGGAGAAGGAGAGGCTGAAGGAGCAGGCCGAGATGTCGGCCGAACGGAAGGAGATCACCGCCCGCAAGCGGCAGGTCCAGCGCATCCTGAACAACCTGAACACTATGCTCTACCATCCCACAAAAGCAAAGCACGTGCCGCCTCTCATGCAGAGCCTTGTGGACTACGCCTTGAAGCGGGCAGACCCCAAGCAGTTTGGCATCAACCGTGACAACATCCGCACCATGTCCGAGCTGGCCGCTGACATTGAAAAAATGAAGCGCAAGGTAGCCTTGACGGAGGACGAGCAGGATCAGCTGTACAAGATGGAATCTAAGTACGAGATATTGGAGGCCGACACCCTGTCGGTCAAGAGACAGGCCGAGGCGCTTATGACGGCCTTTGAGACGTGGGTCGAGCAGACGAGCGACGCCGAGGTCGTGGACGAGAACATGCTGCAAGGCCTGCGTGACACCGTCAAGGAGATCGACGAAGCGCCCTTGCGCCAGATGACGTTGAAGTCTCTCGAAGCCGTGGAGAGCCTGTATACGGCGATCAAGCATCAAGTAGATCACTCCAACAACCTCTTTGCCACGAACGAGAAGCTGGGCAAGCAAGAGATGGGACAGGAGGCCACGGCCGAGGTGGCCAAGCAAAAGGACTCCAAGCTGTTTACCCCAAAGCCGGGTGAATGGACGAAGATCGCAAGAGTCAGGGAGTTCATTTGGGAGAACCTGAAGCCCCTGACGGCCTTTGAGGTCATCGGATCGGACAAGCTCATGTCCCTCTTCAGAAACATTCTGAACGGCGAGGACGTGTGGGTGACCGACGTGCTGGAGGGCAAGAAGGTACTGGACGAGGCCAAGAAGAAGTACGGCTACAACAAGTGGGATCTCACGGCCCGAAAGGAAGTGACCACGGCGGACGGATCCACCGTGTCCCTGACCTTGGGCGAGCGGATGTCCCTGTACGCCTACATGTTCCGAGAGCAGGCCGAGGAGCATTTGAGCACGGGCGGATTTAAGCTGGCGCCGGACGCAAAGACCATTGGCACTCTAAAGGGTATCAAGGCCTACGAGGCCTACCTGAACGATCAGACCGCATACCAAATGCGGAAAGAGGACATTGCCAAGATGGCAGAAGGCCTCACTCAAAATCAGAAGGATTACGCACGAGCCGTGCAAAAGTACCTGACCTCCCTTGGCAAGAAGGGCAACGAGGTGTCTATCAAGCTGTACGGCATGGAGATATTCAACGAGACGGACTATTTCCCCATCAAATCCTCCAGAGATTACCTGAAAGCCCAGGCAGGCAAGACGGGAGACCCCCAGATCAAGAACAGAGGAAACTTCAAGGAGACCACGCCCGGCGCAAACAACCCCATCGTGCTGGAGGACTTCATGCAGGTCACCTCCGAGCATATCAACACCATGGCGGTGTATCACGCCTTTACCCTTCCTATGGAGGATCTTCTCCGTGTCTGGAACTACAAGCCTGTTAATTACAAGACAGACGAGAACGGCAACGTGCTTCTGAACGACAACGGATTGCCCATTGCGGACAACGAGAAGGGGGTACAGTACAACAGCCTGAAGGCCGAGATCGCCAAGAAGTATGGCAAGAAGGCCAACGACTACATCCTGCAGCTGATGCGGGATCTGAACGGCGGAGCCAGGCAGGATTCGGCTACGACGATCCTGGACAAGGGTCTCACGGCCTTCAAGAGATCAGCGACCATGCTGTCTCTGTCCACCATCATCCAGCAGCCTACGTCCATCTTCCGAGCCATGGCTTATATACCGGCTAAGTATTTTAAGGGCGCAAAGTTCTACGATTACGAGACGGTCAAGAAGTATGCCCCCGTGGCGGCCATCAAGCAGATCGGCGGACACGATACGGGTACCGGCGCAAGAACCGTGGAATACCTGAACTCCAAGGAGTACGACAGCCAAAAGGAAAAGCTGGAGGCAGCAGTCAAGCCAAAGCTGCAGGGAGGAGACCCGCAGGCGAGAGCTGATTACTTTGGCTTCCTGACCGAAAAAGCCGACGAGGTCGCATGGCGGTACATGTTCGGTGCCTGTGTCAACGAGCAGGCGGCTAAGATGAAGAAGCCCGCAAGCTCGGAGGAGGTATTGAAGGCCGCCGGTGAGCGGTTCGCCGACGTGGTGCGCCGCACGCAGGTGTACGACTCCACCCTGACACGAAGCGAGATCATGAGATCCAAGAGCTCCGCCGCCAAGCTGGTGACGGCATTCGGCGCAGAGCCTGCTACCGTAGTATCCATGCTGGTGGATGGCATTGTAAAAGCCGAGCGGGGAGACAAGTCCTTCTTCCGCAAAACGGCAGGAGCGGTGGCGGTATCCATTATCATCAACGCCATGGCTTCCTCCCTGATCTACGCCATGCGTGACGACGACGAGGACGAGAACTTCCTGGAGAAGTACGTGCAGGCATTGACAGGCGAGATCATTGAGGGCTTCAATCCCTTGGAGTATCTGCCCTACGCAAGAGACGTCATGTCCCTGTTCAAGGGCTACGACGTGGAGAGATCCGACATGACCCTGATCGGCAACCTCTTTGATCAGGTTGAAATGATCACATCCTCCAAGCGATCCTTTGCGGACAAGCTCTTCGGCGTGAGCGGTGCGGTGTCGGCCTTCTTTGGAGTGCCGATCACCAACGTATACCGTGACGCTAAGGGCATCATCAAGACGGCGGCAAGCTTTGGCGACGCAGAGCCTGTGACGGGTGGCGGAACGGGTGGTGCTGTTGTTAGCGGCTTGAAGAGCCAATACAACCTCATCTTTAAGCTGTTTGGCGCACAGGAGGGTAACGCCTACGAGCTGTACAAAGCGGCTCTGCGGGGCGATACGGCCCACTACGACCGTGTGGCGGCAAGGTACGAGACCGAGAAGGATGCCGAGATGGCCCTTCGCAAGGAGCTACGGGAGAACGACAAGCGCATTGCAGAGGCTGCACAGGCCAAGATCGACGGCGAGCTGGAGGTATTTGAGTCCATCATCGAGCAGATCGAGGGAGAGGGACACTTTGACCGAAACATCATCATCCGTGCTATCAACAACGAGGTGCTGGCCATCAAGGATGCCGAAAAGCAGGCCAAGGTGCCGAAGGACGAGTCTGCAGATACAGAGGAGGACGAGGACGAGATCGAGGTAGAAGCCTTGTACACGGCGTCGGATCTGGCGGACGCCATAGACAGAGGCGACAATGATGATTTCGCAGACGTCTACGAGTATCTCCTGTCCTTCAAGATGGAGCAGTGCAAGACCGAGGCCCAGGCCAAGGCCTCCATCAAATCCTCGGTGACGTCCAAGTACAAGAAGCTGTACCTGGAGGCATGGGCAAAAAACAATACCGTGGAGATGAGACGGCTTCTGGAGCTTCTCATTAAGACGGGTCTGTACGGAAACCGCAACGACACGGCCAAGACCGTGGAGAAGTGGGTACGGGACGCCAACAAGTAATTCAATTGGGGAGGGGCGACCCTCCCCCGAAAGGAGATAGTTATGAGCTATTTGAAGAAAGCGGTGACGAGGATCACCCTGGACCTGAGCATGCCCGACGTGCAGAAGAGCATCACCTGCACGAGAGGGGATCGAAACAGGCTGCTGGAGATCGTAGTCACCAACGAAGGAAAGCCGTTCCAACTTCCTCCCAGGTGGTCGGCCATGCTGATGGGAACAAAGCCCGACAACACAGCGCTGGTCAACGGGTGCGTGGTGGAGAACGGATACATCGTCTATGACTTTGAGTCGGGGGATCAGATCGCCACCTGCGCCGGAAGGTTTGCCGTGACGGTGTGGATCTACGACGAGGAGGGCGTACCGGTCGCCGCGCCAAAGATTTGGGTGAACGTAATTGAAAGCGGAGCGCAACAGATCGTTGAGTCCATGCATGAGTTTGAAGTCCTTATGCGGCAGGATGCGCAAATATTGGCGTTGCAGCTCAAGGACAAGGCTGTTGACGAGGAGATCGACGGCCTGAAGGCAAAGGATGCGCAGGTTGACGAGGAGATCAGAGGTATGAAGGAAAAGGGCACAGAGGCAATATCCTTGTCGAAAATAAGTATTCCGGCCAGCGCGTGGACGGACGAGGGCCCGTTTGAGCACAAAGTTTACACTTCAATTTTGCCTACATTCTTAAAGAGCGCGATGATCCTGTATCCGGCAGACGATGAGACGAGAAGAGCGGCCTCCAAGGCTCGCCTTTCGGTAAACACCGAGATGGAACAAGGAGCCGCCGGAGCGATGAGGATTTATACGATCTTTCGGTCGGAAGCATCTGAAGCACCGTCTTCGGATATGAATTTCATTGTTCTGACCTTAAAGGATCAGGACAATACCAATTCGGAGCTCCTCGAACCGCGGATTATCATGGCTGGCATCGACACCACGGCAGAAGATATCGACGAGGCCTTGGACAAGGCAAAGAAGGACATAGAAGAGACGATATCAATTAGCATTACGAATATTCCGGTATCAAGGTGGAGAGACTCAGACCCCTATGAAGCTACACTGAGTATGGATTCGATTTCCCCGGGAGAAATAATACTATTGATTCCTGAGGACTCTAAGACAAAGAAGGCCGCGGCAAAAGCAAGACTTACCGTTACACCCGAGCCAGGGGGGGAGGATAATCGGTACGTGTATGTAGCAAGATCGGAGGCCTCTAAGCCGCCGGCAGTTAATCTTGAATTTATCGCAATCCGCCTCAAGGACGAGTCTACCACCGATCCGAGAGTGGCTCTTATCGGCGTCGACACATACGGCGATGACATCCCTACCTCCATCGACCTGTCCAGTCTTGATGATGGCGAGGTGGTGGAGACCTTCTCGGACGGGACTACCAAGACCACCACGATCGAGTACGATGCGGACGGGAATCCCATCAAGATCACGGACGGGGACGGCAACGTGACCGTCCTGACGTGGTAAGGGGGTGACGAGATGGATATTAACTCGTTTATCATCGGCATCAAGAAGGGCAAGCAGAGCGGTAATGGAGGGAGTGATTTTCCTGTAAAAGAGTATTTTGAAAAAACCGCAGAGGAGATTAACCTTGCTGGTGTTAAAAAAATACCGCAGTACGCCATCTATCAGCAAGCTAATTTAAAAAGGCTCTATATGCCAGATGTGGAGACCTTTGGATCATCAGCAATTTGCCAGTGCCCTGCTCTTGAAGAAATAACGTTGCCCAAATCTGTTATATCTGTAACAAACTTGGCTATATTTAACAACATCGGTTTAAAGACTATAACATTTGAGGGAACGCCAGAAAAGATAGAGTCAAGCGCGATAATGAGCTGCATCAACCTCGAGACTATTAACTGTCCATGGCCTGAAGGGGCGGTTGCCGGAGCCCCTTGGGGGGGGAATTCCGCACAAATCAACTACAATTATACGGGAGGATAAGCCATGAGGAACATGACACTATACAGATACAAGCGGGACGGAGGCGGTATCACCGTCTCCCCCAAAAAGCCGAACAAGCCTTATACGACCCTACACCGCCTCGTGGCCGACGAGGGCAAGGTGCTCACGGACGGTGAGACCGTGACATCCTGCATCGACGTGGACAGCCCCGAAGGGTGGTGGGAGATCGAGGATCCCGAAGCGGCAAAGGAGGATAAGACATGAGGATCTATTTATTGGCAGACCGCACCGTGCTGCTGGTGGATGACCGACGGCAGACCGTAACGGTTGAGCCGAAGCTATCAGGCAAGCTGTACATAAACAAGGAGTGCTTTGAGCTGGAGGCCGAGGGATCGGCCGTGCCGGTGTGTAAGGACGAGAGCGGTACCTGCCGCATTAAATTCAAGACGAAGGCAGGGATCGTTTATAAGGGCGAGAGAGCCCTTCTTAAGGACGGTGTTCCTTACTCCGTGGCCGACTACGCCACGGGCTACATTCCCCTGCGGCTCAAGATGGACGAGCTTGAGCGGCAAAATAACAGACTGGTGGCGGACTTCCACAAGCTGGCCGCTGCAATCGAGCCCGATGCGCTCGGAATCATCAATATTGGAGGAGAAAACAAATGAAAAAGCTTATTCTGGCTGCGCTGATGGCGGCCTTGATCATGACCGTTGCCGTTGCCCCCGCCTTTGCTGAGGACATCACCGAGCTTTTGCCCGAGGCAGAAATTACCGAGGCCGTCACCGAACCTGTGACCGAGCCTGTGACAGAGGCTATTACCGAGCCTGTAACCGAGGCTATTACCGAGGCCGTTACAGAGAGCGTAGACGGCGCCCTTGTGGAAAAGGACTACCTGACCCGCATGATGGAGGGCCTCAGCAAATGGCTGGCCAATAATCCGGAGCTTGTAGGTACGATCACTACGGGTGCGGGCGTTCTTGCCGCAGCATTCCTGGAGGTGCGATCGTCCAAGAAGTCTCGAAAGAGAATCGAGACCAAGTCCGAGGACATGACGAGTAAGGCGATCCTCTTGAATAACAATGCGGTAGAGATGGTCGAGGAGGCCAGGGCAAGCGTCACGGCCTGCAAGGAGGGCGTAGAGGCCGCCACCAAGGAGATCGCCGGCAATATGACAAGGATCACCGAGGACGTGATTGCCGAGCTTCACGCAAACCGTATGGAGACCAGGGCTAATTCCGTGCTCCTTGCAGAGCTGATCAAGGACGCCAGACTCCCCGCCCAGCGTAAGGAGGAGATCATGGCGCTGTATAACAAGGAGCTTGCAGGGGAGGTAAGCGAGGATGAAAAGCACGACGAAGCGTAAGCTACTCTCCAAGGGACTCAGGGGCACCTCCGCCATTTTGGCGGGGGGCGTGCCCATCTGGCTCATTGCCCAGAAGTTCCCGCTGTGGGCGGTTGAGCAGGAGCCCCAGGTCGCATTGACAGGCGGAGGCGTGGCGGTGGCCATTGTGGCCGTGCTTGCGTTTAGAAAAAGGATTTCCAACGCAATGAAGCCGATGAGGGAGAAGATGAAGTCTGCGGGAGGAGTTGTGATAGGGACTGTAATCCTGTCCGCCGTGATCCTGGGAATCTGCACCCTGGTAAGACGCCTGTATCCCATTCTTCCTGACGTTGAAACCATCTGCATGGGCGGCGTGGTAAGCGGCCTTGGCGGCGTTTGCCTTGATGCGGCAGCCATGGCAGTCGCACCCAAGGATGAAAAAAAGGACGAAAAAAAGGAAGCGGACAAAGTCATAGATGAAAGGCAAGAAGAGGAAAAGGAGGCCTAATTCATGGAGCGCATGTCAAACTACGAGCAGGAGAGAGAAAACCTGGAGAGATTCAAGAGGTTTGTCCGACTGAACACGGGAAACATGGCAACGGTCATGATCTGCGCCTTGTTCTTCTGCTCGGCATTCCTAACGCCCGGACACAGTGAAAATATCAGCATCGTAGACATAGTTATCAGCAGCTTTCTGGGCTTTTGGGCATCCACGGCGATCAATAGCCTGTACAACAATAAGGGTTTGGTGGAGGGGATGTTATCCTCGGAGGTTGTCCAAGCGACAAAAAACCATAACGACCGCATCGATCAGATCATTGACGAGAACGCCATGGACGACCTGCACGTGTGGTGCGTTAGTGAGAACGAAAAGAATTACAGAAACCAGCGCACGAGGATTCTTTCCAAGGCAGGACTGTCCTACGACACGTGCTTCACAAGCTCGGGAGAGTACAAGCTTGTCGAGATACGGGCTCCGGAAAGATCGGAGATCAAGAAACTGGGATTTCGCATGTGGTGTATTCGGAAGGCCACGGCCAAGCGCCAGACAAAAGCGTATATTCGAGCGGTACATCTAAGGCTGACGGAGCTGTCCGCCGGTGAGCTCACGGGAGAAGGGAACAACCGAGACGATCCCTTTTACATGGGCAGAGGCGTGTCGGAGTACAAGAAGCAGGTGGCCGCCAAGAATACGCTCTCTAAAATCGTTCTGTCGCTGATTGTGGGATACATGACGGTCGATATGATCGCAGACTTCTCGTGGTTCAAGCTCATGATCAGAGCCGTACAGATCGTGATGTTTCTGGTCGTCGGCATGACGCAGTACATGAACATGATGGACTACGTCACAGTCGAATACAAGGACAGATTGGTGAGAAAAGGGAGAATCCTTCATAAGTTTTTAACCGAGAGAAAAAACAAGACCGCACCGCCTGCCGCTGTGAATGCGGAGGCAGAAAGGAGCGACACAGACAATGACGAAGTTTCGCGTAAGCTCGGCCATCCCGACTATGAAGGTTCGGGAGCTGGTC
The DNA here is from genome assembly GCA_045644345.1 of Faecousia sp. Taxonomy (GTDB): domain Bacteria; phylum Bacillota; class Clostridia; order Oscillospirales; family Oscillospiraceae; genus JAZOXB01. The sequence goes on along the minus strand of JAZRGR010000102.1, from coordinate 17,465 downwards.
AGACAGACCGCGAACTTCACGCCCCTGCAAGCTGAGATATTTGAAGAGCTTGCGACCGAGGCGAGAAACAACCAAGGGATCATTCTCCATTTATGTCTGGACCCTGACCGTTACTATGCCGAAAAGAAGATCGTCATAGCCAAGGTGCAGGCGGCGCTGGAGGAAATCGCCCAGGGGTGACACGACCGCCCGAGTTTCCGCCGAGAAAACCCCGATAAAACGCATATAAAGAGCCCATCAACCCCCGAGGGTTGATGGGCTCTTTTTTTGTACAATAATGGCGGACGGTGGGAAATGCCACCGATGAAAACACAAGGAGGGATGCTTATGTATAACAACTTCAATGCGCCTTACGTGCCTAATCTCGGGAACGGTCAGGGATGGGGAGGCGGGTTTGTCCAGCCTCAGCCCCAGCCGGTACAGACGAGGGGCAACAAGATCTACGTGGTAGACGCCAAGGACGCGCTGTCTCGGGCGGCGATGCCGGACAGCCTCATGATCTACATTCAGCAGGACGAGACGGCCATGCACGAGGTCTACACCGATGCGGAGGGAAGGAAGCTCATCCGCACACGCTCCCTGAGCCCCATAGAGGCTTCACAGAGCGGAGGAGGGGATGTGGTGACCCGTAAGGAGTTCGACGAGCTGAGAGCCTCTGTGGAGGCTATGAGAGGGGGCGTAGAGCATGATAAATAACAATTTAGTCATGCAACAGGTTGGCATGATGATGCAGCAGGGCGGCGCAAATCCCCAGGCCTACGTGCAGGAGCTGCTTCGCCGCAATCCTCAATTTGCCCAGCAGATCCAAGGGCAGAATCCTCGGACGCTGGCATCACAGTATCTCAAGCAGATGGGGATAGACCCCGAACAGTTTTTCGCAAACCCCATGCAGTTCGTGGGGCAGATGCGCCGATAAGATACCAGTCGCCTGAGCGATCGGCGGGCGGTTGATATAAAAAACAAACAACAAAAATACAAAAAAAGGAGGAACAAAAATGGGTGAAAACAATTTTACGGAGGGCTTTGCCGTGGGGCAGGGCATGGGTATGAATAACGGATGTAACGGCGGCTGGGGCGGCGACTGGATCGCTCTGATTGTACTTGCCGCGCTGTTTGGCGGCGGCTGGGGCGGCGGATTCGGCGGCGGCTTTGGCGGAGGAGCCAGTGTCTTCGGCGAGGTGCAGAGAGGCTTTGACACCACCGGCATCAACAACAAGCTGAACGGTCTTGAGAACGGTCTGTGTGACGGCTTCTATGCTCAGAACACAAATCTGCTCAACGGCTTCTCGGGTCTCTCCCGAGAGATCGCAAGCTGCTGCTGCGAGACCAACCGCAATATCGACCAGCTGAGATTCGACACCGAGCGTCAGCACTGCGAGACCCGCCGTGCCATCGAATGCGGCACGGATCGCATCATCGGCTACCTGACCAATCAGGAGATGGACCGTCTGCGTTCCGAGAATCAGGCTCTGCGCCTGAATGCCTCTCAGGCCGCACAGAACGCCTACCTGATCAACGAGCTGCGTCCCACTGCGAAGCCCGCTTACATCACCTGCTCGCCTTTCTCTTCGGCCTTTGGCTGGGGATCCGGCTGGGGCAACGGTAACGCTTGCGGCTGCGCCTGACTGAGACAAGCAGGGGGGGGCATATGCCCCCCTGACCAAGTGAGAAAGGAGGATCACTATGTGTAATAACAACAATATGCGCAAGCTGTGTCCCAACACGGCCGTATCCTCGGCGGTCACGGTGGTAACGGTGGATGGTGTGGATACGTTGGTAATCGACGTGCCTGCGACCTCCTACCGAAACGGAGATTGCATTAAGCTGATCGTGGCGCAGCCCATACCTGCGGCAGCTACCGTGGACATGCCGGTAGCGCTGGGCATCGGAGGCGTGACGGATCCTGTGTATCCGCTGGTGAGATGCAACTGCTCGCCGGTAACGGCCAGAGCCATCCAGACAAGAGGCATCTACTGCCTTGAGGTGGAGACGACTCCCACCGGCGCCAACCTTCGTGTCAAGTCCGGTCTTTACTGCGCACCGACCAATAATCTAGCTGCTATTCCTGCGGCTACGTAAGGAGGTGGCAGCATGACAGACATGGCAAAGCGAATGCTCCGAGACCGCCTTGTTGACCGCAGCATGGGTAGGGAGCGAGACTGGGAGTATGACCGCGAGGACGGGAGAGACGGGCGTGATATGCGTGACAGAGCGATGGATCGCATGGATGGTAACGACTACCGCCGCAGAGGAGCGAGCGGTCGATATGTCCGCGACAGAGCGGACAGACGGGATTATGCGGATCGTAGACGGCGAGACAGAGGCGGCTACGATGAGGACGATGAGCGCGACTATCGGGCTTATAGATCAAGTAACGATGGCCGCGGTCACGAGCCCAAGCTTAAGCTCCCCCGCGAGGATATGAAGCGGTGGGGGCAGATGCTCATGAACGCCGATGGCACCGAGGGTATACACTTCGACAAACACATGATTATGGAGCGGATCAAGCACCTGAGCGGCGACATGGAGGGCTATACGGAGGAAGACCTCTGTATGGCGGCCAACATGCTCTACTCGGACTACTGCGAGGTTCTGAAGCCCTACATATCCCGAGAGCCGGAGAAGGAGGCCGACTTTTATCTGAAAATGGCAAAGGCGTTTTTGGATGACGAGGATGCCCCCGACGGATCGGCAAAGCTGGCGATGTATTATTTCTGCATTGCTGACGTAGACGAGTAACAATGTGGCGATACTACAACCGCAATCCCGACAAGCGGGAAGAAGAGGACTGTGTCTGCCGAGCGATCAGTACGGCACTTGGTATTCGGTACAGCGCTGCGGACAGGCTGCTCCATCTCGTCGCAGAGAAGGAGAGATGTGAGCCCTTGTGCGTGTGCTGCTACCATCGTCTGCTGGAGGATATATTTGGGCTGGCGGCATGGCGGCCCGCCCGTCAAGAGACGGTGGGTGAGCTATCCCGGCGACGTGATGACGAGAAACTAATCATCCGAGTAGACGGCCATCTGACGTGCTCGATCTTCGGCGAGGTGCTGGACATCTGGGACTGCTCCGACGAGATTGTGGATTGTTACTGGGTTGTGTAAGAAATCCCCCATCCTCAATAGAGGGTGGGGGTCATTTTGCATTCCCGTTTTGCATTTTCGTTTTGCATTTTCGTTTTGCATAAGGAGTTTAAAAGGGCATACAAAAGTATGCGTAGGCATACAGAAACGGGGAAAATGGCATGTAAAAAAGTATTGAAGCGAAAGGGAAAACAGAAAAACCCTTGCAGTGCAAGGGTTTTTCTTTTGGAGCTGATGGCGGGACTCGAACCTGTCCCTTCCACACAAAAAACCATTGATGCATAACGATAACAAAAAAGGCGTTTTGCATTTTATTTTGTATAACCCGCGTTATGCAAGAAACTTGGAAAAATACTCCTGCATTTGATCTTCGACTGATGTTTTTTTAGAGGCCATAATGTGTCCGTAGACCTCGTCGATCATGTTCTCACTTTCATGGCCCACGTAGTCTGCGATGTATTTCTTGGGGATGTTGAGAGCCAGCATGACAGAGACGGTATAGTGGCGCAGATCGTGGAAGCGGTACTCCGGGAGACCGTTGCGCCGCACGAGACGGCAGAAGTTGTTGGTGATAGAGTTAGGGCCGACGGTGATGTGGTCGTCAGGTTGAGCGGTTGGCTCTTTGATCTGCTTTAATGTGTCGGCCACGAGAGGGATCATGCGGATGGTGCGGGTTCCGGCGACTGTCTTTGTGGTTTTGACCACAAACTCCCGATCCACGTTAATGACCATAGCTTGATCTATCGTGATGGTGTTTTTTTTGAAATTAACGTTTTTCCACGTGAGCGCGGCAATCTCGGAGCGGCGCATGCCGCAACAAGCGGCAAGGATGATAGGCACGTACATGGGAGAGCCATCGGTGAGCTGAAGAAGCTGCTTGACCTCCTCCTCGGTTGGAATCATCATTTCGGTCTTTTGCTTTTGGGGGAGGGTCGTGGTCAGCGAGAAGTCCGGGCGGAACATACCGAACACGGCTGTCACAAAGGCGTGGACGTTGCGCACGGTCTTGGGAGATCGGGTGGCAGAGATCTGATTGACGTATACCTGGATCTGTGCCCGCGTGATCTTGTCCAGCGGAATAGGCTGTAGCTCCTTGAAGTGGTTTCTCACGATCCCGCTGTAGGACTTAAAGGTGGACGGAGACAAGACGGCGGACTTGATGTCAAGATACTTTTGCATGGCCTCGCCAAGGGTGAGGTCATTTTTATTGCCCTCGATCTTGTCCCGCTTCTTGTCCGCCTTGAACTGTGCGACCTCCAGCAGAACTTGATTATAGTCGTAACTCGTAAAGGACTCATAACGTCGCTTGCCGTTATCGTCCGTATGACTGTACACCTGGGCGTGGTAGGCGCCGCTGGGGAGCTGGGTGATCTTGGGAAGGCCAGTATTGCGCTTTTTCGCCATAATCAGTCACCCTTATGCCTGCTCATATAGTACGTATGCAAGGCGAGGAGCTCCTCCTTGTGCGCCAGTGTCAGGCGGAGACGGTCATTTTCGGAATCCAGCTTGCAGTTTTTGTCCTTCAGAGCGGAGACCTCGGCCAGCAGCAGGGATATTTCGTCGCGCAGGGCCTCGATCTCCTTTTTCAGAGTCTCGACCTCAGGGCGGGGGAGCTTCATGTCCGACCCGTCAAAGATGTCGTCCAGGATGCCTCCCATGACCGAAACCATAGTTTGCAGGTCGGTCATATCTATACTGGATTCGCCGGACAGCATGCGGCCTACGGTACGTTCTGACCGATGGATGGCATCTGCGAGGGTTTTTGTCCGAGTATTGGTTGTTTTTTTCATCTCGTTGAGTTTGTCCAGCCACATTTTGCGTGACCTCCTTTATTTTTTTGCTGTTTTAATTCGGTAAAGTAGTAAAGCTTGTCCTTGACGGCACGCCTGCGCCGTACTATAATGAGCTCATTATAGGGGCACTCCGAGCGGAGGCAGAAAGGAAAAACATATGAGCGACACCAGGAGAAATCAAAAGACCGTCAGAGACGAGAGAGCCGCCGACACGGCGAGAGCCCGCTTGAAGGACAAGCTCTACAAGGCCAAGGCCACGGGGGAGCTGACAGAGGATGACGAGGCAGAGATCCTGCGGTACGCGGTGGGGGTCGTGTCCCGCCGCGGGCAAAAGCCCCGGGATTGACGCCTGCTCATATATGCGTTAGATCAGGGAGAGGAGCGTGAGGTTTGCGGCACCCCGTCGAGAGGCGGGGTGTCTTCTATTTTTTGGAAACGGGTGTTTTTTGAAGTTTGTCCAAATATATTTTTATAGACTTTTGCGTTTCGTTTTTATTTATCAATAGTACGCCGGTATGATAAGCCAAATACAGCATGTGCTTGCATGGCTCGTGGGTTCGTTGATGGTCAACGCAGGTGCAACTTTGTAGCGATGTGGTATAGGTAGATGTGGAAGAACGGATAGAAGCCTGGACGGACACTTTACCGACGATGCTGATATCCTCGGTCATAGCGCGATGAAATCGTTTATCGGTTACTTGCCTAAAAAAATCACGAACAGAAGGGTAATTGTAGAAGAGGGTGTCACCTTCTTTTTCAAGTTTCCTTAACGAGCTGGTGAAAAGATTCTTAAAATAAGTAGGCTCTTTAAGCTCGCCTTTGAGTTTTTCAATTTTACTTTCGTAATATCGACGTTCTTCTTCGGCGGGTGCTGTGGCGGCGTGAGTGTTTTTCTTTTCAGAAGCAAGCTCTTTTTTCAAGGAGTTTATAGTGTTCACATGCGTTTTGTTGATCTTTTCCAATGCTTCAATCTTTGAAGTAAGATCTTCGACTTGTTTCTCAGATGGAGCGGAGAAGATCGACTTGCGTAAATTTTGCAATTCAATCTGCAGTTCAATAACCTTATTTTGCAACCTGTTGTTTTCGGAAACAGAAACTGGCGTAGCTGCCTCTTGTGCCTTTTTCAGTTCTGCCTCTGCATTTTTGACGTAATTATCATGCTCCTTTTTCAAGGAAGTTAATTGAGACCAATGGCTATCACGAAATCGCTGAGCGGTTTTTAAGGAAGACTCCAATTCGGCGATCCTCTTTTGTGCGTCAGTTTTTTGGTAATTGCTGATCTCGGTATCCTTTTGCTTGATTAAAGCATCTTTATAGCGAATAGAGGATTCAAGATCGTTTTTTTCTCGCTTTAATCTGAAAACTTCAGCTTCTAATTCGGACAATTTCGCATCCTTGACATTTGTTTGGCTTTGTACAGCGACTGTCGTTGTGGTTTTAGGTGTCGTAGTCGTTTTACTATAGGACGACCCTGAATCACGACAAAGCCAAAAGCAAAATGCAAGAACGGCACCTATTATGACAAAGATAATAATGACAATCCACCCCCCTCCTGAAGAATTTGAATGACTACTGCTGCTTGAATTATTGCCGGAATTATACCCGGGACTATGATCTGTTTTATCGTCATAGTCGTAAGGGCAGCCGTTATCGTGGCTGTGAGCAGGGTAGCCGTGATGATAATGGTATTCTCCGGTGGAGCTGTCATAGTGACCGCCTGCCGCATCCGTTTTGCCCGAGTGAGCAAATACCGGAATGCAGAATAGCCATATTAAAAAGAAAGAGAGGGCGACAACAAGAAGCCGTTTCAAGACTCTTATACCATCCTTTATTTTTTTCTACTCAAAATAAACTCTACATACTTCTCCAGATCCTTCAGCTCTTCTTCGGTCATATCCTTCATAACCTCGTTGAGTCGTTCCAGCATGGGCGGCTCTTTTTTACTGGGGTCAATGAGAACAATGGGATCGGGATCGTCTACTACACCGAGGAGGTAAGAAACAGATACCTCAAAGTAGTCGGCTACTTTTTTCAATGTAGTGTCACGAGGGACAGACCCTTTCTTCCACTTTGTGGCAGTGGCAACGGAAAGACCGAGCTCGGCGCAAACGCCATTAGGCGTTTTATTTTTTTGATTGCAAAGCGAAACAAAATTTTTCCAAAACATAAAATATACCTCCTGTTAATTTTACCAATCTAACCAACGCGGGTTTGTTTAGATTTTACAAAGTTTGAAAAGTTTGAGAAAAAGGATTGACAAAGTTTGATTAGTAAGATATAATGAAGTCACAACCCGTCGAGGGAATCGCCCTGTGAGTCCTCCTAAGCTCAGAACAGGCCGCCCTCCGGCGAGAAGGCAGCCGGTTTGTTTCCTTTCCTGCATGCCGATGATCAGCCGTCCGAGGTGGGTTGACAATTGCTCCACGCTCTTGTTCTGATTTTTCCCCTGCTTGTGTTAGCGCACAGGCGGGGGAAATTCAAGAAAAAAACGGTAAGGAGTTACGGACTATAATAAGATGAAGGGAAGGTGGAAGGATCGGGAGCGGAGTCCGGGTCGCATTCGTCACACATAAGATATTCCATTCCCGTAAGGCGTTACACAGGAAGGGATAGAAATAGCCCGTTGGCGCGGGCGGTAAGGCAAGTTAGTTAAGTTAGTATAGCACAGAAATTAAATTATGTCAATAGAGAAGGGAGAAAAAACGTGAAAAGAAATTACAGGGACAAGGCTGAGGCCAAGATGAAGATGCTGGGCGTGACCACCAAGGAGATAGCCGAGCAGCTGGACAAGCCCTCTTCCCGCATATCCGAGGCCATGAGCGGGAGCACGGAAAGGGGAGCGGCCATGCTGCGGGTCTACATTGATCAGATCCTGACGGGTCTGACGAGGGACCGCCGCAGCGAGCTGGAGGCGGAGATCGAGGCGGCCAGAGACGTTGTCTGCCCCGAGCTGGAGGGCAGGCTCTCGGTGATCATGCCGGAGGATCTGGTCTACATTGTGACCGAGGACGGGATCCCTGCGGGCGTGTGGATCCCCGAGACCAAGACCTTCAAGGAGCTGGACGACGTGATCCTGCCATTGGTTAGGAAGAGTGGACAAAAGTAATACAATCAGGAGGACAAGAGCATGGAACGATATTTGATCACACCGGTGGACGTGGGTGACACGGTCACCGTCAGAAACCGCCGAGGAGAGCTGCAGGAGGCCTTTGTTGTGGAGATCGGCCTTAAGGGGTTCTTCGTATCGGACAGCCCCGATCAGGCCGCCTACGAGCTGTACGAGGCACCGGGGACGTACATACCCTACAAGGAGCTGGGGCGTTCCTTCTTTCTGGACGCCAAGGCGTGGATGAAGAAGGAGGAACGGCATGGCAAGGGAGGCTAAAAAGGCAAGTAAATTCAAGGTTGGGGACCGTGTGGTCTACAACGCGGTGATCTGCGGGAACGGCTGGCTGAACGGTATGATCGGCCGTGTGATCTACGTGGATGGAACCAGATGCCCCTACACGGTGGAGTTTGACGAGCCCCTGTCCGAGGGAGTCACGGACTATCGGGCCAGGGAGAACGGCATCAATCCGAGACAGTGGCACGGTTGGTTTTGCCGTGAGGAAAATCTGAAAAAGGTATAAGGAGGAAAAATCATGAAGGTGTTGAGAAAAATCGGAGGCTGGATCATGCTCCTGCTTACGTGCAAGGGAGAGATCGCAGACGAGGCAGCTGCTGCCGGTGTCATTACATATGAGGGGCAGGGCAGAGACGAATACGGGCGTTGAAAGGAGGACGGCGAGAAAATATGGCAAAAAAGCAGACGTATAGGAAAATGGGGGTCGGCGCCATCTTCGCTGCGAACCTCAAGCTGATTGGTGACGTGCGTCACGTCACCGACGAGCAGGTAATGGAGTACATGAACATATGCCGAGCGACCTTTTACAAAAAGATGCGCCTGCCGGGAGAATGGAAGATGGAAGAGGTGGCCAGTGCGTCCAGGCTCTTCAAGATCCCCCAGGCGGATCTGGTGTCCCGGATGCTCACCCCGGAGGAGGTGTCGCAACGATGAAGAAGACGGCAAGATGGCGAAGAGGCGAATACAAGAAGCGAAGGTACCTATGCAAGGGCGAGTGGCGAGTGGCCGAGGGCTACGAGATGGACTTCCTTTTGGACGGCCAGCTGCAGGCCTCGTTTATAGCCGAGCCGGATTATCATAGCAATGTGTTCTACCTGAAAGGTTGTATAGTCGTGAAGTACGCCTCCTACGTGCCAAAGACGAGGGTTCTGCCATTTGGGGAGGACAATAAGAGCTTTGAAATCGAGGTGTGACACGATATGGTGAGTAATATGGTTGATCTTAATGAAATTCTGCCTAAAGTCCTGATAGCTATTGGCGCAGCGTTTTATGTGGTTGCTCTGTTTCTCGATTTGAGGGCAATCAGAAAGGGCAGGGAAAAGAACAATGACACAGATGATGATTGACTCGGTCTTTGCTGACGAGCGGCTCCGCAAGAGGTTTTACCACCCTCGGATGGACAAGGCCATCTGCGAGGAGCGGATGCGGGGAGATCTGTGGAAGGTGATCGCCAAGAAGCACAGGAAATCCGCATATTACTGCCGAGAGGTGACGAGACGGGTCATGAGGCTGTATAAGATCTGGCTGGCGTAAGGCACAAAAAGAAAGGAAAAAAGAAGGACATGAAATCACACATCAGAAGAGAACCGCCCGCGATCCTGCGGCAGTTCCCCGACATGACGGAGGCGGAGATCAAGGCATGGAACCGCACCGAGAAATACCGCATGGCCGAGCATGAGGCCATGGCCAACGCCATGCTGATCTCCATGCTGTACGCCCTTGCCGTGGGGCGGGGGCACGGCGCCCAGCGGCTCCGGGAGGACTGGGAGTGGATGATCCGAGCGAGAGCCGAGATCCGTCGAGACCTGCGGGTGCAGGAGGGTCGTTACGAGCTGGCGGCCACCGGCCAGAACGTAGAGGACTACTACATGCGGGAGGAGCTGCGAAAGAAGGGATGTGACGTGCTTGCGTGGGAGCGGGGCGTGACGATGGATGCCGAGGGCGGGGTGCATTTTGCCCCATGGACGAGGGGGTGATGGGATGAGCAAAGAAAAGCAGATTGAGGAGATGTTCAATATAATCGTGGACGGAGTTATAGACGGGGAAGACAACAACGGTGTGCCGACTGGAAATACTTGTGCGAATATTGCCGAAGCCCTCTACAACGCAGGCTACCGCAAGCAGAGCGAAAACACAATAGAGTTGCCGTGTAAGGTGGGGGATACAATTTATTTGCCGTGGAAGTGGAAAGACACAAGCGGTGTTGCTATTTTAACGGTTGAAAGAATGTCAATTACCGAGGCAGGATGGTCGATAAGAACGGATTTGTGGTCTGACGATGAAGATTATTGGTTGGCTTATAATTGCGGAGTATTTTACTTTGAAGAGATAGGCAAAACTGTATTCCTCATCAAAGAAGAAGCCGAAAAAGCTCTTTCGAAGATGAAAGGCGGTGCGGAATGAATTTTTTAACAAAGAGTCAAAAAAGAAAGTGTGCTTGTTGTCGATCGAGAAATACAAGCGAAAATCTTGCCTTTGACTATTGCGGAATTTACATAGAGATTCCACTTTGCGAAGAATGTCAAAAGACGGCAACATTTAATTTGCATATGCAGTTGAAACCCCTTTTGACCGCTATAAACAGGGCGGTTACTATGTCTCACATTTGCGGATACGATGAGCGAAAAATAAGTGAATTTCAACGAAAAGAACGAGCATTGAAAGGCGGTGAGTGATATGGGAGGATGGACGGAAGAAAGCCTACTGGACTTTATGAAGGTATTCAAAAATGTATTTGGAAGAGACATAGTGGGCATCAAGGATGCAGAGCCGGAGTGGGTTTGCAAGAGATTCACAAACGGATTATTCAGGGCGCTGGACTGGACGCAAGTTGTTAATACGGAGTACGTGGATGTTTCGTACGTCGGCAAAGGTGACGTTGACAAAATCACCGTGAAAAAGGATTTTTGCTTGACGTCGCTTCAGTGCAAAAATATAGCAAATTTTATAGCGGGCAGAATCCAAGGTAATAAAATCGGCGAATTGCACACCTTTGCGGTGATGAACTACATAAAAAACGGGGTTGATTTGTGGACGAATTATGTTGGAGTGCTTGAGAAAATGTACAAAAGAACTACGGCGGCGCCGTAAAAAAGAAAGGAACAAGGGAAATGAGCGACAACATCAATCAGACTAACGCCGACCGTGCGGCGGACAAGCTACATAAGGAGGCCGAGGTGGTCTCCAAGCTGAAAGGGAGCGGATACCCTATGGGACTCGTGAAAGGGCTTGCAGAGCCCGTTTGCTCCATGCTGGTGCGCTTTTGCTATCAGGACGAGGACTTTGCGCAGGCGGTGCTGGACAAGGACAAGAAGCTTCAAAGCCTGTTGGAGGGTGTGGTCAAGCTTTCTACGAGGGACAAGCCCGTGGTGTCGGATCTGGATGCCTACGCCGAGGCGGTGCGATTCTACATCCCCGAGGGAAAGGTGACAATGAGCTGCCGAGTGGTGGTGCCGTCGGTGAAGGACGACGATCTATTGGATCTCGGTATTGATGACGAGCCGACAGGCGGCGCGACTATTCTGGAATTTGACCTGCTGGGCGACTGAGGAGGGCATCATGGGACGAATGTGTTTTAAGATGACCGACCCCGGACTCAAGTGCCGTGGGTATCAATTCAAGTCCGACGAGGTCAATATCTGCGACGCGGCGACCTGCGTCCGGGAGGGCTTTCATGCGGCGGAGAATCCGCTGGACTGCTTCTCCTACTACCACTCATTCAAGGGTAGTGAGTTTTGGCTGTGCCTGGCCGACGGCGAGGTGCACGAGAATCTGACCGACACCAAGCTGTCTTGCACAGAGCTGGTCTTCGTGAAGCGACTGGAGCTGTTCGAGGTGGTGGCGTTTGCCTGTCAGTACATCATAGAGCACCCAAAGCGGGAGCTGTCCGAGCGGGTAAAGAGGGATATGGGTCAGACCGACAGCAACGGCTACGCCGTTGTGATTGGACAGGATCCCCTGGGCGGGTGCGCAAACGGCGGAAAGGCCATCGGTCTCATCCGTACCGATGAGAGCGGGACTCCAGTGGAGTTTGCGGTGCTGACCGAGGATGCCATGGAGGAGGGCAAGATCTACAACATGGCCGGAAAGGTGGTGGCCGAGCTGTGAAGCGGAAGGATCTGTGGGCATGGCTGGAGGCCAACAAGCCGAGTGAGAAGACGTTGAAAACGCTTGCCAAGGCCATGAAGAAGGAAAAGAACTGTTATCAACATAATCATGTGGCCGCCTGCGCCGAGGTCATGGACGGGAATCTTGTGATCGGCGTGTATTGGGGCGAGGACGGATCCCCCTACGGTGTCTACTATATGACCCCCTGCGGGAATCACCACTACAGCAAGGAAGGCAAGAAATGGACGACGGACAAGCTGCGATACATTCCCATGGGCGGGTACAGTTGGTGTTCGTCACCGGATACCGTTAAGTGGTTCTGGCTGGGCACGGACGAGGATACCGTACACGACTGGGTCAGAGCCAACGACGAGCTTCGGGATGCGGACGGATCGTGTCACGGTACGGCCGAGAGGCGCATTGACGTCATCGAGCAAAATCTCTCGTGGGTAAGGGCCAAGAACGCCAGAGAGCGGCGCATCACGAGGATCACGGACTACGTGTACAAGGTCATGAAGGGGCCCGAGGGCATTGACCCCGGCTGGGTCAACAATACCGTGTTTGGTGGAAAGCATTACGCATTCCTGGATCACACCGTGGGGAGCAAGAAAGACAAGGTCAGGCGGTTCTACTGCTCGGCCTGTGGCGGTACGGTGGATGCCCCGTGGAAGCAGCACAAGACCGAGACCTGCCCTCTGTGCGGGGCTGTGCTGAAGGTCAGCAAGACCACCTGTCAGCGGGTGCAGTACGAGCGGGTCTCCTACTTCTACAGGGATTTTGACATCAAGGGAAGGCTGTGCCTCGTCATGGTGACCGTGAACGTCAAGAAGGTGTGGCGGAACGGTAGCGAGGACGTGACCTACAGCAGCCCTCGGCGGGTGTTGACCTCTCCCCTTGACTGGAGATGGGGCAACTGGATGACCGAGACCGCCCTTTATTACAACCAGTACAACGGCTGGAGTGACCGCAACAGCGACCACTTCCAGACCGCCGCGGGCTATATCTACCTGCCTGACCCCGACGTGCTGAAGGACACCTACTACGAGGATATGCTACGACCGACGGTGGCCATTGCCGAGAGGGGATGGCGCATCAATTATGATCATCTGCTGATGAAGGATGGAAACATCGTCGCAGGCGTGTACGAGATGCTGGCCAGAGGTGGGTATCAGAGGCTGACCCGTGAGCTGGTGCGAGGCTTTTACTACGATGAGGACCGACCCAACTGGAAGGGCAAGAACGCAGACGAGGTGCTGGGCATCAACGGACAAGCCCGTGCGCGGCTGCGGAAGCTGGACGGCGGCACACGCATGATCAGATGGCTCAAGGTGGCAGAAAAGTGCGGCTACAAGCTGACCGACGAGGAGCTTGCGTGGCTGGCGAGGAGCCTTGATGAAAGTGACGTCAACAAGATTATGACACACAAGCACCTGCCTCGCATGGGTATTACCTCCATCATCAATTACCTACGTAAGCAGGTCAAGAAGGGCGGTATCCCCCGAGACTACTACCGCAGTACCGGACAGGCGGCGGTGGCTCTGTGGTTCGACTATCTGGATATGGCGGTTTCTTTTAAGCTTGATTTGACAAGGGTGCTTGTGTACAAGCCGAAAAATTTGCGAGAGCGACATGACGAGCTGGCAAGAATCAACCAGATCAAGCTCAACGAAATGAATAAAAGCGGAAAAATCGACAAGCTTGCAAGAGCGCACGAAGAGAAATATCCCGGTGTCACTCCAGTTTGCCAGAAAATCAAAGACATATACCAATGGACGGGCGAGTCATACAGCGTGATCGTGCCTGATAGCGTGTGGGATATCGTAAGAGAGGGTATGCTGCTGGGTCATTGTATCGCGAGAGAGGATAGGGACGCCGAGGAGCGAAATACATACCTTGACCGCATCGAAAACGAGGAAACATATATCATGTTCCTGCGGAAAAACTCTTCCGTAGAATCCCCGTGGTACACCATGGAGGTGGAGCCGGGCGGCAACGTGATCCAGCTTCGCACCTACGGGGACGACGAAGGGAGCGGTCGAAACGGCAGCAAGTATCACGACCGAGACGAGGCCAAGGCCGCCCTGCACATCTGGCGCAAGGATATTGCCAAGCGTCTGGGACAGGGTGAGCTGACCAAGGCGCAAAAGAGCCGCGAGATGCTACTCAAATACTGGGACGGCCTACAGAAGAATGGCAACATCATCCGCGGCGGCTACCTGAAGGGATCGCTTCTGGTGGACGTACTGCAGGCGGACTATAAGGAACTGAACGGCGAGCTGCCGAAGGAAAACGTTGGATAAAGAAAGGAATATATCATGAGCAACGAAGTAACCAGAACCCCCGCCCACGTGGCGGCGGATATCAACAAGATTAAGATGAAGACCGCCGTGGTCTTGGCCCTGTCGGCGGTGGAGATGGGCCGACTGCTCCTGGAGGCAAAGGCTCTCGTCCCTCACGGAGAGTGGGGGGCGTGGCTGGAGGCCAACGTGGACTTCTCCGAGTCCAAGGCGCAGACCCTCATGCGGTGCTACAAGGAGTACGGTGACGGGCAGATCGACATGATCACGGGCACGTCGGATCTGGACTTCTTCTCCATGCTGACGGTGTCGCAGATGGATGCGCTGCTGGCGCTTCCCAAACCCGAGCGGAGAGACTTCGTGGAGGAGCATCGGGAGGAGCTGGAGAGCGGGGAGATGTCGGTTCGGGATATGAGGGCCGAGATCGCCAAGCTGAAGGCTGAGAACGAGCAGCAGGGAGAGGAGTTGGAGGCGTTGAGAAACGCACCGCCTCCCGAGCCTATGGTGCAGGAGGTGATCGTCCACAGACCCTCGGAGGAGGATATCGAGAAGATCCGTGCCGCCGAGGAGCAGAGGCTGCGGGATGAGTTTGAGGTAAAGCAAGCCGAGACGGTCAAGGACTACGAGAGCAAGCTCACTGCCGCCGAGAAGGAGAAGGCCAAGATCGTGAAGGAGGCCTCGGAGAAGGCCAAGGATGCGGGCGAGCTGCACGAAAAGCTGAAGAAGATCGAGGCCGACCACAAGGCCGCCATGGATAAGATGAACGCCGAGCATGAGAAGAAGCTGGCCGAGTTGGAGGCCTCCTACAAGAAGCAGGCCAAGGTCTCGGCCGCCGGGGCTGACGCCAACGTGGTGCGGATCCAGCTTGCCTTGGAGAATTTCAAGCGAGACGTGATGACTGTGGCCGGTATTCTCGGAAAGATGAAGGCCGAGGGCGGAGAGCCGGCTCAGAAGGCGGACAAGCTTCAGGCCAACGTGGAGAAGATCCTCGGGGCTCTGATCGCAGAAGCGGGGTGGACGGTATGAAACTCAAAGCGATTGAAAAGCTCTGCAAGGCCTCCGGATGTGTGAGGCTGTTTGACGAACAGAAGGTGGTAGATCAGACCGAGGACGATGTCACGGTATTCCCGCAACGCCAATGGATATCCGATGGCGTTGCCTGTTACCCGCTGGACGGTCTGCCCTATCTGGACGAGGAGTCCGTCTGCGCGATCTTTGACGTAGACGCCAAGAAGCGGGACAAGCTGGTGGTCTCACATCAGACGGACCTCCCTGGAGGCATGGACTTTGCGGACTACCACCGAGGGGACGACCCTTTGGAGAAGCTGGACTTCCAGATGAGCCTTGGCGGAGACGAGCTGTCCCTGTTCAGAGATAGCGCAGGGGCTTTGGTGGTGATCAAATCGGTCTACCGCAAGCCATTCGAGGCTTGGAAGGAGTGCGAGTGCTTCAAGCGGGTGGACAGCGAGGGACGGCCCTACGTGGCCGTCATGAGCGGTTGTATCCTGCGAGGCCTGATCTATCCTTACAAGATTGGGGAGAATCTGGTGGAGACTCTCGGTGCGGTATACAACGCCGCCGGCGTGGCGGTGGGGGAGCAGACATGACCGAAAGAGATAGATTGAAAGAACTTCTTTTATCCAGCGACCCGATAAAGGAAAGAGACCTTGACGACGATTGGGGCGATGGGGAGCTTGAAGAAATAGCAGACCATCTTCTTTCAAACGGAGTGGTCGTGCTGACAGATGACTTGATTTTCATGCTGACAGCAATCGCCTGGGGGTGTTCATCAAACGAGGCTCTGTCTCCTTGCGCAACCTATTGTGTGAATAACGAGCTTTTGGGGAAAAGAAAAATTTTGATTTCAGAAGCGCTTTATGGGCTTGACAAGTTACTTTTGAAAATTGCGGAAAGGAGGCAAGTGACATGTCTAACTCAAGAATCATGCTGACCTGCAGGCATTGCGGCACGAAAAATCCTCACGGCCCTGCCGATACGGATATTATAAGCAGGAGGGTACCCGAAGAATGACGCTTGAAAAAGCCATTGAAATGCTTCGTGAGGAATACGAAAGAGCTCTCAAAATGGAATACGTAAAGAAACCTCTGGCTTGGGCGTTGTTCCAAGTTTGGAAAAAGGTTGACAGCATGGAAAGGAGGTGAAAACGATGGACAATAACAAGTTTGAGCAGCTGGTGAAGAAAGTCGTAGCCGATCACCACAATTCAAGCAACGATCCCGGTGACAGTCAGATCACCGAGGACGATGTCTTCATCGTGTGGTCTTGCAAGACCTTGCAGAACAACAAGGCGCTGGCCAGTGCAACGGCAAAAAACGCGATGTACTATGAGCTGACGTACAACGGCGACAAGGACGAGCTGTACGTGGACGCATACGTTAAGAGAGAAAACGTATGCATCAAGAATCCTGAAATCTAAAGATAGGAAGTAAAAAAATGGATGAATCTAAGATGATGGCCTGCTCCTGCAAGCCCTACAACGAGTTCGAGGAGACCGTGCCTCTCATGCTCAGCGAAGACTACAGGGCTCGCTTCGTGGCCGAGTATCGTCAGACCAAGATCCGCTACGAGCGGCTCAAGAAGTTCTGCAACCGCATCGAGGCGGTGCATAGAAGCCACGGCAAGCTGGACATGCCCAAGCATGACTGCGATCTTGACTTGCTCCGTGAGCAGCAGAACGCGATGGAGCACTATCTACACGTGCTGGAGGTCAGAGCGGTGATCGAGCATATCGAGCTTTGACGGAAGACACAGCCCTCCCTTAGGGGAGGGCGAAACCTACATTATATTATATCAAGGGTGCAGGAGCGGTGCAGCAGCGTCGGCGGTTCGATTCCGCCGCCCTTGGCCACGGGGCAGCGACCCCGAAAACGGAATAACGGCGTCAAATTTGAGGATTCGCTAATCCTCAATTGGCTGGTATTCCTGTCTTAACTTTAGAACCATAAAAAGGAGGATCGAGAGGATGACGATGGAAGAATACCGGCGCATGGAGATGCTGCAGGTAAAGAGAGCGGCCAGAGGACTGGCGTATCCGGAGGAG